>NZ_JBHWAQ010000064.1:0-25042 GCF_042743475.1 Streptomyces sp. NPDC059534
CTCAACGTCCTGGAATGGGCGCACACCCAGTCGACCGCCGCCGGCGCCGCCGCGGGGCCCCGGGGCCCCGGGGGCGCGCCCGCCCCGGGGGCCCCTCCCGTGCTGTGGTGCCGGTGTCAGCCGATGGGCAGGCCGCCGAGCGGCGCGGCGCCGAGCGCCTGGCCGGTCGGCAGGTTGCCGAGGCCGCCGCCGAGGGCGCCCCCGGTCGGCGCCTCGGCGCCCTCGGCGGCGGCGCCGGCCGTCTTGCCGACGACCTCGCCCGCGCTGCCGGCGGTGTCGCCGGCCACCTTCTGGGCGGCCGGGGTGGCGGTCTTGCCCGCCGAGCCGACGGCCTTGCCGGCGGCGGGGACGGCGGTGCCGACGGCCTGGCCGCCCGCGGCGCCGACGACGCCCGTGGTGGTCTGGGAGGCGCTGTCGACGGCGCTGCCCGCACCGGCGGCGTCCAGGGCGGTGACGCCGCCGAGGGCGCCGGTCGGCACGAGGCTGTGGTCCAGGGCGCTCGCGGAGCCGGCCGCACCGACCACGGGGGCTGCTCCGGCCGCGATGAGGAGGGCGGCGCGGGCGATCCGACGGGTCAGGGGGAGGGACATGGTGCTCCTTCGACGAGGTGCGAGGTGTTCGTTCGGACGCAGTGACAACCGGCCCTGGGGCGGGAGAGGTTGCGGCGGTCGAAGGTAAAGAGTTGGTAATGCGTCGTATTGTCGGGTGGGGAGGAAAACGGACGAACGCGTCATTGCGCGGCCGTCTGCCGAACCGTCACTTCCCTTGTGCACCAAGGGGATTGAGGGGGTGGAGTGACAGCCGGGAATTGCGCCGCCGAGCCGCCTCGAATTTCCCGCGCCTCGGACCGGGCCGTGCCACGGCCGAGTGAACCGCCGTACGGATGACCGGCTACTGCGCGAGCCGCACCCGGACGGATTCCCCGCCCGCGGCCAGCGGACCGGCGGACTTCGACCAGCCCCCGTCGGCCTCGCCCGCGCGCCACACCCGGCCGCCGTACCCGACCTCGACGACCCGCAGCGTGTCCGCCCGCGCCACCGCCCACTGCGCGAGCTCCCAGCCGCGCCGCTCGTCCGACCCGGCCCCCGGAGCCGAACCCGTCCCCTTCGCCGCCCGCACCGGCACCGCGAGCACCACGGGCTCCGCCGCCGACCGGCCCGCGGACGGACCGCCCGTCACCGCCTTCGGCGCCGCCTTCGCGCCGAAAGCCCGCACCAGCTCGGCGCGGAACACCGCCGGATCCCCCGGCGGCCCCTCCGCCCTGCCCGTCGTACAGGTCAGCGCGGCCGGCGACCGGCCGGTCAGCGCGGCCGACAGCAGCGTGGCGTCCGGCTCGTGCTTCGCGTACGCCTGCGGGAAACCGCTCCGCTGCACCTTCTGCGCCGCCACCGTCAGCGGCAGCCGCGAGTACCCCGGGACCTTCTCCAGGCCCGCGTAGAACTTCCCCGACGCGTACACCGGGTCCATGATCTGCGCCGGCGTCCCCCAGCCCTGCGAGGGCCGCTGCTGGAAGAGGCCGAGCGAGTCCCGGTCGCCGTGCTCGATGTTCCGCAGCGCCGACTCCTGCAGCGCCGTCGCCAGCGCGATCGTCACCGCCCGCTCCGGCAGCCCCCGGGTGGTGCCCACGGCCGAGATCGTCGCCGCGTTCGACGCCTGCTCCGGAGTGAACTCGTACCGGTTCTCCCCGCTGCCCACACTGCACCGCGGCGCGCCCTTGCTGCCGGTCATCTGGTGGACGGCCACGTAGGAGGCGAGGCCGAGGAGCACGGCGAGGGCGGCCGTGGAACGGGCGAGGCGGCCGCGACGGCGCGGGCGGGTGGACTCGGACACGGGCCCACCGTACTGGAGGGCGCGTTAGGGTCGGCACATGGCAGACATCACCCCGCTCGACGGCCCCCTCGACCTGTCCCAGGACGGGGCCGCGCTCACCGCCGCCCTCGTCGACTTCCCGTCCGTCAGCGGGACCGAGCAGCCGCTCGCGGACGCGATCGAGCAGGCCCTGCGCCTCCTGCCGCACCTCACCGTCGACCGGTACGGCAACAACGTCGTCGCCCGGACCCGCCTCGGCCGCGGCGAGCGGGTCGTCCTCGCCGGCCACATCGACACCGTGCCGATCGCCGACAACGTGCCCTCGCGGCTCGACGAGGACGGCATCCTGTGGGGCTGCGGCACCTCCGACATGAAGTCCGGCGTCGCCGTCCAGCTGCGGATCGCCGCGACCGTCACCGAGCCCAACCGCGACCTCACGTTCGTCTTCTACGACAACGAGGAGGTCGCCGCCGACCTCAACGGCCTCGGCAAGATCGCCGCCGCGCACCCGGACTGGCTCGAAGGCGACTTCGCCGTCCTCCTGGAGCCCTCCGACGCCCAGGTCGAGGGCGGCTGCCAGGGCACCCTGCGCGTCATCCTGCACACCGCCGGCGAGCGCGCCCACTCCGCGCGCTCCTGGATGGGCTCCAACGCCATCCACACCGCCGCCCCGATCCTCGCCCGCCTCGCCGCCTACGAGGCGCGCAAGCCGGTCATCGACGGCCTGGAGTACCACGAGGGCCTCAACGCCGTGGCGATCACGGGCGGCGTCGCCACCAACGTCATCCCCGACGCCTGCGCCGTCACCGTCAACTACCGGTACGCCCCCGACCGCTCCCCGGCCGAGGCCCTCGCCTACGTCCGGGAGTTCTTCGACGGCTGCGACATCGCCGAGTTCGTCGTCGACGACGAGAGCCCCGGCGCCCTGCCCGGCCTCTCCCACCCGGCCGCCGAGGCGTTCATGAAGGCCGTCGGGGGCAGCGCCCAGCCCAAGTTCGGCTGGACCGACGTCTCCCGCTTCAGCGCCCTCGGCGTCCCCGCCGTCAACTACGGGCCGGGCGATCCCATCTACGCGCACAAGCGGGACGAGCACGTCCCCGTCGAGCGGATCCACCACTGCGAGGCACGGCTCCGCGACTGGCTGACTGCCTGACTTCCGTAATTTCGTGTTTCGTCACCTCTGTCGTCCTACTCTGACCGGACCAGAAGATCAGTCGGCGGTCGATCCACCACTGATCGCCGATCGGCGGAGGGAGCAGGCCATGGGCATTCCCGAGGGAATGGCGAAGCCCGAGGAGCAGCGTCTCGGTCCGGTGCTCAGGCGCAGGGACCAGGTCCAGCCGGGCACGACGGACCAGCGACTGCTCGACACCGAGGGCGACTCGGAGTGGGTGCACACCGACCCCTGGCGGGTCATGCGCATCCAGTCCGAGTTCGTCGAGGGCTTCGGCGCACTGGCCGAACTGCCGAGCGCGATCAGCGTCTTCGGCTCGGCCCGCACGAAGCCGGACTCGCCCGAGTACGAGGCGGGGGTGCGGATCGGCCGGGCGCTCGTCGAGGCCGGCTTCGCGGTCATCACGGGCGGCGGCCCGGGCGCCATGGAGGCGGCCAACAAGGGTGCCAGGGAGGCCAAGGGCGTCTCCGTCGGCCTCGGCATCGAGCTCCCCTTCGAGCAGGGGCTCAACCAGCACGTCGACATCGGCGTGAACTTCCGCTACTTCTTCGTCCGCAAGACGATGTTCGTGAAGTACGCGCAGGGCTTCGTCGTCCTCCCCGGCGGCCTCGGCACCCTCGACGAGCTCTTCGAGGCCCTGACCCTGGTCCAGACCCGCAAGGTCACGCGGTTCCCGATCGTGCTCTTCGGCACCGCGTACTGGAAGGGCCTCGTCGACTGGCTGCGCGACTCCGTCGTCGCCGGCGGCAAGGCGTCCGAGCGCGACCTGCTGCTCTTCCACGTCACGGACGACGTGGACGAGGCGGTCGCGCTGGTCACCAAGGAGACCGGCAAGTAGCGGCACGGGAGGGGCACCGACCCGCCGGCGCCCCTCCCGTCGCCCCGCCCGGGCCCGTGAAGGCCCGTGGCCGTCGTCCTATGCCGGCCCGCGACGGACGGCCGTCGTCCTACGCCAGCCCGCGGCGGGCCGTGGCCGGCGGGCGGTGGCCGGCGATGGACGCCACCATGTCCAGGACCTGCCGCGTCTCCGCCACCTCGTGCACCCGGTACACCTGCGCACCGAGCCAGGCCGAGACGGCCGTCGTCGCCAGCGTGCCCAGGACCCGCTCCTTGACCGGCCGGTCCAGCGTCTCGCCGACGAAGTCCTTGTTGGAGAGGGACACCAGCACCGGCCACCCCGTCTCCGCCATCTCGCCGAGCCGCCGCGTCGCCTCCAGGCTGTGCCGGGTGTTCTTCCCGAAGTCGTGACCCGGGTCGATCATGATCGCGTCCCGGCGGACCCCCAGCGCGGCCGCCCGCTCCGCGAGCCCGACCGTCACGCGCAGGATGTCGGCCATCACGTCGTCGTACTCCACCCGGTGCGGCCGGGTACGCGGCTCCGCGCCGCCCGCGTGCGTGCAGACGAGCCCCGCGCCGTACTTCGCGGCCACCTCCGCGAGGTCCGGGTCCACCCCGCCCCACGCGTCGTTCAGGACGTCCGCGCCGGCCTCGCAGACCGCCGCGCCGACGTCGGCCCGCCAGGTGTCCACGCTGATCACCACGTCGGGATGGCGCCTGCGGACCTCGGCGACGAAGCCCACCGTGCGCCGCGCCTCCTCCTCGGCCGTCACCTCCTCGCCGGGACCCGCCTTGACCCCGCCGATGTCGATGATCGCCGCCCCCTCGGCCACGGCCTGCTCGACGCGGGCGAGCGCCGGCTCGTCCCGGAAGGTCGCGCCCTGGTCGTAGAAGGAGTCGGGCGTCCGGTTCACGATCGCCATGATCACCGGCTCGTGCGGCCCGAATTCACGCCGTCCCAAGCGCAGCATCCCTTTTGTCCTCCCTCGCGTCCGTTCGCCTGTGACCCTAACCGTCGGTGGCGCATGGCACGATCGGCTCGGAACGATTTCCACTCCGGGGAGAGGCGCGCAGGTGTTCTGGTTTCTGCTCATCACGATGGTCGTGGTCGTGGCCGCGGTGACCCTGGCCGTCGTCGGCGGCGGCGACAGCGAGGTGCTGCCCGAGGTGGCCCCCGAGCAGCTGGTCGACCCCCTTCCGGCGGCCCGCCCGGTGGACCGCGCCGACGTCGAGGCGCTCCGCCTCCCGGTCGCGGCCCGCGGTTACCGGATGGCGGACGTGGACGACGTCCTGGTCCGGCTGGGAGCGGAGATCGCCGAGCGGGACGCGCGGATCGCCGAGCTGGAGGAGGCGCTCGCCGGCGCCGCCTCGGGCGACGCGGGCACGGGCGACCTCGGGGAGGACCGCCCGTGACGGCGGGAGCGGCGGTTCCCGGCCCGGACGGGCTGCCGCGCTGCCCCTGGGGACTGTCCACCGAGGACTACGTGGCGTACCACGACGAGGAGTGGGGCCGCCCCGTCCACGGCGACGACGCCCTCTTCGAGCGGCTCTGCCTGGAGGCGTTCCAGTCGGGCCTGTCCTGGATCACGATCCTGCGCCGCCGTGAGGGCTTCCGGCGCGCCTTCGCGGACTTCGAGATCGCCTCGGTGGCCGGTTTCGGGGAGGCGGACCGCGAGCGGCTCCTCGCCGACGAGGGCATCATCCGCAACCGCGCCAAGATCGACGCCACCCTCGCCAACGCGAAGCTGCTCGCCGGCTGGGACCCGGGCGAACTCGACACCCTGATCTGGTCGTACGCCCCCGACCCGGCGACCCGCCCCGCCCCGCACACGGTCTCCGACGTCCCGGCGGTCACGGACGAGTCCACGGCCCTCTCCAAGGCCCTCAAGAAGCGCGGCCTGCGCTTCATCGGCCCCACCACGGCCTACGCCCTGATGCAGGCGTGCGGCCTGGTCGACGACCACGTGACCGGGTGCGTGGCCCGGGGCGGCCGCTAGCCGACCGCCCCGGGACCGCGGCGCCCAGGGCCTAGCGGCCCAGGTAGCGGGGCTTCTCCTTGGCGATGAAGGCGCGGACCGCGATGGTGTGGTCCTCCGAGGCGCCGGCCCGGCTCTGGAGCTCGTCCTCCTTCTCCAGGGCCTCGGCGAGCGAGTGGTCGGCGCCGTACGCCAGGGACTCCTTCAGCGCCGCGTACGCCACCGTCGGGCCCTCCGCGAGGGTGCGGGCCACCTTCACGGCCTCGGCGGACAGGTCGGCGGCCGGGACCAGGCGGTTCACGATGCCGAGCTCGTACGCCTCCTGGGCGCTGATCGAACGCGGGAAGAGCAGCAGGTCGGAGGCGCGGCTCTGGCCGATCAGCCGGGGCAGCGTCCAGGACATGCCCGAGTCGGCGGTGAGCGCTACACCCGCGAACGAGGTGTTGAAAGCGGCCGTCTCGGCGACGATCCGGTAGTCCGCCGCGAGCGCGAAGCCGAATCCGGCCCCCGCCGCCACGCCGTTCACCGCCGCCACGACCGGCTTCCGCATGCCCGTCAGCGCCTTGACGATCGGGTTGTAGTGGTCGCGGACCGTGTTCATGGTCTGGCTCGTGCCGGACTCGTGGTCCGCCATGAGCAGGCCCACGTGCTCCTTCAGGTCCTGGCCGACGCAGAACGCCCGGTCGCCGGCCGCGGTGAGCAGCACCGCCCGTACGGCCTGATCCGCCGCGGCCGTCTCCGCGGCGTCCCGGAGGGCGACTTTCGCCGCCACGTTCATCGCGTTCATGGCCTCGGGCCGGTTGAGCGTGATGGTGGCGAGACCCTCGCTCACCTCGTACAGCACCGTGTCGGCCATCGGGTTCCCTTCGCCTCATTGCGTGGTTGACCAGCCCAGCATGGCGGAGATCACCCGCCCCGCACATGTGAGCTGCGTCAAAGAACCAGGGCCCGTCGGCCGACGCCGAGCGGCGAAGTATCGCAGGCCGGTCGCCGAAATATGGGGTTTTGCGAGAGCGCGTTGCGCAAGCGATGCAGATCGATGTTGGTCATCGGGTCCTGTGATGCGGGATAATGACCTGGAAGCAATGTGTTCGAAGCCGGTGACGCGTGCTCCACACAAGGAGCTGCCCGGCTGACGATGAGCTGGTTTCAGGAAGGGGAACAAGCATGGCGGCCATGAAGCCGCGGACGGGTGACGGCCCGCTCGAGGTGACCAAGGAGGGGCGGGGCATCGTCATGCGCGTACCGCTCGAAGGCGGCGGTCGGCTTGTCGTCGAGCTGACCCCGGGTGAGGCCGAGGCGCTGGGCGATGCCCTGAAGAAGGTTGTCGGCTGACCCGACTCTCCACGATCTCCCATGCGCTGCCCCGGTACGGTCCGCCGTGCCGGGGCAGCGGTGCGTCCGGCCCCGGGAGGGCCGTGAGGTCGGGGGAGGAGCCCGGAAGGCCCGTGGGCCCCGGAGAGCGGGCATGGAGGGCGTCGGCGGGGGCAATGGGGGCCTGACCGGGCCGGCCACGTGGGGCGGGGCGTCAGGCCACGTGGGGCAGGCGTCAGCCGCGTCGGACCGCGCAGAGCAGGCCGTCGCCGACCGGCAGCAGGGAGGCCACCAGGTCCTGGCTCTCCCGGACGGCCCGCAGCAGTTCGCGGACCCGCTGGACCTCCGGCGGCTGGGCCGCGGAGTCGACCGTGCGGCCGTCCGCGAACACCCCCTCGAAGCAGACCAGACCCCCAGGTCGCAGAAGGCGCAACGATTCAGCGAGGTAGTCCAGGTACTCCAGCCGGTCGCCGTCGCAGAAGACGAGGTCGTACCCGCCGTCCGCGAGGCGCGGCAGCACGTCCAGGGCACGGCCCGGGATGAACCGGGCCCGGTTGCCGGCGAAGCCCGCCGCACGGAACGCCGTCTTGGCGAGCTGCTGCCGCTCCGGCTGGAGGTCCACCGTCGTCAGGACCCCGTCCGGCCGCATCCCCAGCAGCAGGTAGATGCCCGACACGCCCGTACCGGTGCCGATCTCCGCCACCGCCTTGGCGTCCGCCGTCGCCGCGAGCAGACGCAGCGCGCCACCGGTGCCCGGGGACACCGAGGGCAGCCCTGCCTCCCGGGCCCGCTCCCGGGCCCAGCGCAGAGCTTCGTCCTCGGCGACGAAGGCGTCGGCGAACGACCAGCTCGTCTGCCGGTTGGCGGTAATGGCCCTCTCCTGTCCCCGTAGTTGACGCAACGGTGACTGTATCCGCTGTCAGCGGGAACCCGCTGATGGGACCGGGCGTTCACCAGGGGAGAGACGCGGCAGGAGGCAGCCGGGCGAGCCGGTTCCAAATTCGCGTAAAGATTCTTATCCGGAGCTAACGGGCGAGGTGGCTATGGTAGGGGCTCCACTGGACACCACCAGAGCCGACAGGGGAGGTGCGGCTGCGCCTGTGGATCGGGGAGGAGTGCTTCGGCGTCTTCTCAGGTCGGCGGGTGAGCCGAAATCCGTGACCGACACCGCTGACCGTTTCCGCACCACCGACTCCGCTCCCACCACCGCGACCTTCGCATCGGATGCGGAATCGCAGGCGTGGACCCCTCCCACCTGGGAGGAGATCGTCAGCACGCACAGCGGGCGGGTGTACCGCCTCGCTTACCGCCTCACCGGCAACCAGCACGACGCCGAGGATCTGACGCAAGAGGTCTTCGTCCGCGTCTTCCGCTCGCTGTCGACGTACACGCCGGGCACCTTCGAGGGCTGGCTGCACCGCATCACCACCAACCTCTTCCTCGACATGGTCCGCCGCAAGCAGCGCATTCGCTTCGACGCGCTCGCCGACGACGCCGCCGAGCGGCTGCCCAGCCGTGAACCCTCGCCGCAGCAGGTGTTCAACGACACGCACTTCGACGCCGACGTGCAGCAGGCGCTGGACACCCTCGCGCCCGAGTTCCGTGCCGCGGTCGTCCTCTGCGACATCGAAGGACTGTCGTACGAGGAGATCGCCGCGACCCTCGGCGTGAAGCTCGGCACCGTCCGCAGCCGGATCCACCGCGGGCGCTCCCACCTGCGCAAGGCCCTCAAGCACCGTTCGCCCGAGGCCCGGGCGGAGCGTGCCCTGGCCTCCGTCGGATGGGAGGCAGGGACAGCGTGAGCGGCACACGTCCCTCGTCGCCGACCCCCGCGGAACACCACCTCGGGGACCGGCTGGCCGCGCTCGTCGACGGCGAACTCGGTCACGACGCCCGCGAGCGGGTCCTCGCCCACCTCGCGACCTGCCCCCGCTGCAAGGCGGAGGCCGACGCCCAGCGCAACCTGAAGAGCGTCTTCGCCTCGGCGGCCCCGCCGCCGCCCTCGGCGGGCTTCCTCGCCCGGCTCCAGGGCCTCCCCGGCGGCCCCGGCGACCCGCCGGGCGGCCCCGGCGCGCCCAGAGGACCGCTGGAAGAGCTGTTCGGTACCGGCGGCGTGAAGGCCGACGGCTTCGCCACCGCCGCGGTCGCCACCCCGCGTCCCAATACCGGTTTCCGTATCCACGACGTCGGCGACCGTTCCTCCGGCACCTCCGGCCGGGGCCGGCGCTTCGCCTTCGCGGCGGCCAGCGCGGTCTCGTTCGCGGCGATCGCCCTCGGCGGCACCCTGCCGATCGAGGCGTCCGTGAACGCGAGCGCGCGCGGCGGCCAGGGCACGGGCACCGCGGTCACCCCGCTGCGCGCCACCACGGCGGGCGGCTCGGGCGGCGGCTCGGGCGCGAGCACCTCGCGCGGCACGCGTTCCGGCGAGCGGTACGGCGCCCAGTCCGTGGCCGGCGAGCCCCTGACCCCGCTGACCCCGGCGCCCGTGCCGCACGGGCCCGTGGCGGCGGCCCAGGGCACGGTCCCGTCCGGTGCCGTGCCGCCGGACGCGGTGCGCTCCGTGGCGACGCCGCTGGTGGCCGTACGGCTCCGGAACCCGGCCACGCAGTCGTTCCTCGCGCTCTCGCCGTTCATACGGCCGACGGCCCCGGCCCTCCAGCTGGCCTTCGGCCCCGGCCCCAGCCCGGCACCGAGTCCGGCGACCGACCCGCTCGGCTCCCCCCGCTGACCCGCGACCTGGTTGAATCCAGGGACACGGGCGCCCGACCCAGGGGCGCGTACGGGTCAGCGGTTGCGGGGAGAGCATGAACAACGGGAAGCCGAACTGGTGGAGCCGGCCGTCGAGCACACCGGAAGCGGCGCGGATACCCGCGCCGTCGCCGGCCGAGGACGGCGACGGTGACTTTCCCCTGCCCGCACCCCAGCCGGCCGTGGCGCCGGAGCCGGACGCCCCGGCAGGCTCCGCGAGTGACGGAGCCTCCGGCGGCACGGCGGCCGACCTGACGGAGACGGCACCGGCGTCCGGGTTCCGGGTGACGGAGCCTCAGCCGCTGACGTCGGAGCCCCTGGCGGCCGAGCCCGCGCCCCGGCCGGCCGTCGAGATGACGAAGTCCGCGCCCGGGACGGCACAGCCCCCGGCCGCCGCCCCGGCCGACCCGGCGCCCCCGCAGGCCCCCGCGCCGGCCGAGGCCGCGGCCCCGGAGGGCGCGCCCCAGGCGCAGCCCGCGCCGCAGCCGCTGCACACGCCCGACGAGTACCGCACGCCGCCCTACGGCGAGCCCGGGCCGTGGGCGCCCGCGCCGCCCGTGCAGCGCCCGCCCGCGCCGCCCGTGCAGCGCCCGCCCGCCCCCGTACCGCCGCAGCATGCCACCGTGCCCCCCGCGCCGCCCCAGCCCCAGCCGCACGCGCACCCCCAGCCGCACCCGCAGGGGCCCGTGCCGCCGCAGGCCGGTGGCTCGCCGTGGATGCAGTACGACCCGTGGGGGGCCGGGGGACCCGGGTTCGCGTTCGAGCCGGCGCCGCCGAAGAAGTCCCGGAAGGGTCTCGCGGTCGCGGGCGCCCTCGTGTTCGCCCTGATTACCGGCGTCATCGGCGGCGGGATCGGCGCGTACGTCGAGCGCAACGGCGGCCTCACCACCGTCGAGCTGCCGCAGGCCGAGGCCGGGGACACCGACCGCGCGCCCGACAGCGTCGCGGGGATCGCCGCCAGCGCCCTGCCCGGCGTGGTCACCCTGCACGTCCGCGGCAGCGGCTCCTCCGGCACGGGCACCGGCTTCGTCCTGGACACCAAGGGCCACATCCTCACCAACAACCACGTCGTCGACGGGGCCGCGTCCTCCGAGGACATCTCGGTCACCTTCTCCAGCGGCGAGACCGCCCGCGCCAAGCTCGTCGGCAAGGACACCGGCTACGACCTCGCCGTCGTCCAGGTCACCGGCGTCTCCGGCCTGAAGCCGCTGCCGCTCGGCAACTCCGACAACGTCCGGGTCGGCGACCCCGTCGTCGCCATCGGCGCCCCCTTCGACCTCTCCAACACCGTCACCTCCGGGATCATCAGCGCCAAGGAGCGCCCGATCACCGCCGGCGGCGAGAAGGGCGACGGCAGCGACATCAGCTACGTCGACGCGCTCCAGACCGACGCCCCCATCAACCCCGGCAACTCCGGCGGCCCGCTCCTCGACTCCAAGGCCCGGGTCATCGGCATCAACAGCGCGATCCGCGCCGCCGGCGGCTCCGGCGAGGGCGACGGCGGCAGCGCCGGCCAGCCCGGCTCCATCGGCCTGGGCTTCGCCATCCCGATCAACCAGGGCAAGCGGGTCGCCGAGGAGCTCATCAACACCGGCAAGGCGACCCACCCGGTCATCGGCGTGAGCCTCGACATGCAGTACAACGGTGACGGCGCCCGCGTCGGCGAGAAGGGCAAGGACGGCTCCGCGTCCGTCACGCCCGACGGCCCGGCCGCCAAGGCGGGCCTCCGGCCGGGGGACGTCATCACCAAGGTCGACGGCCAGCGGGTGCACAACGGCGAGGAGCTCATCGTGAAGATCCGCGCCCACCGCCCCGGCGACAAGCTGGAACTCACCCTGACCCGCAACGGCAAAGAGCTGACAAAGACGTTGACCCTCGGTTCTTCGCAGGGCACCTGAGGGCCATGTGATGGATGCCGCAAGGTACCCGTGCGGCAGTTTCGGCGGGTACCGTGGACCGGGCCCTGGACCGGCGTGAAGGAGCTACTAGGTGTTCAGCGACATAGGCGCACTCGAGCTGGTGGCTCTTGTGGTGCTCGCCGTGCTCGTCTTCGGGCCGGACAAGCTCCCGAAGATGATCCAGGACGTCTCGCGTTTCATCCGGAAGGTACGTGACTTCTCGGACAGCGCGAAGGAGGACATCCGCAGCGAGCTGGGCCCGGAGTTCAAGGACTTCGAGTTCGAGGACCTCAACCCCAAGACGTTCCTCCGCAAGCAGATGGAGCAGAACGACGACCTCCGGGAGCTCAAGGAGCTGCGCGGCAGCTTCGACCTCAAGAAGGAGATGAACGAGGTCGCCGACGCGGTCCACGGCCGCGCGAGCGCGCCCGCCGCCGTCAACGGCTCCCCGGTCAACGGCACTCCGGACCTGCTGAAGAAGCAGGACAAGCCGGACACCGGCGAGCGTCCTCCGTACGACTCCGACGCGACCTGACGACGGGCTGTCACCGACCCGACGCGCCCTGGTGGCTATCCTCCCTCTGTTGACGGAACGAGGAGGCTGCCGAGATGGAGACCACGAGTCGGGCGGAGAGCGTGCCCACGGCCCGGCGGACCGCCGAGGGCTACCTGCGCGCGCCCTTCGCCTGGTACGGCCTCGACGAGGCGTTCACCGGGCCCCGCTGGCTGATGCAGGTCGGCACGGCGGCGGACGGCAGCGTGCAGCACGGGTCGACCGGCCACGGCGACACGCCGTCCATAAAGTCGGACGCGAGCGGCGTGGAGAAGGAGCGCTTCGCCGTCGTCGTGACGGTCGCGGCGAACCCGGTGCGGCGCACCGGCGACGGCACCGGCGTCCTCGACGCCACCACGGTGTCGTCCGCCGCCTGGCTGGCCGGCTCCGGACTGCTCGTCCACACCTGGCCCGCCTCGCTCGACCACGCGACGCGTGACAACTGGCTGGACCAGCAGACCGAGACGGCCTTCGAGCTCGCCGACGACCTCACCGGGCCCCCCTGGTCGACGCTGTCGCTGCCGGTGGACGGCGTGCCCGTGCCGTTCCACTACCGCGAGTCCGAGTTCGGATGGGTCCTCGCCGGCTCCGCGCCCGGCGTCCACATCGGGGCCTACGGGCGGGGGATGAGCGCGTACGGGCTCGGGTTCTCGCAGATCAAGGACCTGGACGCGTACGCGTAGAACGGTGAAGGGGCGCCCCTCAAGGGGCGCCCCTTCATGCTGCGCGGCCTCTGCGGGCCGGTGCTCGGAGTGTGCCCACGCGTTCCGCCCCGGCGGAACGCATGGGCACACCCGTGCTCAGAACTTGTTGCGCGGCGTGATGCCCAGGCTCATGCCCGAGAGGCCGCGCTGGCGGCCGCCGAGCTTGCCGGCGATGGCGCGCAGGGCGGCGCCCGCCGGGGAGTCGGGGTCGGAGAGGACGACCGGCTTGCCCTCGTCGCCGCCCTCGCGGAGCCGGACGTCGATCGGGATCGAGCCGAGGACCGGCACCGTCGCACCGGTGGTCCGGGTCAGACCGTCCGCGACCCTCTGACCGCCGCCGGTGCCGAAGACGTCGACCATCTCGTCGCAGTGCGGGCAGGGCAGGCCCGCCATGTTCTCGACGACGCCGACGATCTTCTGGTGGGTCTGGACGGCGATCGAGCCGGCCCGCTCGGCGACCTCGGCGGCGGCCTGCTGCGGGGTGGTGACGACGAGGATCTCCGCGTTCGGCACGAGCTGCGCGACGGAGATCGCGATGTCGCCGGTGCCCGGGGGCAGGTCGAGCAGCAGGACGTCCAGGTCGCCCCAGTACACGTCGGCGAGGAACTGCTGGAGCGCGCGGTGCAGCATCGGGCCGCGCCACACGACCGGGGCGTTGCCCGGGGTGAACATGCCGATCGAGATGACCTTCACGCCGTGCGCGGACGGCGGCATGATCATGTTCTCGACCTGGGTCGGCCGACCGTCGGCGCCCAGCATCCGCGGCACGCTGTGGCCGTAGATGTCGGCGTCGACGACACCGACCTTCAGACCGTCGGCGGCCATCGCCGCGGCCAGGTTCACGGTGACGGACGACTTGCCGACACCGCCCTTGCCGGACGCCACCGCGTACACCCGGGTCAGCGAGCCGGGCTTCGCGAACGGCACCTCCCGCTCGGCGCCCGTGCCGCGCAGCGCCGCGGCCAGCTCCTTGCGCTGCTCGTCGCTCATCACGTCGAGCGAGACGTCGACGCCGGTGACACCTTCGACCCGGGAGACGGCGTCGGTCACGCGCTGCGTGATGGTGTCGCGCATCGGGCAGCCGGAGACGGTCAGGTAGACCGTGACGGCGACCCTGCCGTCCGGGTCGATCTCCACCGACTTGACCATGCCGAGCTCAGTGATCGGCTTGTTGATCTCAGGGTCGTTCACCGTCGCCAGTGCTTCGAGCACCGCGTCTTCCATAGCCATACCGACGATGGTACGGCGCCGACCACCGGCGTATGAAAGGGCTGTCAACGGTCGGGTACGTCACTTCCCCGGCCGTCGCCGGACGGGAATAGATCCCGGCGCTCCTCCAGCTCCTTGATCAGGTCCTGGAGCTCCGAGCGGATCCAGTCCCGGGTCGCGACCTCGCCCAGCCCCATCCGCAGCGCCGCGATCTCCCGGGTGAGGTACTCGGTGTCCGCGATCGACCGCTCGTTCTGCTTCCGGTCCTGTTCGAGATTGACCCGGTCCCGGTCGTCCTGCCGGTTCTGGGCGAGCAGGATCAGCGGCGCCGCGTACGACGCCTGGAGGGACAGCGCGAGCGTCAGGAAGATGAACGGGTACTCGTCGAACCTCAGCGGCGCTGGGGCGAAGATGTTCCACCCGATCCAGACGACGACCGTCAGGGTCATCCAGACCAGGAACCGCCCCGTCCCCAGGAACCGGGCGATCCGCTCCGAGAGCCGTCCGAACGCCTCCGGGTCGTACTCCGGCAGCAGCCGGGCCCGCCGCTCGCGCGGCAGGTCCAGCCGGATGCGGGCGGACGGCCGCTCGCGTTCCCGCTCCCGGTCCTGCGTCCGCTCAGCCGCCATGCGGGGCCCCCTCATCGTGGAACTCGGTCTCCCGCCAGTCCTCCGGCAACAGGTGGTCGAGCACGTCGTCGACGGTGACCGCGCCCAGCAGCGAGCCGCCCTCGTCCACCACCGGCGCCGCCACCATGTTGTACGCGGCGAGATAGCTGGTGACGGCGGGCAGCGGGGTGTCCGGGCCCAGCGGCGGCAGATCGCTGTCCACGAGCGAGCTCACCAGCGTGAACGGCGGGTCGCGCAGCAGCCGCTGGAAGTGCACCGTGCCCAGGTACTTGCCGGTCGGCGTCTCGTCCGGCGGCCGGCACACGTACACCTGAGCGGCGAGCGCCGGGGACAGGTCCTGCTGCCGCACCCGGGCCAGCGCGTCCGCCACGGTGGCGTCCGGACGCAGCACGATCGGCTCGGTGGTCATCAGACCGCCCGCCGTGCGCTCCTCGTACGCCAGGAGGCGGCGCACATCGGCCGCGTCGTCCGGCTGCATCAGGGTGAGCAGCCGCTCCTGGTCCTCCTCCGGCAGCTCCGACAGCAGGTCGGCCGCGTCGTCCGGGTCCATCGCCTCCAGGACGTCGGCCGCGCGCTCCTCCTTCAGCTTGCCGAGGATCTCGACCTGGTCGTCCTCCGGCAGCTCTTCGAGGACGTCGGCGAGCCGGTCGTCGTCGAGGGCCGCCGCCACCTCCGCACGCCGCTTGGGGGAGAGGTGGTGCAGCGCGTTGGCCAGGTCGGCGGGGCGCAGCTTCTCGAAGGTGGCGACGAGGCTCTCGGCGCCCTGCCCCTCCTCCTCCAGGGAGAAGCCGGTGACGGCCGACCACTCCACGGTCAGCGTCTCGCCCTTGCGGCGCAGCGCCCCGCCCTTGCCGCGCCGGACGAAGACCTTGTCGATCTCCCAGTCGCGGCGGGCGGGCAGCTGCTGGATGGCGACGTCGAGGACGGTGACCTCCTCGTCGTTCTCCACGAGCCGGACACGCCGGTCGAGGAGCTCGCCGAGGACCAGCCGTTCGGTGGGGCGCTGCTCGAAGCGGCGCATGTTGACCACGCCGGTGGTGATGACCTGGCCGGACTGGACGCCCGTGATCCGGGTCATCGGGACGAAGACCCGGCGGCGGCTCAGCACCTCCACGACCATGCCGAGCAGCCGGGGCGGCCGGCGGCCGACGCGGAGCATGGCCACCAGGTCGCTGACCCGGCCGACCTGGTCGCCGACGGGGTCGAAGACCGGCACGCCGGCCAGGTGGGAGACGAAGATCCGGGGGGCGCCTGCCGCCATGCCACGCGCCTCCTCGGTGCCGCACGATTCGAGTCCTCGCAGAGCTTGCCGATGATTGCAGAGCTTTGCCGGGTTCAGGCTAGCCGGTGGCGTTCCGCCCCGCCCTGGCAGCGCCTCCGTACGGCTGCCTGCGGGGCCCGTCACCCGGCCCGGGTACGCTGCGGACTGCCGTTTCCCCCGGCGGCCCCCGCACCGGACCCGGCTGTTCCGCCCGGCCGGGAACGCGGCCGCCGTTCCGGCACCCCCGTACGGGCCGGCGCCCGTCACCCCCCACGAAACGAGAGGCAGCGCAGATGACCGTCCGCACCCCGTCATCGCGTATCCGCAGGGCTGTCACGCCCCTGGCGCTCTGCGCCGGACTGGCCGTGGGACTCACGGCCTGCGCCGCCGATCCGGACGAGGGGACGAACGGGGTCGGCAAGCTCTCCGCGCCCGAGATCGAGCAGAAGGCGCAGACCGCCGCGGACGCGGCGAAGGCGGTACGGCTGTCCGGCACGCTGGTCAGCAAGGGCGGCACGTTCAAGCTGAACATGCGCCTCAAGCAGGACGGCGCCACCGGCTCGGTGACGACGAAGAACAGCACCTTCGAGCTGCTGCGCGTCGGCGACGCGCTCTATATGAAGGCCGACGCGGGCTTCTGGGCCCACGACGACAAGGCGACGCACACGCCCACGGAGGCCGACACCGAGGCCGCCGACAAGCTCGACGACATGTACGTGAAGGTCCCGCAGGGCGACCCCTCGTACAAGCAGCTGCGCGGCTTCACCGACATGGGCCTGCTCCTCGACGGGCTGATCGGTCTGCACGGCGAGCCCGTCAAGGGCGACCGCGACCAGATCGGCGGGGTCCGCACGGTCAAGGTCAAGGGCGGCGCCGACGGCGAGGGCGGCACCCTCGACGTGGCCCTCGAAGGCTTCCCGTACCCCCTGCAGTTCGCGCGCGGCGGGGGAGCGGGCATCGTGGTGCTCTCCGAGTGGGACCGGGACTTCCCCCTCACCGCGCCGTCCAGGGAAGAGACCCTCGACTACGGCAAGCAGCTGCCCCGGACGTAGGCCCCAAGGGCCCCCAAGGGCGGCTAGCGCTTCTTCTTGCGGCCGAGGAGCAGCCTCGGCAGCGCGGCCGGCACCGGGCGGCGGGTGATCGCCTCCGTCGGCAGCGGGACGGCGGCCAGGGAGCCGTCCGGCAGCTCGGTGGTCGAGGAGCGGGGGTCGAGGCGCAGTACCCGGCACTCGCGCGCCCAGCGCTCCGGCATGGCCTCGCCGTCGGGGGCGTTGAGCCGCTTGCCCTTCAGTTCGGCGACCGCCGCGTCCCACTCCTCCGTACCGGGGGCGAGTTCGCGGACGGCGGCGGTCCAGGCGACGAGCCGGCCGCCCTTGTCCTTGCTGCGGACGGTCACCTCGGCCGTACCGCCGTCGGTCAGGCCGGGGAGCGGCTGCTCGCCGGGGCCGTCGCCGACGACGTGCGCGGCGCCGTCGTGCCAGACGTGCCAGAGGGCGCGGGCGGGGCCGGTGCCGCGCACCCAGACGAGGCCGGACTTCTTGGTGGCCTCCTCGACGAGGGCGCCGGTGGGCAGCGTGTCGGTCATGGCCGAAGCCTATCTACAGCCAGCCGTTGCGCTTGAGGGTGCGGTGGATGGTGAAGCAGACCGCGATGATGCCGGTGAGCACCATCGGGTAGCCGTACCGCCAGTGCAGCTCGGGCATGTGGTCGAAGTTCATGCCGTAGACGCCGCAGACCGCCGTGGGGACGGCGACGATCGCCGCCCACGAGGTGATCTTGCGCATGTCCTCGTTCTGCGCGACGGTCGCCTGCGCCAGGTTGGCCTGGAGGATCGAGTTGAGGAGCTCGTCGAAGCCGACGACCTGCTCCTGGACGCGGGCGAGGTGGTCGGCGACGTCCCGGAAGTACTTCTGGATGTCGGGGTCGACCAGCCGCATCGGCCGCTCGCTGAGCAGCTGCATCGGGCGCAGGAGCGGGGTGACGGCCCGCTTGAACTCCAGTACCTCGCGCTTGAGCTGGTAGATCCGGCCGGTGTCGGTGCCGCGGGTGGAGCCCTTCGCGGCGGGCGAGAAGACGTCGATCTCCAGCTGGTCGATGTCCAGCTCGACGGCGTCGGCGACCGCGATGTAGCCGTCGACGACATGGTCGGCGATGGCGTGCAGCACGGCCGAGGGGCCCTTGGCGAGGAGTTCCGGCTCGCCCTGGAGGCGGTGGCGGAGGTTGCGCAGGGAGCCCTGGCCGCCGTGCCGGACGGTGATCACGAAGTCGGGGCCGGTGAAGCACATGACTTCGCCGGTCTCGACGACCTCGCTGGTCGCGGTGAGTTCGGCGTGCTCCACGTAGTGGATGGTCTTGAAGACGGTGAACAGGGTGTCGTCGTACCGCTCCAGCTTGGGCCGCTGGTGGGCGTGGACGGCGTCCTCGACGGCGAGCGGGTGCAGTCCGAACTCGGCCGCGATACCGGCGAATTCGGCCTCGGTCGGCTCGTGGAGGCCGATCCACGCGAAGCCGCCGCTCTCCCGCACCTGGCGCATCGCGCCGCGCGGGGTGAGGCACTCGCGGTCGTCGATCCGGCGCCCGTCGCGGTAGACGGCGCAGTCCACGACGGCGCTGGAGGCCGAGTGGTCGCGGGTGGGGTCGTACGAGGTGTACGTGGTGGGGGTCTTGCGCAGGCTGTGCCGCAGGCTCGGGCGGACGGCGGCGGTCAGGTCACGGATCATCGACATGGGCGTGCTCCTTCACGGATCGGCCGTCGGCGCGAAGCGTGGCACAGCCCGGAATGGGGACGGGGAGGTACGTCGTCCACAAAGCGGGCGGCACCGGAGGGGCGCGGAGACGGCGGTCGCTACAGACTGGGAAAGGGCGAATTGCTCTTCCGTCGAGCGAGATGCCGGAGAGGCGGGTCCGTGCCGGACCCGGACGTCACCGGAGGGAGCGCACCGGGCGGGGGTGCGAAGCGGCGGAAGAGCGGCTGGTACTACCCGATCGACTTCGGTCCATCGCAGTCCCACCTCCTCCGGCCGGTCCCCTGTCGGGGATGACGTGTGACGAGCAGTCGGGAATCCCGACCAGTGGCCAACACTATCAGCCGACAGAGGGTCAATCCCTTACTTTGCCCGTTCCATACGCGATCTATGCTCCCCGCATGGCACAAGTTCTTGCACTGGTCGAGGCCCGGCTGCGGACGGCGCTCGGCGAACCGGACGCGCGGGCCGCGGTGACCTTCCTCGGCACGGACCGGATCGAGGTGCTGCGCTTCGTCGACGGCGACCTCGTGCGGTACGCGACCCTCGGGATGTCCGCGCAGCCGATGGCCGATCCGACCTCCGCGCTCGCCGACCCGGTGAAGGGTCCGCGCGCGGAGCTCGTCCTCACCGTGCGGGCCGGGCTCGCCGACACCGACAAGGTGCTGCGCCCGCTCGCGGTCCTCGCCGCCACCCCGCAGGTCGAGGGCGTGGTCGTGGCCCCCGGCGCCTCGCTCGACGTCGGCGACCCCCTCTGGCCCGGCGCCTCCTTCAGCTCGGTCCTCGTCGCCGAGTCCGGCGGTCTGGTGGAGGACCTGGAGCTCGACGAGCCGATGGACCCCGTCCGCTTCCTCCCGCTCCTCCCGATGACCTCCAACGAGGCCGCGTGGAAGCGGGTTCACGGGGCGCAGGCCCTGGAGGAGCGCTGGCTGGCCCGGGGGACGGACCTGCGCGATCCCCTGCGCCGGTCCGTGAACCTGGACTGAGGGCCCGCCAGGCCGCCCCGCCCCGCCGCCCCGCCGACCCCAGCCCCGCCGGCCCGGAAGGCCGCGACCGGGGCGCTCGCGGGAGCGCGGAACCCCGCGCCGACCCCGTGGTCATCCGAGGCCCGAAACCGTCCGGACAAGGCGACCACCCACCCAGGGTGATCGTCTCGGGCCGGACGGGTGATCGTCCGTGGACGTCCTTGACGCGGGGCGGAAGAGCTAGGACCGTTGAGCCCTATGAGGGGCGAACCCAGTTGTCCGAAGTGCGGTGGCCGGGTCAGGGCGCCCGGTCTCTTCGCCGACTCCTGGCAGTGTGACGTGCACGGCTCGGTGCACCCGCTCCAGCCCGTGATCCCGCCCAGCGTCGAGGCGCTCGGTGTCGTGGTGCACCGCTCGCACGTTCCCGTGTGGATGCCGTGGCCCCTGCCCGTCGGCTGGCTCTTCACCGGGGTCGCGTACGCGGGCGACGATCGCAGCGGCGGCCGCGCGACGGCCGTCGCGTGCTCCGGGCCGGGACCGCTCGGCGGGATCGGCGAACTGCTCCTGGTCGCCGAGGAACTCGGTGTCGGCCTCGGTGCCCGGTACGCCGGGATCGACGGCCCCGACCCCGGCCCCGGCATGGCCATCGACAAGCCGCCGCAGACCAAGGTGCTCGCCGCGGGCCGGCCCACCCCGCTCTGGCATGTCAACGGCGCCCCGCAGGACCGCGCGGTCTTCGCGGGCGAGGCGCGCGGCCTCTGGCTGTGGGCGATCGTCTGGCCCGAGCAGTCCGGCCTCCTCATGTACGACGAACTGGTCCTGACCGACCTGCGCGACGCCGGTGCCGAGGTCGAGCTCCTGCCCTGCGGCGCCCTCACCCCCCGGCTCCTCGGTTAGGTCCTGCCCGTGCAGGACCCGGGAAGGCCGGCGCCCGGCCGGCCGGAACGACCGGTGACGTTCCGTACGGGCGTGTTCGATTCGCCCGTTATGCTGGAGCGTCCCTCGTCCGTGCCGAGCCCCCGGAGTACCGCGTCGTGCGCATCGATCTGCACACCCACTCCACGGCCTCCGACGGTACGGACTCGCCGGCGGAACTCGTACGGAACGCGGCCGCGGCCGGACTCGACGTCGTCGCGCTGACGGACCACGACACCACCCGCGGCCACGCCGAGGCCATCGAGGCGCTGCCCGAGGGGCTGACCCTCGTCACCGGCGCCGAGCTGTCGTGCCGGATCGACGGGATCAGCCTGCACATGCTGGCGTACCTCTTCGACCCGACGGAGCCGGCGCTCCTGGCCGAGCGCGAGCTCGTCCGGGACGACCGGGTGCCGCGCGCCCGCGCCATGGTCGACAAGCTCCAGGAGCTCGGCGTCCCCGTCACCTGGGAGCAGGTCGCCCGGATCGCCGGCGACGGCTCCGTGGGCCGCCCGCACGTCGCCGAGGCACTCGTCGAACTCGGCGTCGTCCCCGACGTGTCGGGGGCGTTCACGCCCGACTGGCTCGCCGACGGAGGCCGGGCGTACGTCGGGAAGCACGAGCTGGACCCGGTCGACGCGATCCGTCTGGTCAAGGCGGCCGGCGGGGTCACCGTCTTCGCGCACCCGCTCGCCGTCAAGCGCGGCCAGGTGCTGCCCGAGGCGTCGATAGCCCGGCTCGCCGAGGCCGGACTCGACGGCATCGAGGTCGACCACATGGACCACGACGAGGCGACGCGGGCGCGGCTGCGCGGGCTCGCGAAGGAGCTCGGGCTGCTGGCCACGGGCTCCAGCGACTACCACGGCAGCCGCAAGACCTGCCGCCTCGGCGAGTACACCACCGACCCCGAGATCTACGGCGAGATCACCCGCCGTGCCGCGGGGGCCTTCCCGGTCCCCGGCGCGGGGGGACCCGCCGCCTAGGGCGCGTCGGGCGCCCCGGCACCGGCCTCCGGGAGTGATCCCGGAGGGTTTCCGCGTGCCGGGACCCTGTCCCCGGGCTCGCGTGGTCCGGAACCCTTCCGGGCCGCTTCCGGTCCCGTCCGGGAACCTTCCCCGGCCGGTCGGCCGGTCCCTGTTCCGTGTCCGGTGCGCCGGCACGGGGCCGTGGTCCGCCCCTGCCCGTCGTGGCGCCTTCGTCTTCCTGGTCCGCCCCCGTACGGTTCCGCGCCGTGCGCGGGGTGGCATCCTCCCTGCCTCGCCTCCGGAATCATGCATTCCGCCCCGGGGTCAGGGATCACACCCCACTGTTCGACCTCTCCCGCAAGGCACCCCACCGTGTTCGACGCCGCCGTCTTCGGCTCGCTGTTCCTGACCCTCTTCGTCATCATGGATCCCCCCGGGATCACCCCGATCTTCCTCGCCCTCACCTCCGGCCGCCCGGCCAAGGTGCAGCGCCGGATGGCCTGGCAGGCCGTCGCGGTGGCCTTCGGCGTCATCACCGTCTTCGGTCTGCTGGGCCAGCAGATCCTGGACTACCTGCACGTCTCCGTCCCCGCGCTGATGATCGCGGGCGGTCTTCTGCTGCTGCTCATCGCGCTCGACCTGCTCACCGGCAAGACGGACGAGCCGAAGCAGACCAAGGACGTGAACGTCGCCCTCGTGCCGCTCGGCATGCCGCTGCTCGCCGGGCCCGGCGCGATCGTCTCGGTCATCCTCGCCGTGCAGAACGCCGACAGCGTCGCCTCGCAGGTCTCCGTCTGGGCCGCGATCGCCGCCATGCACGTCGTGCTCTGGGTGACCATGCGGTACTCGCTGGTCATCATCCGGGTCATCAAGGACGGCGGCGTCGTCCTGGTCACCCGGCTCGCCGGCATGATGCTCTCCGCCATCGCCGTGCAGCAGATCATCAACGGCATCACCCAGGTGATCCAGAACGCCTGAGCCGCCGCCCGGGGCAGCCCCGGACACCACTGCGCCCCCGTACGGATTCCGCTCTTGCGAAGTCCGTGCGGGGGCGCGGTGCGTGGGGTGGACCCGACCTGTTACGAGGCCGTGGTCTCGGCGGGGCGGATCCAGATGCGCTGGCCGATCGAGGCGGCCTGCTGCACGATCCGGTTGACGGAGGCGGCGTCCACGACGGTCCGGTCGACGGGCGTGCCGTCGATGTCGTCGAGTCGCAGGATTTCGAAGCGCACAGGCTTCTCCCTTCGTCTGAGTTGATCCTCCTGATGGAGAACTGCGTTACACAGGGGTACAACGAGGTGCACCCTGCAAACATTCCTTACGCTAAAGAAAATTTTCGGATGCCTAACTACTGACGGGTAGGGGGGTGTGGCGGCCACGCCGTCACGGGCGGACAATGAGCCCCGTATGAACGACGCAGAGACCACTCAGGTGACCGAGACCGACGCCCGCCTGCGCGCCTTCGACGCGCGTCTGGAGCGCACCAACGAGCTCCTCCAGCGGATGCTGGCCGAGGTGGCCAAAACCCCTTCCACCCACGCCATCTTCGTCGACGCGGGTTACGTCCATGCTGCGGCCGGGTTGCTAGTCGCGGGCACCGAGGACCGGCGCTCCTTCGACCTCGACGCGGAGGGCCTCATCGAGGCCCTCATCGACAAGGCCCGCACGATCTTCGCGGACAGCAGACTGCTCCGCGTCTACTGGTACGACGGGGCCAGACGCCGCATCCACACCCCCGAGCAGCAGGCCATCGCCGAGCTGCCCGACGTCAAGGTCCGCCTCGGCAACCTCAACGCCAACAACCAGCAGAAGGGCGTCGACTCCCTCATCCGCACGGACCTGGAGTCCCTCGCCCGCCACCGCGCCATCAGCGACGCCGCCCTCGTCGGCGGCGACGAGGACCTCGTCTCGGCCGTCGAGGCCGCCCAGGGCTACGGCGCCCGCGTCCACCTCTGGGGCATCGAGGCCGCCGAGGGACGCAACCAGGCCGAGGCGCTCCTCTGGGAGGTCGACAGCCAGCGCACCTTCGAGCTGGACTTCTGCCGCCCGTACGTCACCCGCCGACCCGTCACCACCTACGAGAACGAGGGCGAGCCGCCGCCCTCCCGCGAGGAGGTCCGGTTCGTCGGCGCCCAGATCGCCGCGGCCTGGCTCGGCGAACGCGGCCGGGACGCGCTCGCCGAGCTCCTGCCGAGCGCCCCCTACCTGCCCGGGCCGGTCGACCAGGACCTGCTCGTCGAGGCGGAACGCCTGCTCAGCCGCTCCCTGCGCGGGCACGCCTCACTCCGGCGCTCCCTGCGCGACGGCTTCTGGCAGCACCTCAAGGCGCAGTACTGACCTCGGTGGCGGCGCCGCCACCCGCGGGGGCGTCCGCGCGCTCCCAGAAGCCGACGAGGCGGTCGGCCAGCTCCCGGGGGTGCGACACGTTGGGGGAGTGGCCCGCGCCCGCCACCACCGTGTGGTGCGCGCCGGTCCGGGCCGCCGCCGCCGACAGATCGGCCGGGGACCAGACCGCCTCGTCCGCCCCGTACGCGATGTGCAGCGGCATCCGCAGCCCGGCCAGCTCCGCCGTACCGTCCTGACCGTCCAGCAGAAGCCGTCCGGCCCCGGCGAGTTGGGCGATCCGGGTCCGCATCCAGCGCCGCCGCAGGAACTCCGTGAGCTCCGGCGGGTCCGCCGCGCCCGGCTCCTCGCCGCGGCTGTCCAGCCGGCACATCGCCTGCCACACCCGCTCCTTCGGGAGCAGCGCCAGGGCGCCGCGCAGCACCCGCACCCGGACCCGTTGCGGCCGGGCGACCGGGCCGGGGCCCGAGGAGAGCAGGGTCAGGGAGCGGAAGGCGCGCGGGGCCAGCGCCGCCGCGGCCCGGGCCACCAGGCCCCCGAACGAATGGCCGACCAGGTGGACCGGCCCGTCGCCGAGCGCCGCCGCCTGCGCCACCGCGTCCAGCGCCAGCGCCCTGCGCCGGTACGCCCTCCGGCCCCGGGGCCCCGGCGATTCGTGCTGGCCCCGCCCGTCCACCGCCACGGCCCGGTACCCGGCCTCGCCCAGCGGTCCGAGCAGCGCCAGGAAGTCCTCCTTGCTGCCCGTGTACCCCGGCAGCAGCAGCACCGTCCCCCGCCGCCCGCCCGCCGCCGCCGTGTCCAGGACGGCGAAGTCACCACGCGCGGTGACCAGACGACGGGCACGGGTACGGGGCGGCAGTGCGAGGGAACGGGGCTTGCTCATATCCGGACTGTAACGGCGGGAACGGGGGACGGCGCGGGGGCCCTTGCCGTCGCGGCGGCGGAGACGGCCGTAGGGGGGGGGGGGCCCGCGGGGGCTCGGGCCCGCCCCGCGGGAT
>NZ_JBHWAQ010000065.1:0-23497 GCF_042743475.1 Streptomyces sp. NPDC059534
TGGCGTTGATTTTTGGCACGCTGTTGAGTTCTCAAGGAACGGACGCTTCCTTTGTACTCACCCTCTCGGGCTTTCCTCCGGGCTTTCCCTTCGGTATTTCGTGTTTCCAGCCTAGCAGATCCGATTTCCCGTTTCTGCCACCCGCTGGAGCGGGTTGCCGGTCGGAATTCGCTTTCGCTTCTTCGTTCCCGGCGGGGTCAAACATTACCAGGCTTTCTCGGTCCCCCTGACCACCCCTCCGCGAGCATGCAGAGGTGTAGACCACTGGGGTTAGGATCTGGCTTGATAGGTGCTGCCGACCCGCGACTCAAAGCCGCGTTGGGGTCAGGCAGGAGTACGACAGTACATCCCACCGTCAGTAGAGGCAAACCGTCGCTGGTGGTCCCTAGCTCCGCCCAACTGGTACGTCTCGGGCGGAACCGGGACTTCTTATGACTTACGCTTCAGAACAGTACGCCGTCCAGGACAGGTAGTGACGGCGCCACACAATCTCCGCCCCTGGGAGGCTTCCCATGACAACCGTGACGTCGCCGCTTGTTGGACGCGCCATCGGTCTCGCCGCAGTTCCCGACCCGGTCTTCTCCGGTGCGATGGTCGGGCCCGGCACCGCCATCGATCCCGTACGTGAGCCCTCGGAGGCGGTGTCCCCTGTCGACGGGGTCATCGTCTCCTTGCACCCGCACGCCTTCGTCGTCGTGGACGGCGACGGACACGGTGTGCTGACGCACCTGGGCATCGACACCGTCCAGCTGAACGGACAGGGCTTCGAGCTGCTCGTGAACAAGGGTGACACCGTGACGCGCGGACAGGCCGTCGTGCGCTGGAACCCCGCCGAGGTCGAGGCCGCCGGCAAGTCCCCCATCTGTCCCATCGTGGCCCTGGAGGCCACTGCGGACTCGCTCTACGACGTCATCGAGTACGGCGACGTGAAGGCCGGCGACCAGCTCTTCGGCTGGAACTGAGCCGGTTCGTCCTCGTGACGACCGCGGGTTCGACATTCAACGCGGCGGCCGGGGCCGTCGCTCAATCGGAGACGGGTGAGATGGAGACAACGCTGCGAGGCGTCGGCGTGAGCCACGGAGTGGCTATCGGCGAGGTCCGGCACATGGGCACCGCGGTCCTGGAACCGCCGGCCAAGCAGATTCCGGCGGAGGAGGCGGAGCGCGAACAGGGGCGCGCCCGTCAGGCCGTGGAAGCTGTGGCCGCGGACCTCAACGCCCGGGGCAATCTCGCCGGTGGCGAGGCCCAGGCGGTGCTGGAGGCCCAGGCGATGATCGCCCAGGACCCGGAGCTCATCGCCGACGTCGACCGCCGGATCGCGGTCGGCAGCACGGCCGAGCGGGGAATCTACGACGCCTTCTCGCACTACCGCGAGCTGCTGGCGGGTGCCGGTGAGTACATGGCCGGGCGGGTCGCCGACCTGGACGACGTGCGGAACCGGATCGTCGCGCGGCTGCTCGGCGTGCCGATGCCGGGCGTGCCGGACAGCGACGAGCCGTACGTGCTGATCGCCCGCGACCTGGCGCCGGCCGACACGGCGCTGCTCGACCCGACGCTGGTGCTCGGGTTCGTGACCGAGGAGGGCGGGCCGACCAGCCACAGCGCGATCCTCGCGCGGGCGCTCGGCGTGCCGGCCATCGTGGCGCTGCCGGGTGCGGGTGAGCTGGCCGAGGGCACGCTCGTCGCGGTCGACGGTTCCACGGGCGAGATCTTCGTGGAGCCGAGCGAGGAGAAGAAGGCGGAGCTGACCGCGGCCGCCGCGGCGCGGAAGGCCGCGCTGGCCACGTCCAGTGGTCCGGGTGCGACCTCCGACGGGCACAAGGTGCCGTTGCTCGCCAACGTCGGCGGGCCGGCGGACGTGCCGGCGGCGGTGGAGGCCGGTGCCGAGGGCGTCGGTCTGTTCCGTACGGAGTTCCTCTTCCTGGACGACAGCAAGAAGGCGCCGTCCGAGGAGAAGCAGGTCGAGGCGTACCGCAAGGTGCTCGAGGCGTTCCCCGAGGGCCGTGTGGTCGTGCGGGTGCTCGACGCCGGTGCGGACAAGCCGCTGGACTTCCTGACGCCGGTGGACGAGCCGAACCCGGCGCTCGGCGTGCGGGGTCTGCGGTCGCTGCTGGACCACCCGGAGGTGCTGCGGACGCAGCTGACCGCGCTGGCGAAGGCGGTCGAGGGCCTGCCCGTGTACCTCGAGGTCATGGCGCCTATGGTGGCCGACCGCACGGACGCGAAGGCGTTCGCCGACGCGTGCCGTGAGGCGGGGCTGCGGGCGAAGTTCGGTGCGATGGTCGAGATTCCCTCGGCCGCGCTGCGGGCGCGCTCGATCCTGCAGGAGGTCGAGTTCCTGTCGCTGGGCACGAACGACCTGGCGCAGTACACCTTCGCGGCCGACCGTCAGGTCGGTGCGGTGTCCCGGCTCCAGGACCCGTGGCAGCCGGCGCTGCTCGACCTGGTGGCGCTGTCCGCCGAGGCGGCCAAGGCCGAGGGCAAGAGCTGTGGTGTCTGTGGCGAGGCCGCCTCGGATCCGCTGCTCGCCTGTGTGCTGACCGGTCTGGGGGTCACCTCCCTCTCCATGGGTGCGGCGTCCATCCCGTATGTGCGGGCGACGCTGGCCAAGTACACGCTGGCGCAGTGCGAGCGGGCCGCGGCCGCGGCGCGGGCCGCGGACACGGCGCACGACGCGCGCATCGCCGCGCAGGCGGTGCTGTCCGGGGAGTGATCCCGGGGGTACGGCGTTGATCGAAGGGGCTTTCCGTCACATGGGTGGCGGGAGGCCCCTTCGGCGTACGGGGGGTCAGTGGTGGAGGGGATGGTCGTCGTCGGGGTCGGGAGTGAGGGGGAATCCGGCGCGGTGGTCGACGCCCGGTTCCGGGGAGAGGGGTTCTCCGGTGCGGGCGTCGGTGCAGTAGGCGGCGAACACCTCGGCCTCGGTGAGCGGGGTGAGGGTGCCGTCCGTGAGGCGCCAGCCGTGGAGGCGGTCGCGGCTGCCGGGGGTGGTGGTGCGCAGGACGAGTCCCGCGGGGGCGGCGAGGGCGATGCCGGCGGCGAGGACCGCGGTGAACTCGGTGGCGGCGGTGTCCTCGGGGTGGGTGGTGCCGTGGGTGTGGAGGACGGCGAGGAGCTGGTCGCCGGCTGCGGGGACGCTGCAGACGAGGTGGTGGGTGCCGGGTCCGGCGGCTTCGAGGAGTCGTGCGAGGAGGCGCCGGGCGCGCTCGAAGGCGGCGTGGCCGATGTCCTCGCCGCAGGTGGCGCAGGGGCCGGAGGTGGCGAGGACGGTGGTGGCGAACTCCCAGGTGGCGTGGCGGACGGCGGTGTCGACGAGTTCGGGAAGGAGGGCGGTGAGGGGCTGCCCTGTATAGGTGACACGGGCGCCGGTGGCGGCGAGGTGGGCGGTGAAGCGGCCGCGGCTGGTGGGGTGGTCGGGGTCGAGGTCCGTTTCGGTGCACCAGGCCGCGTACTCCTCGGGGTCGAAGAGGGTGACGGTGGTGTGGCCGCCCTGGCCGGCGAGGGTTTTGAGGAGGGCCTCGACCTGCTGGAGGTAGACGGTGTGGTCGTCGAAGACGAAGGTGCGGTAGCGGCGCATCGCCGTGAAGTCGTGCTCGTCGGCGAGGAGGCCGACGGTGGTGGGTACCTCGCGGCGCAGGGCGCGGCGGAGGTGTGCCGAGGTGGTGGTGCCGGTCCGGGTCATGTCTCCCCCTGGTGACGCTTCGATCAGTGCTCACTCACCGTAACCTTCGCCACTGACAGTGACGGTTCGGTGAGGCGTCGGCGGACCAGACGGTTCTGTGCGGCGCAGGTGGCGACGAGTGCGGCGCCGAGGAAGGGCCAGGCGAGGGGGCCCGCGGAGACGAGCCCGGTCATGACGAGGGGGCCGGCGAAGCGCTGGGTGGACTGGGCGAGGCCGTGGACTCCGAGGTAGGCGCCCTGGGCGTCGTCGGGCGCGAGCGCGATGGAGATCTCCCAGGAGGCGATGGTGTGGATCATCTCCGCGAAGGTGAGGGCGACGGCCGCGGTGACCAGGGCCGTGATGGCGAGGGTCCGGTTGCCGAGCGGGGAGACCGCGAGGGCGAGCGTGCCGACGGCGAAGAGGCCAGCGAGCGGGGTGAAGAGGCGGCGGGCGGCTGCGGTGGTGCCGCCGAAGCGGGAGAGCGGGACCTGGAAGGCCACGACGAGGGCGCTGTTGATGACCATCAGGAGCGGGGCGAGGCCGACGGGGGCGTCGGTGGCGTGGACGATCCAGAGCGGGAGGGCGACCTGGAGGATCGAGTCGTGGAGGAAGAAGACGGTCTCCCCCGCGGTGAAGGCGAGGAAGCCCCGGTCGCGCCAGGGGTTGGAGGGCTTGGCCGCGGGGGGTGTGTCGGTGGAGGCGGCGGCGACGCGGGACGCGGTGGGCGCGGGGGGCTCGGCGCAGCGGAGGGTGAGGGCGGCCATCACGAGATAGGAGAGGGCGTCTCCGACGAGCAGGAGCTGGAAGGCGGTGGTGGAGCCGACGGCGAGGGCGGCCGCCGCGCCGAGGCCGCCGAGGGTCCAGCCGATGTTGGAGGTCGTGCGGTTGATGGCCTGGTAGCGGACGCGGTCGGGGCCGGCGACGCGGGCCGCGTACAGCTTGGTGAGGACGTTGGTGGCGCGGTCGGGGAGGGCGCCGGCGGCGGAGAAGAGGACGAGGAGCAGGTAGTCGTCGGTGGTGAGGAGGGCGAGGAGGGCCGCGGCGCGCAGGAGTTGGGTGCAGATGATGACGCGGACGAGGGGGAAGCGGTCGGCGAGCCGGCCGCCGAGGGGGGCGCCCGCGATGCCCGCCGCGCCGGAGAGGGCGATGAGGAGACCGACCTGGCCGAGGCCGAGGCCGGTCACGTAGGTGAAGTAGAGGGCCATGGCCGTGGACCAGAGTCCGGTGCCGCACTTGTCGATGAAGCCGATGAGGAGCATGCGGCGGCCGTCGCGGCCTCCGGGGATGCGGTCCTTGAAGGGTGGGCGGGGCGGGCGGGCGGTGCGGCTCATGGGTCCCCCTTGCGCGTTCTTTTGTATTGATACATAATCAGTTACGTGGCAGCACAATATGCGATCGAGGGCATGACAGCCAAGGGGATCGCCGCGTCCGTCGAGCGGGGCGTGGCCGAAGGAGGGCTCGCACCGGGCGACGCCCTGCCCCCCGTGCGGCGGCTCGCCGACACTCTGGGGGTGAGTCCGGGGACGGTGGCGACGGCCTACAAGGAGCTGCGGCAACGGGGGCTGATCGTCACCCGCGGCCGGGGCGGCACGGTGGTGGCGGAGGTGCCGTCGGTGGCGTCCCGGCGTCCGCCGCGCGTTCCGGCCGGGCTCGTGGACCTGGCCGGCGGCCATCCGGACCCGGCGTTCCTGCCCGTACTGCGGCCGCCGTCGGCCGTCACCCCGGTGTACGGGTCCCATCGCGCGGCCCCGCGGCTGCCGGTCCTGGAGGGTCTGGCCAGGGAGTGGTTCGAGCGGGACGGGGTGCCGGCGGAGCACGTGACGTTCGCGCACGGCGCGCTCGACTGCATCGCGCGGCTCCTGTCGACGGAGGTGCGGCCCGGTGACGCGGTGGCCGTGGAGGATCCCGGCTTCCACCACCTGCTCGACCTGGTGCCCGCCCTCGGGCTGCGGATGGTCCCGGTCGCGGTGGACGGCGAGGGGCTCGTACCGGACGCGCTGCGGACGGCGCTGCGGGCCGGGGTGCGCGCGGTGGTGTGCAGCCCGCGCGGCCAGTGTCCGATCGGGGCGTTCTTCACCCGGTCGCGGCGGGACGAACTCGTGGCGGTGCTGCGGGAGTTCCCCGAGGTGCTCGTCGTCGAGGACGACCACAACGCGGAGGTCGGCGGCGCCGCGGCGCACACGCTCGCGGCGGCGGGGCTCGACCGGTGGGCCCAGGTGCGGACCGTGTCGAAGCATCTCGGGATCGATCTGCGGTGGGCCGGGGTCGCGTGCGACGCGGTCACGATGGCGCGGCACGACGGGCGGATGCTGATGACCTCCGGCTGGGTCAGTCACGTGCTCCAGGAGACGGTCGCGGGACTCTTCACCGACCCGGCGGTGCGCGAGCTGGTGGCGGCGGGCGAGGCGGCGTACGCGGAGCGGCGTACGGCGCTGATCGGCGCGCTCGGCACGCGGGGGATCCGTGCCGTCGGGGCGAGCGGGCTCAACGTGTGGGTGCCCGTGCGCGACGAGTCGGCGGTGGTCAACGGGCTGCGGACGCAGGGCTGGTGGGTCGCGGCGGGCGCCCGGTTCAGGATCGCGGCACCGCCGGCGGTCCGGATCACGACGGCGACGCTGGCGCCGGCGGACGCGGCGCGGCTCGCGGCCGACTTCGGCGAGGTGCTCGGCGACGCGCAGGCGACGTACGGGGGCTGACACGGGGACGCTCCGGGGGAGGTCTGGGCCTCCCCCGGAGCGTCCGCCCGCGTCCGTGCGCGAGACGGGTCAGGGTCAGCGGGTCCGGTAGGCGTTGCGCAGGGTCTGGGTGAGCGTGTTGCCGTTCGTGTCGGTGAGTTCGGCGCGGAGGGACACGGTTCGGCCGGCGGCGGGAGTACGGAAGCCCACCTTGCCGTCGAGCACGGGGACGCGGGTCCAGGTCGTGCCGTTGTCGGTGGACAGGGACACGGTGAGGGACCGGACGCCGGTCTCGGCGGCGGCGCCCTGGACGGTGACCGGCACGCGTACCAGGGTGCCGGCGGGTGCGGTGCCGTCGAGGCCGAGGGCGGGGGTGAAGCGGACGATGCTGAGCGGGAGCGCGGTGGGGCCGGACGTGCCGCCGGAGACGAAGGTCCAGGAGGCGGTGACGCGTCCGCCGGCGGCCGGGCCGTCGCCGTGGGTCGCCGTGGCGGTGAGCCGGTACGCGGCGCGGCCGGGCGCGGTGGTGAACCGTGCGCGGCCGGGGTCGCCCTGCCGGCTGCCGATCAGGACGCCGTCGCGGTGGAGCGTGGTGCCGGCGCCGTGGAAGCGGGGCGCGCTCGGCGCGTGGCCGTCCCCGTCGGCGAGCAGCGGGACGTCGAGGGCGAGGGTGTCGCCGTCGCGGACACCCGCCGGGCGTGCGCCGGGTGTCGTGTCGAGGGCGGGGCCGAAGACGGCGTTGCCGAAGGTGTGGGTGGTGGTGGCGCCCGCGCGTACCGCGAAGCCGTAGGCGGAGTACCGGTTGGGCGGGGTCTCGGGGGCGGCCGGGCCGGTGTGGTCGACGTCCCACAGGCCCCGCTCCGGGGTCACGAGGACGGTCGCCGTGCCGGGCAGCCGGAGCGGCCGGGCGAGACCGACCGTCGGACCGGCGCTGGGCTGGATGGAGACGAAGCCGGTGGGGGCGGCGCCGTCGGAGGCGGGCGCCCCGTCGGGGGCGGCCGCGCGGATCTTGACGGTGGCCAGGTCGGTGGCGGCGGGGTGCCGGACGAGGCCGGTGAGGGCGCGGTTCGAGGTGAAGGTGTAGCCGAGGGCGTAGTCGGCGCCCGCGCCGGACCAGTACGTGTCGATCCACTCCTTGACCGAGCCGGCTTCGGCGGCGGGGCCGAGGTGGGCCACGCGCAGGCCGTCGCGCGCCATCATGACGTTCGCGGAGCGGGTCCTGCCCTCGTGGGTGGCCTCGACGAAGGCGAGGCTGTTCAGGTAGCGGGCGTCCGGCTCCGGCGGGCGGACGTCGACCGGGGAGGTCGTACGGGCGTCGACGGTGACGGTCGTGTCGCCGTTCAGGTCCAGGCGGGGCTGGACGATCCAGTCGGTTCCGGCGGCCGGATCCGGGCCGGACAGCGTGGAGTCGAGCAGGTAGCGGCCCTGGGGCAGGCGGAGGGTGACGGTGCCGGATTCGTCGTAGGGCGCGGTCTCCTGCTCGGCGCCGGGGCCCGAGATCCCGATGACGTGGGTGAGGTATCCGCCGGTGGCGGTGCCCGCGCGGTCGAGATGCCGGATCGTCAGCGTGTACGTCTCGGGGGCGCCTTCCGCGGCGCCGGCCGGGGGCAGTACGGAGAGGGTCGTGCCGGCGAGCACTCCGGCGATGGCCAGGGTCCGCAGGACCGCGCGACGGCTCGCGCCGGAGGCCGTACGGCCCGCGGTGCTCGGGGTCGTGCCGGGGGCCGTGTCGGCGGTCGGGCGGTGGGACGTCGGGAAATCGTTCATGCCCAGCACTGCTCGCGACGGCCGGAGCGTTCCCGTGACCTGGGCCACATCCGTCGGGGGTGTGCTCCAGGTCACGGGAACCCGGACGAACCGGCGACCAGTGCCAGATGTGGAATCACCTATGAGAGATCGTTTCCGAGCCGGGGACCCCTCGGCGCTCGGCGAGGCGTACGACGAGCACGCACGCGTGCTGTACCACTACGCCTACCGGGTGTGCGGTGACCGGACGGCCGCCGAGGACGTCGTCTCCGCCGCGTTCCTCGAAGCCTGGCGCTGTCGCGGGAGAGTGCACGCCGACGGCGGAAGCCTCCGTCCGTGGCTGCTCGGCATCGCGACCAACATCATGCGCGGGGCTGCTCGGGAGGCGCGGCGGAGGGACGCGGCGCTGGCCAGGCTCCCCGAGCGGGGCGTCCTGCCGGACTTCGCCGACGACGTCCTGACCCGGATGCAGGACGGGGAGCAGATACGGGCCGCCCGCGCCGCCCTCGGCAAACTCCGGCGGCGCGAGCGCGAGGTCTTCACCCTCGTGGTCTGGGCCGGTCTGGACTATGCCGCGGCCGGTGAGGCGCTCGGTGTCCCCGTCGGGACCGTACGGTCCCGGCTGTCCCGGGCCCGTGAGCGGCTCCGCAAGCTCGCCGACGCGGAACTGCGCGCGGCGCGGCGGCAGGAGCGGTCGGCGACCGCCGCGGCACGCTCGGGCGGGCGGTGGGGCGCCGACGGGCGCGGAGCCGGCCCGGCCCGCGGAGAGGGATCCGGCCGGGCCGCGGGAGCGGGATCCGGGCAGGTCGTCGTGACCGGGCCCGGGGAGGCCGTCGTGACCGGGCCCGGGGAGGCCGGCAAAGGCGGGTCCCGGTCGCCTGTCGTGACCGGACCCGGGCAGGTCGGTGGACCGCTGGACCGGGCCGAGCCGTCCGGCGTGTCCGGGCCCGGGCCGATCGTCGGACCGCCGGGCCGGGCCGAGCCGTCCGGCGGGTCGCCTGCGCGGCCCGAAGCCGCGGTCCGTGCCGTACCCGGAACAGCGTTTCCCGCCGCCGGGCCGGAATCCGCACTCCCGTCCTTCGTCGGCTCAGGCGCCGGCGCTTTCCGCTCGACCGTCCGAGAGAACACGGAGAACCAGGCATGAACGCCTTCGCCTCTGGCCGGCCGCAGGCCGACACCGATGACCTGCTGCGTGCCGAACTCGCCGAGCTGTTGCCGCCGCCGCCGGTACCCGACCTGACGGTGGAGCGGAACGGGCACATGAGGTACGCCCTGCTGCGGACCGCGTTGGACGCCGGGGACGGCGCGGAGGCCCGCGCGGGCGGCGGGGCTCGTGCGCCGCGCCGGGGGTTCCGCGCCGGGTGGATCGCCGCGCCGGCGGTCGCCTGCGCGGTCGTCGCGGGTGTCGTCGTCCTGGCGCCCGGGGAGAGGCCGGCCGGATCTCCCGGGCGGGTGACGGTGGGGCAGTCGGCGTCGCCCGACGCCGTACGGGTGCTGTCCGGCGCGGCGCTCGCCGCGGCTGCCGCTCCCGTCCCGGACGCCCGGCCCGGGGGGTACGTGTACGTCAAGAGCCTCGTCGCGTTCGCGGGGCGCAGTGCGGCGGGTGGCACCGCCACACTGCCGGCCGCGCACCGGCGTGAGGTGTGGCTCTCCGTCGACGGCAGCCGGCCGGGTCTTCTGCGTGAGGCCGGAGCCGCCGACACACCGCTCGGCGGCGCCGAGCCGCCCGTGTACGAGCTGGACCATCGCGGGGCCGAGCCGCGCGAAAGCACCGCCGCGGCGGCGCCTCCCTCCGTGACGAACCCGACCCACGCGTACGTGGCGACGCTGCCCACGGATCCGGAGGTGCTGCTGCGCCTGGTCCAGGACGGCACGCGCGCGGGTGGGGGCGACGCCGATCAGCGGGCGTTCACCGCGATCGGGACCCTGCTCGCCGAGACCTGGGCGCCGCCCAAGGTCACCGCGGCGCTGTACGAGGCGGCGGCGCGGATCCCCGGGGTGACCGTCCTGCCGTCCGCGACGGACGCGGCCGGGCGCGAGGGCGTCGCCGTGGCCCGTACCGCCCACGGCGAGCAGACCCAGTGGATCTTCGACCGGACGACGTCGGCGTTCCTCGGGGAGCGGACCGTGCTCACCGAGACGACGTCGGCCGGGGCCGCCGGAACGGTCCTCGGGGTGTCGGCGGTGCTCGCCAAGGCGGCCGCCCCGGCGCCCGGAGAGCTCCCTGCGGACTGACCTCCGACGGCCGAGGGCCCGCTGATCCTGTCGGATCGGCGGGCCCTCGGTCGTGGTGGGAGCCAGGTCGTGTCCGGAAAGCAGTCCCGTCTGCCCGGAGGCCGGACGGGACTTCCCGGACACGGCCTCAGCCCCGGCGGTCGGCCGCGAGGGACTCGTAGAAGTGGAGGAGGTCGAGGTCGTCGACCGAGCCGGCGTTGACGGCCTTGGCCAGGGGGGTGCCCTGGAGAAGGCGCTTGACCGGGACCTCGATGCGCTTGCCCGTGAGGGTGTGCGGGACGCCGGGTACCTCGATGATCTCGTCGGGGACGTGGCGGGGGGAGAGTTCGCTGCGGATCGTGCGCTTGATGCGGTCGATCAGCTCGTCGTCGAGGGTGGCGCCGTCGACGAGGTGGACGAAGAGCGGCATCCAGTAGCCGCCGTCCGGCTCCTCCAGGCCGATGACGAGGGACTCGCGGATCTCCGGGAATCGTTCCACGGCCTCGTAGATATCGGCGCTCCCCATCCGGACGCCCTGGCGGTTGAGGGTGGAGTCGGAGCGGCCGTGGATGACGACGGAGCCGTGGTCCGTGATCGTGATCCAGTCGCCGTGACGCCAGACGCCCGGGAACATCTCGAAGTAGCTGTCGCGGTAGCGGCTGCCGTCGGGGTCGTTCCAGAAGTGGATCGGCATGGACGGCATGGGGTTGGTGACGACGAGTTCGCCGACCTCGCCGATGACGGGCTTGCCGGCGGGGTCCCAGGACTGCAGGTCGGTGCCGAGGCCCGCGGCCTGGAGTTCGCCGATGTGGACCGGGAGGGTGGGGACGGCGCCCGCGAAGCAGGAGCAGACGTCCGTGCCCCCGCTGACGGAGGCGATCCAGAGGTTCTCGCGGACCTCGTCGTGGAGCCAGCGGAAACCGTCGGGGGGCAGCGGCGAGCCGGTGGTGGCGACGCACTTCACGGCCGAGAGGTCGAAGTCGCGGCCCGGGTGGACGTCCGCCTTGGCGCAGGCCATGACGTACGCGGCGGAGGTGCCGTACAGGGTGGCGCGGGTGCGTTCGGCGACGCGCCACTGGGCGGCGGTGTCGGGGTAGCCGGGGCTGCCGTCGTAGAGGACGACGGTCGTCCCGGTGAGGAGGCCGGAGACGAGGAAGTTCCACATCATCCAGCCGGTGGAGGTGTACCAGAAGAACACGTCCTCGGGGCCGAGGTCGCAGTGCAGGCCCAGCTGCTTGACGTGCTCGACGAGGATGCCGCCCTGGGACTGGACGATCGCCTTCGGCAGACCGGTCGTGCCGGAGGAGTACAGGACCCACAGCGGGTGCGAGAACGGGACCTGCTCGTAGACCGGCTCGCTGTCGCCGGCGACGAGGTCGTCCCAGGCGAGGGTTCCCTCGGGGGCCGGGGTGCCGAGGAGCGGGATGTGGACGACGGCGCGGAGGGTGGGGAGCTCGGCCCGCAGTTCCGCGACGGTGTCGCGGCGGTCGTGCTCCTTGCCGCCGTAGCGGTAGCCGTCGACGGTGAACAGGACGACCGGCTCGACCTGCTGGAAGCGGTCGAGGACGCTGCGAGCGCCGAAGTCCGGGGCGCAGGAGGTCCACACGGCGCCGACGGCGGCGGTGGCGAGCAGGGCCACGACGGACTGCGGGACGTTCGGCAGGTAGCCGCTGACACGGTCGCCGGGCTGTACGCCGAGGGTGCGCAGTTCGGCGGCGAGGGAGCCGACCTGGCGGCGGAGCTCGGCCCAGGTGGTCGGCGTGGGCTCCTGCGTCTCGTCCACGTGGAGCAGTGCCGTGTCGTGGGGTCGCTCGTCGGCGGTGCGCAGGGCGTGCTCGGCGTAGTTGAGGGTGGCTCCGGGGAACCAGTCGGCGCCGGGCATCGAGCGGTCGCCGATGACCCGCTCGTACGGGGTGGTGAAGCGGATGTCGAACCACTCGACGATCGCCTGCCAGAAGGCTTCGAGCTCCTCGACCGACCAGCGGTGGAGCGCCGGGTATCCGCCGTCCGCCGGGGCGCCGTGGTGTTCGGCGGCCCAGGACTGGAAGCGGGTGACGGCGGCGGAGGCGATGCGTTCGTCGTCCGGCTGCCAGAGCGGTTCGGTCTGCGCTGATGTCATTGGGGAGGCTCCCTGGCTGTACGCGGGGTCGGCGTGTGTCCCGCGCACGTGCTGGGATGTGCGCGTAACGCGGCTGACAGGACGATGCCATGTGATCGTCTTTCGCACCAGGGCTGCCCGCCCATGGTCGGGCAGTTGAATATGTGCCCCCACCATGGGTGAACGGAAGTTGAACGAAGCCGGTATCGCCCCAGGTGGGTGGCAGGGTGATCGTCATGGACGGTCGTGGACTGGTGCGTTCGATCAAGGTGTTCGGTTCGGTGCGGGGGTTGCGGACGGTACGGACGGCGTGGCGGGGCCGGCGCACGGACGCGTGGGGGCTGCCGCCGCGCGGAGCGGAGCGGGCCAGGGTGCCGGGGCTGGCCCTGGAGGCGGAGGCGGAGCCCGGTGGAGGGACCGTCCGGTTCGCCCGGTCCTCGCTGCGGATCTCCGTGTCGGCGGGCGGCACCGTGTTCTGGGGATGGGACGGAGCCGGGCCGCTGCCCTCGTACGCCCTCGCCGCCGAGGCGCCCGAGCCGGACCCGCGCGCGTCGCTGGAAACGGACACGGCCGGCGGGTGGCGGATCGTGTCGGAGCGGGTGACGGTCGCGGTGTCCCGGCACGGGGCGGTGGAGATCCGTACGCCCGGCGGGGTGGTGCTGCGGCGGGATCTGCCGCCGCGCTGGTGGGAGCCGGTGGCGGGCGGGGACGGGGCGGGGGCGCGCTGGGTGCAGCGCAGTGAGGTGCCGGCGGACGCGCGGTTCTTCGGGCTCGGGGGTCGGGCGGCGGGGCCGCGGCTGCGGGACGGCTCGTACCGGCTGTGGAACACGGATGCCAAGGGAGGCTTCGTACCGGGGGACGATCCGCTCTACCTGACCATGCCCGTGCAGTTCGTCGTCTCGGACGCCGGTACGCACCTGGCGTTCCACGACAACTCCTGGGACGGCCGGGTCACCCTGGCCGAGGGCGAGGAGGGGGCCGGGTCGGGGCACGACCGGCCGGGGACCAGCGAGGTGCGGATGGACGGCGGTCCGCTGCGCTGCTGGGTGGTGGTCGGCACCCCCGCGCGCGTGCTGCACGGGTGGGCGGCGCTGACGGGAGCGCCCGCGCTGCCGCCGTCCTGGGCGCTCGGCCCGCAGCACGCGCGCTGGGGCTTCGGCAGCGCGCGCGAGGTGCGGCGGATCGTGGCCGGGTACCGGGAGCGGGGGCTGCCGCTGTCCGCCGTGCACCTGGACATCGACCACTACGACGGGCACCGGGTGTTCACGGTGGACCTGGAGCGGTTCCCCGATCTGCCGGGGCTCGCGGCGGAGCTGCGGGAGCAGGGCGTGCGGCTGGTGTCGATCGTGGACCCGGCCGTGAAGGCCGAGCCGGGGAACGCGGTCTACGACGAGGGGCGGGCGGCCGGGGCGTTCGTGCGGGACGGGCGGGGGCGGGAGGTCCACGGGGAGGTGTGGCCGGGCACGTGCGCCTATCCGGACTTCACCGATCCGGCGGTACGGGAGTGGTGGGGCGGGCTGTACGAGGAGCGGCTCCGGCAGGGGTTCGCGGGCGTGTGGCACGACATGAACGAGCCGGTGGCCTTCGCCCCCTTCGGCGACACGACGCTGCCGCGTTCGGCGCGGCACGCGCTGGACGGGCGGGGCGGTGACCACCGGGAGGCGCACAACGTGTACGGGCTGACGATGGCGCGCGCCGGGTACGAGGGGCTGCGCCGGCTGCGGCCCGAGGAGCGGCCGTTCCTCTTCTCCCGTTCGGGCTGGGCGGGCATGCAGCGGTACGGGGGCACCTGGTCGGGTGACGTGTCGACGGGGTGGCCGGGGCTGCGGGCCTCGCTCTCGCTGGTGCTGGGGCTCGGGCTGTGCGGCGTGCCGTACTCGGGTCCCGACGTGGGCGGGTTCGACGGGAGCCCGTCGCCCGAGCTGTTCCTGCGGTGGTACCAGCTGGGGGCGTGGCTGCCGCTGTTCCGTACGCACGCGGCGATCGACGCGGGGCGGCGCGAGCCGTGGGAGTTCGGCCCCGAGGTCCTGGAGCACGCGCGCGGGGTGCTGGCCGAACGGGAGCGGCTGCGGCCGTACTTCGAGACCTTGGCCCGGCTCGCCCGGATGACGGGGGCGCCGTACGTCCGGCCGGTGTGGTGGGGGACGCCGGAGGACCGGGTGCTGCGTGACTGCGAGGACGCGTTCCTGCTCGGCGACGCGCTGCTCGTGGCCCCGGTCCTGACGCGGGGCGCCGACCGGCGGGCGGTACGGCTGCCGCGCGGACGCTGGTACGACACGGCGACGGGGCAGGCGTACGAGGGGCCCGGGCAGGTGCTGCTCGACGCGCCGCTCTCCCGGGTGCCGGTCCTCGCCCGGGCGGGGTCGGTGCTCGCGGTGCGCGGCGAGGACGGCGGGCTCGCCCTGGAGGTGTGGGCACCCGCCGCGGGGCGGACCGGCGGCGGGCTGGTCGTACGGGACACGGGGGACGGCTGGGAGCCGGCCGAGATCGAGCGCTACCAGTCGCGGCTCGTCGACGGCCGGGTGGTGGTGGAGCGGGTGACGGACGACGGGGTGACGGAGGCGGGTCTTCCGGTACAGGTCCGAGGTGCCGGCGGCTGAGGCTCACGGATCGCGCTCACGGGTCGGGGGGCGACGTCGGGAGCGGTGAGGGGTGAGCGGTGGGAACGGTGGGGGCGGGAACGGTGGGGGCGCGAGGGCGTCCGGTGCCGGTGGCCGCCCGCGCGCCCGCGCCTCAGCCGTACTGCCCCGCGAACCACTTCCGTACCGCCTCGGTATGGAGGGGGAAGGCGAGTTCCCCGGGTGCGTGGAGCACGTGGTGGCCGCTGGTCTCGTCCGTGGGGGTGGAGGGCGGGAGGGTGGCGGCGGGGCGGGCGGGCAGGAGGCCGAAGAGGAGGAGGTGGCCGGCCGGGGAGCTGAGCGCGTCCGCGAGTCGGACGTCGTCGGCGGCGGCCGGGATGCCGGTCTCCTCGCGGAGTTCGCGGGCGACGGCGGCGCGCCAGTCCTCGGCGTGGTCGATGAAGCCGCCGGGCAGGGCGATCCCGCCTCGCTCGGGTTCGATGGTGCGGGTGATGACGACGAGGCCGGTGCCCGCCCCGTCGGTGACCGGGAGAAGGGCGACGGCGACGGGCAGCGGGTTGCGGTAGGCGGTGTGGCCGCAGGCCGAGCAAGTGCGGGGCCAGCCGGCGCCGGCCGGGTGGGCCGCGCCGCAGGAAGAGCAGTAAGAGTCCTTCACGGGCCGACCGTATGCGATCGCCCTTTCCCGGCGCTGCCGGAACTGGTAGACGGGGGCGCATGACAGGACTTGCTTCCGTTTTCCGTACCCTCGCCGTCGTGACCGCGGCCGGTCTGCTCGCCGTCTCGGGCTCGGTCGCGGCGCCCGCTCCCCCGGCGTCGGCGGCGCCGGAGCCGAAGGCCCCGGCGGAGTTCGTGGCCCTGAGCGCGGTGGACCGGACCATCCTCCAGGAGATGCGCTACACCACGGAGCACAACTTCGTGGGCGAGCCGGTCGACGGCTACCGGCAGCCGCTGTGCATCCTGACCCGGCCCGCGGCCGAGGCGCTGCACCGTGCGCAGGTACGGCTGCTGGCCCGGGGCTACACGCTCAAGGTCTACGACTGCTACCGGCCGCAGCGGGCCGTCGACCATTTCGTGCGCTGGGCGAAGGACCTGGCGGACGAGCGGATGAAGGGCGAGTTCTATCCCCTGGTCGACAAGTCGAGGCTGTTCGCCGACGGTTACATCGCGGAGAAGTCCGGGCACAGCCGGGGCTCGACGGTGGACCTGACGATCGTGCGGCTGCCGGCCGTGCCCACGCGCGCGTACGTGCCGGGCGAGCGGCTGGCGGAGTGCTACGGCCCCCGGGAGGAGCGGTTCCCGGACAACTCCGTGGACATGGGGACCGGGTACGACTGCTTCGACACGCGCTCGCACACCGACGACCCGCGGATCCAGGGCGCGCAGCGGGCCAACCGGCAGCTCCTCAAGGGGGTGCTGGCCGGGCAGGGGTTCGTGAACCTGCCCGAGGAGTGGTGGCACTTCACGTTCAAGCCGGAGCCCTTCCCGTCGACCTTCTTCGACTTCCCGGTCGCGCGGCGGTCCGTGGCCGGGCACTGAGGCTTCCCCGCCGGGTCCCCCCGTGCCACACTTCTGACGCTTCGTCAGATCAGTGGTGGCCGGTGGTACGGGAGGGCTCGATGGCACGGACACGCAGACCGGTGGTGGCCGGCTGGTTCACCGACGACACCGTGCCGGAGGCGGAGTTCCGCCTGCTCGGCACCCGCTGCACGGCCTGCGCGTCGGTCTTCTTCCCGCGCGAGGACGGCTGGTGCCGCAACCCCGGCTGCCCCGGCGGCGGTGAACTCGCCGAGGTCCCGCTCTCCCCGCGCGGCCGGGTCTGGTCGTACACCGACGGCCGGTACCGCCCGCCGGCCCCCTACGTCTCCGACCCGGACGCGCCCTGGGAGCCGTACACCCTGGTCGCCGTCGAGCTGGCGGCCGAGGCGATGGTGGTGCTCGGGCAGGCGGCGCCCGGCGTCTCGACGGACGATCTGGCCGTCGGCACCGAGGTCGAGGTGGTGCCCGGCGTCCTGAACGAGGACGACCTGCACGTCTGGACCACCTGGAACTGGCGGCCCGTGGAGTGCGGGGAGCGGGAGCACCGGGGCGAAGCGGAGGAGCGGTCGTGAACGACATCGCCGTACTCGGTGCCGGGATGCACCCGTGGGGCAAGTGGGGGCGGAGCTTCGTCTCCTATGGGACGGCCGCGGCCCGCACCGCGCTCGCCGACGCCGGTCTGGACTGGAACGACGTGGGATCCGTCGTCGGCGCGGACACGATGCGGTGCGGCTACCCCGGCTACGTGGCCGGGGCGACCTTCGCCCAGGCCCTCGGATGGCAGGGCGCGCGGGTCGCCAGCGTGTACGCCGCGTGCGCCTCGGGCGCCCAGGCCATCGGTACCGCGCGGGCCCAGATCCTGGCGGGGCTGGCGGACGTGGTCCTGGTCGTCGGCGCGGACTCGACGCCGAAGGGGTTCTTCGCGCCGGCGGGCGGTGAACGCCCCGACGACCCGGACTGGTTGCGGTTCCGGGTCCTCGGGGCGACCAATCCCGCGTACTTCGCGCTGTACGCGCGCCGCCGGATGGCCCTGTACGGCGACACGGCCGAGGACTTCGCCCAGGTGAAGGTGAAGAACGCGGCGGCGGGTGCGCTCAACCCGCTCGCCCGGTACCGGAAGCCGGTGACCGCCGAGGAGGTCGCGGCCTCCGCCGTCGTCGCCGATCCGCTGCGGCTCCTCGACATCTGCGCCACCTCGGACGGCGGCGCCGCGCTCGTGCTGTCCAGCATGGAGTTCGCACGGCGCCACGGGCACCCCGACCCGGTCCGGGTGCGGGCGGTGTCCACCGTCTCCCCCACGTACCCCAAGGCGGTGCTCGACCTCCCCGACATCGCGACGGACTCGGCGGTCGCCGTCTCCCCCTCCGCGCACACCTTCCGCGCGTCGATCGCCCGCGCCGCGTACGAGGAGGCGGGGATCGGCCCCGAGGACCTGTCCCTGGCGGAGGTGTACGACCTGTCCACCGCCCTGGAACTGGAGTGGTACGAGGACATCGGGCTCTGCGCGGCGGGCGAGGGCGCCAAGCTGCTCCGGGAGGGTGCGACGGCCCTGGGCGGACGGCTGCCCGTCAACACCAGCGGGGGCCTCGCCTCGTTCGGGGAGGCCGTGCCGGCCCAGGCGATCGCCCAGGTCTGCGAACTGACCTGGCAGCTGCGGGGCACGGCGGGCGACCGGCAGGTGCCCGGGGCACGGGTCGGCATCACCGCCAACCAGGGCTTGTTCGGGCACGGGTCGGCGGTGGTGGCGGTCCGCTGAGGGCCCGGGGCGCGGGAGTCCCCGGGGGGCCGGCGGGCCGTGATGTGGGAGGCTCCGGGGCCCTGGTCGGTCAGGGCCCCGGAGCCTCCGGTCAGGTCGTCGCGGCGGCGTGGCTGCGGTCGGCCAGCACGAGGGCGTGCTCGACGACCGCCACGAGGACGTTCTTCACGGACTCGCGGTCCCGCGCGTCGCACATCAGGAGCTCGACCTCGGGATCGAGGTCGAGCGCGCCGCGCACGCTCTCGGCGGGGAACCGCTGCGCGCCCTCGAAGCAGTTGACGGCCACCGTGAACGGGATGCCGCGCCGCTCGAAGTAGTCGATGGCCGCGAAGCTGTCCTCCAGGCGCCGGGTGTCCGCGAGGACCACCGCGCCCAGGGCGCCCTGCGCCAGCTCGTCCCACAGGAACCAGAAGCGGTCCTGGCCGGGCGTGCCGAAGAGGTACAGGACGAGGTCCTCGCGGAGGGTGATCCGGCCGAAGTCCATGGCGACCGTGGTGGTCGTCTTGGCCTCGACGCCGTGCAGGTCGTCCACCGGACGCCCCGCCTCGCTGAGGATCTCCTCGGTCCGCAGGGGCCGGATCTCGCTGACCGCGCCGACGAGCGTCGTCTTGCCGACCCCGAACCCGCCCGCGACGAGGATCTTCAGGGTTACCGGCTCGACGAAGGACTTCTTGCGGCTAGAGCGCCCGAAGGCCATTGATCACCTCGCGAAGAATGCTCACATCCGGCAGCTCGGCCGGCGGAACGGGGCGGGTCACATGGACGAGTTCGTCCTCGACGAGATCGCCGACCAGGACCCGGACCACCCCGACGGGGAGGTCGAGACCGGCGGCGAGCTCGGCGATCGACTGGGGCTGCTCGGAGCAGCGTTCGACGATCTCCACGTGTTCCGGGGAGAGCGTCTGGTCCCGGCCGGGGTCGTCCGCGGCGGGTTCGGGAACGACCACCGCGATCAGGTCGAGCCGGTGGCGGGTGGCGGCGCTCGTCCGGCCGCGCGTCATCGCGTACGGACGGACCACGGGCCCGGCCTCGTCGTCGAACCAGTGGTGGGGGGCGGGGGTCCGGCCCTGCGGCGGCTGGTTCCCTTCGGGTGCGTCACTCATGCCGTCCCACTCACCCTCCCGCGGGCAGACCGGTCCGGGGGGCCGTCGTGAGGTGGGCCCCGACCCGCTTCACCATCAGCGTCATCTCGTAGGCGACCTGGCCGACGTCGGAGTCGGCGTCGGCGAGCACGGCCAGGCAGCTGCCGTCACCGGCGGCCGTGACGAAGAGGAAGGCGTCCTCCAGCTCGACGACCGTCTGGCGGACCTTGCCCGCCTCGAAGTGGCGGCCGACGCCCTTGGCGAGGCTGTGGAAGCCGGAGGCCACGGCGGCCAGGTGCTCGCCGTCCTCCCGCGTCAGGTCCTGGGAGGCGCCGGTGGGGAGACCGTCACTGGAGAGCACCAGGGCCTTCCGGATCGACCCGACGCGCTGGACCAGCTCGTCGAGGAGCCAGTTCAGCTCGCCGTTTCCGTGTCCGGAGGTGGTGCTGGGTGCTGCGGCGTTCGGTGCGGTCATCGACCGTCCCCCTCGGGTGTCGTTCCTGGTGCTGTCGGGTCGTCCTGGTCGGCGCCGTGCCGCCGGCCGCGCTGCCAGCCCCGCTGCATGGCGGCCATGCGCGCGCGTACCTCCTCGGCGTCGCGCTCGAAGGACTCGGGCTTCTCGTCCCCGGCGGCCGTACGCGCTCCCGCACCGCGGTCCGCCCGGCGCTCGCCCTCGCGCAGCTGGGGCGCGAGGTTCGCCTGGCGTACGCGGCGGGGCAGGCCGCCGAACGGGTCGGGATTCTCCGGCGGCACGGAACCTTCCGGAGGGACGGGGACGAGGATCGGGCCGGTGCCCCGCGGGGGGCCGGCCGGGTCGTCGTACCCGGCTCCGTGCGCGTGGCCCCCCGGGGCGGGGGTGCTGTCGGTGGCCCGGCCCGGAGCGGGGTGCGCCCGGCCGGGGAGCGGGTGGGCGCGGTCCGGGAGCGGACGGGCGCGGTCCTGGTCCTCGCCGTGGCGCGTGCGGTCCGGTTCGTCGACGCGGCGGCCGTGGTCCACGACGAGCGTGGGGGTGCGGCGGCGCGGCAGCGGGACGGGGGCTCCCCCGTCGGCGGGCGTGTCCTGCTCGCCGCGGCGGGTCGTCTGGTCCGGGGTCTGCTGGTGCTGCTCGTTCGCGGGCGCGAGTCCGCCGCGGCGCCGGTCCCGGGGCCGGAAGAGCCCGCCGCGCTCGCTCTCGGTGTCCAGCAGGTCGGCGGACCGGTCGAGGAGCACGTCGAAGTCGTCGCTGCCGAGCGGGGCCTCCAGCTCGACGGGGCCGTCCAGCGGGCCGGGTGCCTCGGCCACGTCGGGGACCCGGGCGAGGGCCGGCCGGCGGGTGGGCAGCGTGCCGCCGTCGGCGGACCCGTCCTCGGGCCGGTCGGTGCGTTCGAGTGACTTGCGGTCCAGGCGGAATCCGGCGCCCTGGGTCTCGGGGGCGTCCGTGAGCAGCGCGGCCGGGATGAAGACGACGGCGGTGGTGCCCCCGTACGGCGAGGTCTGGAGCGAGACGCGGACGTTCTGCCGCTGGGCGAGCCGGCTGACCACGAAGAGGCCGAGGCGGTCGGTGTCGGAGAGCTCGAACTCGGGGGTCTCGGCGAGGCGCAGGTTGGCGTCGAGGAGGGCGTCGGGGTTCATGCCGAGGCCGCGGTCGTGGATCTCCAGGGTGAAGCCGTTCGCGACCCGCTCGCCGAGCACCTGCACGGCGGTGTGCGGGGGCGAGAACACCGTGGCGTTCTCCAGGAGTTCGGCGATGAGGTGGGTGAGGTCCGCGACGGCCGGGCCGCCGACGCCGAGGCGGGGCAGCCGGCGCACCTCGATCCGCTCGTAGTCCTCGACCTCGGCGACGGCGGCGCGGACCACGTCCATGAGCTGGACGGGCTTGCGCCACTGGCGGGAGGGGGCGGCGCCGGACAGGATGACGAGGCCCTCGGCGTGCCGGCGCATGCGGGTGGTGAGGTGGTCGAGCCGGAAGAGGTCGGCGAGCTCGTCGGTGTCCTCGGTGCGCCGCTCCATCGTGTCGAGGAGGGTGAGCTGACGGTGCAGCAGGACCTGGTTGCGGCGGGCGAGGTTGACGAACACCTCGGAGACGCCGCGGCGCATGTCGGCCTGCTTGACGGCGGCCTCGACCGCGGCGCGCTGGAGGGTGTTGAGGGCCTGGCCGACCTGGCCGACCTCGTCCTCGCCGTACCGCAGGTGGGGCACCTCGGTGCCGACGTCGACCTGCTCGCCGGCGGCGAGCCGCCGCATCACGCTGGGCAGGCGCACGCCGGAGACCTCCTGGGCCTCCTTCTGCAGGCGCCGCAGGTCGCGGACGAGTTCGCGGCCGATGCGGATGGAGATGACGATCGAGGCGAGCAGCGCGAGGAAGCCGAGGACGCCGGCGACGCCGACCTTGAGGAGGACGCTGTAGGCGGCGGGCTGGACGCGGTCCTGGTAGCGGTCCCCCGCGGCGGTGTTCTCGCGGGCGAGGTCGTCGAGGACCGGGCCGGCCTGGTCCTGCCAGTGGGCGGCGGTGACGGCCCGCGGGCTGTCGGTGGGGCCCTCTTCGATGATGGCGTTCTCGGCGGTGCGCAGCGGCAGGGTGTCGGGGCTGCGCCAGTACTTCTCGAAGTGGTCGCGCTCGGCGGCGGGCAGGAGTTCGAGGTTGACCTCGTAGAACTGCTCGCGGTTGGCGACGAGATCGGATATCGCGCGGATCTCCTGCGCGGTGACGCGGTCGGCGACGAGCGCGGACAGCACGAGGGCGTCCTCGCGGGAGAGCAGTTCGCGGGCCCGGGTCACGCCGACGAGGGCGCGGCCCTGCTTGTCCATCTCGACGTTCTCGAGGGCGTGCAGGGTGATGAGGAAGCTGTAGCAGGGGTCGACGAGCCGGTTGTAGAACTCGAGGGTCTGCATGCGGCCGATGCCGCGCTTCTCGACGGAGCGGCGCAGCGAGGCGAGGCCGTCGAGCGCTTCGAGGAGGGAGTTGAGGCGCTGGGCCGTGACGGGCCGCATCTCCTCCCGCACACCGGGGTCGGCGGCGTTGGCCCGGATGCGGGCGATCTGCCGGTCGGTGGCCTCGCGGGTCTCGCGCAGAGCCGGGAGGGCCTGGGAGCCGCGGGGGTCGGCGAGGTAGATGAGCGCCTGCCGGCGTTCGAGCTGGATGACCCGTGCGGTGTCCTCCAGTGGATAGCCGACCTTGTCGACGATGTAGCCGACGTCGAGGAGCTGGTCGGCCTCGCGGCCGGTGAGGACCGTGGCGAAACCCCACAGTCCGGTCAGGGAGATGAGCGGTACGAGGAGCAACGCCACGATCTTCCGGCGGATGGACTTCCCGCGAAAGCGCATGGCCTCCCCCTGCTCGGCCCCCGCGCGCCACGGAGGTCCTTCACGTTCGTGACGTCCGGCGTCAACACGCGGCGTCAACCTTCGGTTTCAAACAAACGGCGGCGTGAGCCTACTACTGCATCACGGCCATCTCGAAGGCACGTCCGCGCGATTTTCAGCCTGTCGAGTGAGCGTTGATCATGACTTGTCCTGGTATTCGGGGAGTTGGGATCGGCCAGTGTGGCGTAGGACACCTGATGGCGTGCCATTTCTCCCGCCTGCACCAGATGGCTGGAAGTCTTCGTTCCGGTCGCGATCCGGTCGCGTTCACCCGGGGGCGGGCGAAACCTTTCCCTCTGTCGTGCGTCAATAAGTACGGGGAGGGTTCTGTCCGCGTAAAGGCGCTCACAACGGGCAGCCGACCCTGAGGTCTTTCAGCGGTGGGGAGTGACGGAACAATGGAACACGAGGCGCGGTCGGCGCGTCAGTTGTGGGTGGAGGACGTGAAGGGCCGGCAGCGAATGCCCGATCCGGTCCGGAACGCCGCCGTACGGGCGGTGATGATCACCTCGGTGACGCTCGTCCAGGCGGTGGTGGCGTTCCTGTGTACGTTCGCCGGCTCGTGGCTGGCGTTCCCGATGACCATCAGCGCCGTGGCCTCCACGGTGGTGGCCACCTGGAGTGTCCTCGACGTGTGGATCACCCGTCAGGTGTGGCGCCAGCGCAACGGCGTGGTGTCGGAGCCCAGCAGCACGGCACGTTCGCTGCGCCGTGACCGGCACGACGAAGGCCGGTCGGAGACGGCACGGCTGTCCGAGGCGGCCTGAGCCTTCGGCAGGACGACGGAGCGGCCCGGCCCCCTCAGGGG
>NZ_JBHWAQ010000066.1:0-21215 GCF_042743475.1 Streptomyces sp. NPDC059534
CAGGATCCAGCTCCGGCCCCACCTGATCGACGGCTGCCTCACCGCCACCGGTCTGACCCTCGTACCACCGACCCCACCCTGAAAACCTCAGTAGGACTTCCTGACAGCTTCCCGCCCGTGGACATCCCCCATGGTGTACCGGCACAGACCGCGTCGCAGGTCTTGGTCATTCCTTTCAACGACGCTGCAGCGACCGCGTACGTGCTCGAGCGGTACCAGCACGAGATAGCTGCGCTCATCGTCGAGCCGATGCTTGCAGCCGGCGGCGGGATCGCGCCGCACGACGGATACCTGCACACGCTTCGCGAGCTGACCCGCGAGCACGGGGTGCTGCTCATCTTCGACGAGGTTGCCACCTTCCGGCTCGGGCCACTGCAGAACACCCTCGGTATCGAGCCGGACCTGACCGCACTCGGGAAGATCATCGGCGGCGGCCTCCCGATCGGTGCCTTCGGCGGGCGCCAGGAGATCATGATGCAGTTCGACCCCGGCAGTGACAATCCCCTGTACCACTCGGGAACCTTCTGCGGAAACGACGTGACCCTAGCCGCTGGTGTTGCAGCACTGGAGCATTACGGCGACCAGGAGGTCTCCAGGCTGAACGGTCTGGGAGAGCTGCTGCTGAAAAGCATGACCGCAGCAGCCAGGGACGAGGGCGTCAAGGCTGCCGGGATGGGCTTTTATGGGCATTTCCATTGGGGGGAAGGCCCGCTTCGCAATGCCGCTGATGTTCACTCCCGGAGCAAGAACCTGGGAATGCTGCCCGCCTTGTTCCATCTGGAGATGCTGAACCAAGGTGTCTTTATGTCACGGCGCAGCCTGTTCTGCTTTTCCACGCCCATGTCCATCCAGCACGTCGACGCGTTTCTTGAGGCGTTCAGTGGCACGCTGCGCATGCTGCGTCCCTACATCGCCAAGACACACCCGAACCTGCTGCTGTCCGACTAGAACGTAGACCGGACGCGGCTCGCCGCAATGCGTGAGAGCAGGGAGGCGTCATGGACTGCACAGGCGCCGTGGCTCTGCCCATCCCATGGGAGGACGATGGAGGTATGGGCACCTGCGATGGAGGCCGGGATGGTGTTGCCGGATCGGTTCCGGCGCCGTTGACCGTGGCGCAGGCCCGCGGGGTGACGGACGGGCCTGCGTATGGCGATGGACGATGTCCGGCGCTCCGTGGAGGTACTTCCGGCCCGGGTGCAGGTCGCGCCCACCGCTCGCGCCTGGCTACTGCTCGGTTACGGCTCGCGGGAGGCGTACGGTGCCGCCGGATTCGGTATCAGCCGCGCGCAGGCGTACCGCCTGCCTTGAACGGGGTTCGTCGGCCTCGGAGGAACGGGCAGAAGTTGTGCCAGAGCCCAACGGGAGTGTTCACGGACACCGCGAGCTCACGTCTGCGGGTGTCGGTGCGGGACGGGTGGGGGCCACGGAGACGCGGCTTTGAGTAGGTGGAGGGTGCGTTGGAGGTGGGGGTGGAGGCCGGCGAGGTGGAGGTTCGCGTGGGTGGCGTGGGCCGCGTTGGAGAGGCGCTCGAGTGCGTGCAGGCCGGTCATGTCGCAGAAGACGAGGCCGGTGAGGTCCAGGCAGAGGTGGCGGGGGCGGCTGGATAGCGCGGTGGTGACCGCCCGGTCCACGAGGGGGGCGGTGGCCAGGTCGAGCTCCCCGGTCATGCAGAGCAGGACCGTGTCCTCGTACCGCAGGCTGTGGACCTGCAGCAGTTCGTCGGCTCGCATGGCCGCCTCCGGAGTCGGGAGAATTCGAACTTTTGCCCTCCTTTGTGCCAGTGTGCGGGTGACGGGGTTTCCTGGTAGCGGGTCGGGGTGTCAGGCGGCGGCGAGGCCGGCCCAGTGGTCGATGAGTCCGTCAGTGTCGAGGTCGGCTCCGGCCTGGTCGGCGAGTGCGGTGATGATCATGTCGCCGCGGCCGTGCTCGTCGGCCGGACGGTTGGCCGCCCAGTTGTCCGGGGCGGTCTGGGGGCCGCCGTCGCTGACGTGGACCTGGACGCGGCCGGAGTGGCCGGCCGTAGCGTGCAGGTGGAGGGCGACGGGCGGCAGAGCGTGGGTGACGGCGTTGGTCACCAGTTCCGAGATGACCAGCAGGGTGTCGTAGATCTGGTCCTCGTCCAGTCCCCAGGCGGCCAGTACCGGGCGGGCCTCGTGGCGGGCGGTGGCCGGTGCGAGCGGCCCATGTTCCAGCGGCAGGCTGAAGACGTGCTCACCGGCCGGCACGGCATGCAGCGCGGGACGCGGCTGCCGGGCCGGGGAGATTGTGGTGGTCGTCATCGCAATCACTGCCTGTCCGGAAGGGGCCGGAATGCTTTCTCTGGTACTTCCAGCACACCCCACGCAGCACAGAAGACCCTGAGCAGTCAATACCCAAATGCGAAGATACTGGACATTGGGCATGATTAGCGAACATGGCTCTCGGCGAGGAGGGCCACTCGAAAGTGGGCTTGACCTGCAGTTTCGCCCCGTTTCTGGAGGGCATGGGTGGATCGGCGCCCACAGTGATCCCCTGCTTCTGGGAGGACTCGATGTTGCTCAGTCACGATATGCAGGACGGGGCGCTGCGGATCACGCTGCACCGGGATCTCGACATCGACGACCGTGCTGCGGCGGTTTTGCGGATCGAGATGCTGATCGCCGCCTACCGGCCCGCAACAGTGACCATCGAGCTGCCCAAGACACCGCCGTCTCTGGCCACGCTGAGCGTGATCGCCCGGGCGAAACGCAGATGCGAATGCCTGGACGTCCCCCTCAGCCTCGTCGAGAGCAGCAGCCCAGTGACATCCAGACCGGCGCCGGACCTGAACCAGACCGGCGAGCACCGAGCACCAAGAGCAGGAGACCACCAGCCGATCCCGCTCAGGCCACCTGGACACACAGAAGGGCCGCGCGCAGGGGAGGAAGAGTCCAGCTCGCGGCCCGTCTGACACCTGTGAATGGGTACGGCGGTGGCACTGCTGTGACGATGCAGTGATCTTCAGGGGGTTGGACTGCTTTGGTCTGGTGTCCCGTCTTCGTGGTGGGACTCGGGACGGCTGAAGCGGTTGTGTTCGGGCGTGATGGGCGTGCTCTGAGGGCGTGTTCGGTTTGGTTGTTCGGGCGTTTGGTCTGCGGTCCGGTAGTCGTGTGGGATTGATCTTGGCTTTCTCGTAGGTGTGGTGGCACGTCTTTATGCGGCTGCGTTCTCCGGGGGTTCGGGGTTCCGGATGATGCTGGTCAGTGGCGTGTGTGGGTGAGGAAGACTCGGAGGGGATCGTTCGCGTTGAGGGGCAGGCGTGGGAGGCCGAGTCGGTAGGCGATGAGGTTGAGGGCCTTGTCGGTGTCGCGGTGTGGCCGGCTCGGGAGGGTGGCGAGTGTGCGGGCAAGGGCGACGGTTTCGGGGTAGATCACCAGGTCGCGGGTAAGCAGAGTGGGGGAGGCGCTGCCTGTGGTGGCCAGGAGGGGGTTGGCCGCGCAGAGCCGGGTCAGGCGGGTGTGCCAGCGGGTGGTGATGGCGTGTGCTGTGGTCCAGGCGGTGGCCGCGCGGGGGTTTCGTAAGAGGCGCTGGTGTGCGTGGTGCGCGGCGACAAGCTCCGGCGCGGCCCTGGTGCGGAGGGTGGAAGTCAGCCGCGGGTCTGGGGCTGCTTGCTGGTGGCGTGGGCACATCAGCTGGTGCGGCGCCGGTTGAACCCAGGTGGTGTCGGTGGCGTCGTTGCTGCGGTGGCGGGTGCACAGCGTGCAGCCGCGGACGGGCTGCTGCTCGGTTTTGAGCCGCGTCCAGTACGCGGCCGCCTCGGTGTCGCGGGCGGCGTCGCGGAGGGGGAGGCGGGGCAGGGCGCGCGTCAGGTGGGGGAGCGGGGTGCGGGCCAGGATGGAGAGGCGCCGGGCCGCGCGCGGAGTGAGGATGAGTTCGGCCGTCGGTGGTGTCCCGTGGCGGTGGAGGGGGATGCCAGCGCCGTCGAGGAGCTGGGACACCGTCAGCCGGTAGGCGTCAGCCAGGCGCTGTACGTATGAGGCGGTCGCTTCACCGGTCAGCGGCCGTACGCGGAGAACGCCCGGCCAGGCTGACGGGACCTGTAGCCATGCCTCTGCGGTGACGACGCTGCATTGCGCGGCGCCGGCCTTTGTCGCAGCACGGTCTGTTATGTCTGTCCGGGTCACGGGCTGCGGTTACTGCGTGGCTGGCCGCTTGGGCGGTGGTGCTGTTCGGCGAGGTGGTCGAGGCGGATGGCGTCGAGGGTGGTTTTGGTGATGCGTTCGGTGCCGTCGATCAGGGCGGTTATGGCGGCCTGGCGGATGAGGCGGGCGAGGCTGCCGATGCGGCTGGCGGTTCGCTCGTGGAGGTAAGGGACCAGCCGGGGGAGGGTTCCGGGCCGGTGGTGGCGTAGGTCGAGGGCGCTCTCCATGGCGGTGATGAGGTCGCGGAAGGGTTCTTCGTCGCCGAGGCAGGCGGGGAAGACGGTGCAGTCGATGAGGGAGGCGCGTCCGGCGAGCTGGGCGCCGCGTACTCCGGTGAACAGGGGTGTGGTGGTGACGTCGATGCCGGCGTAGACGAAGGTGGCGCCGATGCGTTCGGTGAGGTCTTTGATCAGGTCGGCGCTCTGGGCGCCGCTGGTGGTGCGGGGGTTGAGCCGGTGGATCTCGTCGATCATCACCAGCTGTACCCGGGCGGCTGTGTAAGTGTGGCAGACGGCGCCTGTGATCTGGGCCTGGGACATGCCGGCGGTGACGGGGATGCCGAGGTAGCGGGCGAACTCGGTGGCCAGGGTTTTGGCGCTGGCGGCGGGTGGGACCAGGACGTAGGCGACGGGGGCCTGTCCGGCTGTGGCCGCAGCGCCGTGGCGGCGGGTGTGGGCGAGGTGGCAGGCGCGTCCGACCTGGAGCAAGGCGGTGGTTTTCCCGGCGCCGGCGGGGCCGGTGACGATCAGCGACGGGCGTGCGGTGACCGTCTGGTGGCGGCCGAGGATCATCAGGGTGCGCACGTTCTTGGCGAGGGTGTCGATGGCGGGGGTGCGCACGGTGACGAACCGCGAGTGGTAGGCCAGGCGTTCCTCCAGACTGCGAGATGGTGCGTCGGGCGGGGGAGGAGCGGCCACGGGAGTGGTGGCGAAGGCATGAAAGCCGTCCCAGGTGGTCACCGATCGCTGCTGCGCCTCAGGAGAGTCGCCGCCGGCCCCTGCCGCGGGACCGGCAGACCGGTCCGCCGCCGATGGGAAACCGATGGTCGGCACCTCGACTGTGCGCGGCGGGATGTTCACCATTGCTCGGCCTCCGCTTCGGCGTCCCACAGTCCGTATCCGCCTGCCCCGCCCGGCAACGCCCCTGGCCCCACCGGATTGCCAGTGCCCGGCTCTGTGGCCGTGTCGGGGCCAATGAGGTCGTCGAGGCTCTCGCTCCAGTCAGGGTCCGGGGCCGGTGTGGTCTCTGCTGCGAGGGGGCGCCGCTGCCCGGGCAGGTCGGGCAGCGGCACGGCCGTACCGCGGGCGCGAGGTCGTTTGCGAGGGCTGGCTTCGTGTTGCGAATCGGCGGGGCTGCGGGTGCGGCGCAGGAGCTGGTCGAGGGCGTCGGCGAGGTCGGCTTCGTGCTGGTCGCGGTTCCCGCGTTGTTCGACCTCGGTCTGGATGTGGCGCCAGATGGCGTCGTTGAAGGGCTGGTGGACGTGGTCGCGGTGGATCCACGGGATTTCGTGGAGCTGTCCGTCGGTGAGGCGGACGAAGATCTGGCGGGCGTCGTGGGGGTTGTGGTGGAGCTCCCACTTGCCGTCTTTGCTGGCGACGGGGGAGCGCTGGCTGCGGTGGGGGTCGAGGATGTCGTGTTTGTAGGTGCGGTAGTCGAGGCGGATGCCGCGTTCGGTGATGGGCTGCCAGCGCACCGGCAGCAGTTCGAGGTAGTCGGCGCCGGTGAGCGGGACGGGCACGTAGCCGCTGATGGTGATCAGTGCGGCCCACATCTGGTTCGGGGTGAGGGCGGTTTTGGGAAGGACGGGGTGGCGCAGTCCGTCGTGGGGGCGGTTCTGCCAGCCGCAGGTGATCCATTCGTCGAGGAAGTCCTGCAGCTGCGGGATCGTCCACCGGGCCTCGGCCGCCGTCTTGGAACCGCGGCGCTGGGGGTTGGATCCGGTGTGGCCGGCGACGTGTTGGCAGAACAGGTCGTTGATCGAGCCGAACGTCCGCTCCACCACACCCTTGGCCTGCGGCCGACGGGGCGGGGCCGGCTGCACGCTGACTCCGAGCGTCTCGCAGGCGGCGACGAAGCCCTGCGAGAGGTAGATCTTCCCGCAGTCGACGACGATCGTCTCGGGCACGATCACCGGGCGGGCGGCCGCGCCCTCCAGCCGTTCGTCCAGCGACAGCATCCGCTGATACGGCACCTCGGCACGGGAAAGATGCAGCGCAACGGGCCACGTCGGCCGGACAGGGTGGGGGACAGCCATCTCGGCCAGCAGGAGGGCTGCGTCGACGGCTTTGGTGCTGTGCGGGCGCAGGACGGCGGCCAGGATGGAGCGGGTGGCGACGTCGACGGCGATCGTCAGCTCCGGCCGCCCCAGGCTGCCGTCCTCGAGGACGGCCATGATGTCCAGGCGGGTGGTGTCGATCTGCACCTGCTCCCCGGGCCGCAGCACCACAGGCGCCGACGAGGTGCGGGCGGGTGCAGTGGCGGTGCGTGCGGGGCGGCCCGGACGGTCGGCCGGGTCGGCCAGCACGCTCACCAGCCGGTAGAACGTCGACCGTGACGGCATCTCCACCACCCCGCGCCCATGCGTGTCCTCCAGGATCTGCCCGACCAGTACCTGCAGTCCCTTCACCGTCCCCTTCGACCGGCCTCGCTGGCGCCGCAGCGCCTCCAGCACCGCGGCCACGACCTGCTCGTCGGCATACCCCGCCGGATGACGGCCGCGTGCCGGCGCCGCCCGCTTGTCGACCAGCCCCCACAAGCCCTGTTTGCGGTAGGCGTGCCGCATCCGCTCCACCGTCGTACACGTCACCCGGGCGAAGCCGAGGGCTGCCAGCTCCTGCGCCTTGGCCGCATCCCGCTGCGCCAGCGTCCATCGCTCGGGGTCGTACTCCGGCCGCATCGTCTGGCCCTCATGGCTGCCCGGAGCATGCGGCAGCCCGGTCTCCACCTCCCGGATGTGCGGCAGCCAGGCCAGCGCCCACTGCTGGGCCGCCAGCGGAACGGTCTCGAACAGCCCCCATTGCGGCACCGTGTCCGGCGTCCGCGCGCCCACCACTTCGAAGCCCGGATCGGCGAACAACTGCCCGAGCAGCAGGCTCGTTTCAGCTCCGTCCTCCTGCAGCAGGTAGACCTGCTGGCCCTGCAAGGCGGCGACCTGCCAGGTCTGTCCCAGGTAGGTGACGTGCGCGCCGACCTCCACCACCGGCCGCCGGCTCTTACCGTGTGTGCCGCCCACTGCATTCAACCTTTCTCCTGATCGCCGCCGACGTCGCTCAGCCGCCCTCCGACGCCTTCACCACGGTCTGCGTAAGCGCAGATCAGCGCCCGCTTGTGCAGCGGCTCATCAAGAGGCGTCGTCAGATGTCCGCACCACAGCGCGTGATAGGCGGCTGGCAGTACCTGCAAGGAATCGCCCACCCCGGCTACGCCGTCGGCTAGCGGCCGGGGCCCGGCGAACGCTTCGGCCAACGCGGTCCGCAGTCCGGGCGGGCCCTGATTGCGTGGGTGGCGGTAGCCGGCCAGCCATCGCAGGTTCGCCGCCACCACCGCTGGAGGTGGCTCGAGGTGCCGGTACGACCAGCCCACGCGCGCGCACGCCGCCTCCAGGACCACCTGAGCCCGCCGCGCCCTGTCTCCGCCGACAACCGGCCTGGAGGGGCAGTCGGCGAGCAGACCGGTGCCGTCGGCGTACCGGGCGAACAGCTGGGGCACCCACGAGCGCACCCGCCCGTCGGTATCCCGCCACAGCAGCCGTACCGGACGTGCGGACAGGCCGGTCACGTCCGGGTTCCGGTCCAGGACCATCAGCTGGGTGCGCATTGCTGCCGAACCGTGGACGACGTGCCGTCCGGTGGTCGCCGACCACCACCAGCCCGGTCCCCACCGGCGGCCCGGAACGATCGGAAACGCGGATACCGGCGCGAGGTCCTCGAACCGCACCGACGCCGCCGCCTGATCCCACGGCAGCTGCGTCACCTGCCCGGTGGCTGTGGCGAACGCGGCTTCGATTCCCGCACCGGTGCCCCCTGCGGCAGCCTGCTGCACCCGCCTGCTGTTCTCGTGCCCTTCCACACTCAACAGCCAAGTCCATGGGGGGCTGCTGAAAGCCGTGATCCGGATCCGCCACCCGAACGGGGGAACGGCGGCCGTGATGCCGAGCCCCTGCACCCATGGTCAGCCGGGAGATCCTTCAGATCCTGCAGGAGCCGCTGCTGGCCCGGTGACAAGGCGTGGCGTTGAGCGAGTTGCTTGGTGAACCAGGAGCGCAGCTTGGGCGGTGGTTCGAGGCCGGCGGTGAGCAGAGGGCGCAGACGGTGGAAGTCGCGCTGCCAGGCGAACGCCCACGGAGGAAGCCACCACGGATCCAGAGCAGCGAGGGCCTGCATGCCTGGCCACGGAGCCGGCGTGCGACGCGCATGAGCTCCGGCCTCTCCACGTTTACTGGCGAGCCACCTGCCCAGCGGGAACCCGTTGTGCGGGACGGGGTGCGGCAGCGCCAAGTGGCCGTGAACGCCGACGTAGTCCCGGGCATGGGCCAAGCCCACGGCGAAGTCGATCCGAACGCCGGTGGGGCGGTACCGCGTGGCCTGCCTCGCTTGTGCGGCCTCGGCGGTGATGCCGATCTCCCGCAGTAGATCTTGCTGGCGGGGGTGGAGCTCTTCGAACAGGGCGCACTGCGCGTACAGCCACGATGCGGCAGACGCCCCCACCCCGGCGAAGCCATCCCCCGGCACCAGCGCCTGATTGCCGCCGCACTGCTTACGGGCGTGGTGGTAGGCGCGTTGCCATGCCATGGGCCACGGCGGGTTCCACCAGGTGTCGACGGCGGACAGTGCACGGCTCCGGTCGGTTTCCTTCTCCGCCCTACGGGCCCGGTTGCGTTGGCTCATCAGCCATTGCCCAAGAGGGAAACCGTCCTGTCGGGTGCTCTTGGACGTGGCGAGGTGGCCGTGGACAGCGGCGTAGGCGCGCGCGTGTTCCAGGCCGGCCGCGAATGCCTGAGCAAGGCTTTTGCGCGAGGGCGTGCTGAGCGGGCGTGCGCGGGCCGGATTCCGAGATCTGCGAGCAGGCGCTGCTGGCCCACATGGAGGTCGTCGTACCGGGAACACTGCTCATGGAGCCACTCGCCCAAGGCGGGGCTGGTGCCGGGGAATCCTGCTGTGGCGTCGACGGGGCCGTGCTTTCGAACGTGTTCCAGCGCGCGGTGGTACGTCCGCCGCCAGGAGACCTGCCAGGGACCATTCCACCAGGGATCAATGAGCTTCTTCAACTCGGCCACGATCGAGTGACGAGGAGGAGGACCGGCCGCTGGCATCGGGGCGTGTCCGCGCTGGTCGCGGAGGCAGTCAACAGCAGCCTGCGCATCACTCACTCGAGTGACCGCTGAAGAGGCTCAATGCGATGCAGGGCCTGCGCCCGATCGACAGGAAGCGCCGCTACTCCGGTTCTCTGATTGGCCAGCCACGTTCCCAGCGCAAATCCCTCGTGACGGCCGTACTTCGGAACGGCGAGATGCCCGTGACGCGCCGCGTAGGTACGGGCGTGTGCCAAGCCCCGACCTGATACGCCTGCTCTGCACGGGACGGCCGTCCTGCCGCCGGAGCGCTGCCGAAGGGCTCTCGCAGGCGCAACTCCCGCAGCTGCACCGCAAGCCCCCGAGGCCGGTGCGCGACCGGAACCGCCCACACACCTTCCTCGGGCACTGTTCCCCGCCCCTGCCGCACACACGCCCGCACCCAGGCGAACAAGGCTCCTGCACTGGAGGTGGCGAGCTGCTCCGCCAGCCACGGGCGGTCCAGACGGTGGGCCAGCTCGGTTACTGGTGCGCACGGATCACCTCCGGTGTCCCGGCGAGGCTCACCTAGCCTTCGACCAGCGTGACTCTGTCCAGCGCCAGTGAGTCGAGGGACCAGCACTGGTGCCTGATGCAGATCCTTGAGCGCAGGTCGGAGTACAGACGGGCAGGACACAGGGCGCCTGTGCGGGCCGCCGTACACAGTCGGCACGCCAGCATGACGGCAGGAATCGTGCTGCCGGAGGCGAAGCGCACGCTTGGCTGGTCACCGTTCTCCTTCGTGCCAGCGCCCTCCTCCCAGGAGGGCAGTGCCCGGGACAGATGCGGCTCTGGCACCTGGCAGAGGGAGGCCAGCCGGCGCCGTACTGCGGGCGCGAGGAACACCTCGCCGACGAGACAGCTCTTTCCCCAGACGCCACGCACGCCGGGGCCCGCCATCGCAGACAGCAAGCCCGTCACGGTGACCTCGTAGCGAGCGGCCAGTCGGTTCACGAACGACAGCGTCGTTTCACCTGCCAGCGGGGCCAGCCGGACGACACCGACCGCCGGTCATGGGGAGAACGGATCCGTCACCTGCCACTCCACAGTCTCACCGGCCCACGCGATGGGGCCGGTTCCCAAGCACAACACTCGGTCGGACTGCGAGGACACGGTGAGGCTCTCGCCGAACCGCCGCTGTGCCCGAGCCACCGTCCAGCCATGCGAGATCAACACGCGAACGCTATTCGTACGTGCTTCGTACGCGAAACGTACGCTTCACGCTAGAGTTGCGGGACAGGAGGTGCTGCATGTCCGAGCTGTTCGACGCGGTCGACGCGCTCATCGCGTCTCGCTCCCCGCTGCCGCCCCCGGCGGAACGCAAGCGGCTGCGCCAGGCGCACGGCCTGACGCTGGACGAGGTGGCCGCCGCACTGCAGGTGCGGCGCGCGACGGTCAGCGGCTGGGAGGCCGGCAAGACCGAGCCGCGGCCGCCGGAGCGCGACGCATACGCCCGCATGCTCAAGCAGCTCGCCCAGCTCTACCCCGCCGACGCTCCGGTGCCCCCTGAGGACACGGCGACCCCCGAGACGCCTGCCGTTCCGGCCGCTCCTGCGCCATCGGCAATTGAACCGGCCCAAGCCCGCATCGCACCCACAGGCCCGGCTGCGGAGCCTGCGAACATCGCACTCCGCCCCGCCGCCCCTGCCGCCGTACCGCGCCCGGCGGTCACGACCGGTCCTACGTCGCGCCGTCCGGCCGCGAAGAAGGCGGCCCCCGCAGGCACCCCGGCGGGCGGCGCCGATCCGCGGTTCGAGAACGGGCCGCTCGTGGTCGTCGACGTCGAGGCAGATGGTCAGGTACTGGCGTTCTGCATCGGCGGCCTGGTCCTCGACGTACCGGCGAAGTCGATTCCCGCCCTGGTGGAGTGGACGCTGCGCGAAGGGCGACTCGGTCAGCCGAAGCTGTCCGGTCCGGGCAAGGACGCCGACCCGCTGATCGTGCTGACCGATGCCGCATGCGAGCACTACGGCCTGCCCGTCACGCTCACACAGCAGGAACGCTTGGCCGGGCGGATCCCGGAAGGCCACAAGGTCATCAAGCAGCTGACGCGCGCCGACTGGCAGCTGACCAAGCGCGGCTTCGGGCCGTGGGCGAGGATCTACCGCCCCGCGCAGGGCTCGGAGCGTGCGTGCGTGCAGTTGTGCATCCCGTCGTGGGACGCGCTCGACACCCGGCACTGGGCCGACGCCGGGCAGCTGCCGCCGGCGGACCTCGCCCGGCTGCTGGGCACGTACGCCTCCCGGGTGATGACGCCGCGCGGATCGACCGCCGTGACCGGCCTGGAGCTGATGACCGCCCTGCACCCGCCGACCCGCGCCTCCCAACCGGACGCAACGGGCAAGCGACACCCCGAGCACAACCCCGGCTCGCTGGGCAAGGATCCGGTGGACTGCGCGCCGTGCGAGGCCCCCGACGGGCACCCGCTCCTGGCGGACCTGCCGCGCTTCCACGTCCGCGGGCCCGGCGAGAAGCTGTTCGAGGAGGCATACGACTGGGCACGGCCGATGACGGACGCCGAGTGCACCCTACGGCACCTGGTCGGCATCGACGTGAACATGGCCTTCGCCGCCGGCGTAAACGGCCTCACGGTCGGCCTTGGGGCGCCGACATACGTCAAGAACCCCGCCTTTGACCCGAAACTGCCCGGCTCCTGGCTGGTCGACCTGAGCCACGTCGACCTGTCGAAGGTGAAGGTCGGCAAGGAATGGGTGAAGCTGGACGGCGAACTGCTGCCGAGCCCGTTCACGCCGAAGGGCGAGCACCCGACGGGGCCGGCCTGGTACGCGACGCCGACCATGGCGTACGCGGTAGAGCTCGGCTACGAGGTGCGCCCGCTGGAGGCGTACGTTCGGTACGAGAACGGCCGCTACCTGGACGGCTGGTACCAGCGGCTGCGCGACGCCTACCTCGCCACGATGGCCGACCTCGGCGTCGACGCCGACCTGTCGCCGGAGGACTTCCTCGCGGCGATGGACGGCTACAAGAGCCGTGACCCGGAGCTCGCGATCGTCGTCTCGGCGGTCAAGGCAACGGTAAAGGGCGGCCTGGGCAAGCTGCGCGAGCGCCCGCGCGGGGAGGGCTGGCGGCCCGGCGAGCCGTGGCGCGCCCTGGCCCGCCCGACGTGGCGGCCGGACATCCGGGCGGCGGTCATCTCCCGCACTCGCATCAACCTGCACCGCAAGATCGTCAAGCACGCGGCGTTCACCGGGCAGTACCCGGTCGCGATCCTGTCCGACTGCGTCGTCTACGCGGCCGACGGGCCTTCGCCGCTGGACTTCCTGCCCTACCGGGAGGGCAAGCCGCTGCCCGGCGGGTTCAAGCTCGGCGTCAACCCCGGCCTGGTCAAGCACGAGGGCACCCAGTCCGTCCTGTGGGGCGAGGAGGTCCGTGATCGGTTCAATGCGCCGGAGCTCAACCTCGCCCGGTACATCAAGGACGGCACCGTCACCGACGTCGACAACGGAGAGTAGGAGAGGGCAACGATGAGCCTGTTCGGGGACGGTCTGGACGCCGCGGTGCAGAAGGCGTTCACCCGCCCGGCACCCAAGAGCGCGCCCGCGCAGATGCGGTACCTGGTCAAGCAGCTCAAAGGCACCGAGGCGGTCGCCCAGATGCTGCGGATCTCGCAGCGCACCGTCGAGCGGTACGTGAAGGACCAGATCAAGAAGCCCCGGCCGGACCTCGCCGCCCGCCTGGAGGGCGAGGTGAAGAAGCGGTGGCAGCCGCAGATCCGGGCCAAGGCCCGGCAGAAGGCAGCCACCACTGGCGGCATCGTCATCGACACCCAGGCCCGCATGGGTTACACCGCGCCGATCGGGTCGACGGATGAGGACCGCCGCCGGCACCTGACCGTCGCCCTGCCGCCCCGCTACGCGGCCCGTCTCTTCGAGGCCCAGGAGGCTGGCGCCAGCGAACGCGAGCTTCAGCAGATCGTGGCCGAAGGGCTCAGGGAGGTGTACTTCCAGGACGGCGGCCGCCGCGCCGGCTCTCTGGAGGAGGTCCGGTTCACGGACATTGAGCACCTGGAGTTCGACCTGTAGATCCCGAACAGCCGCGATGCTCGGGCATGCGCCTGATCACGAACTGGTGCGCGCACGCGCCGCACTGACACCGAACTCCCCGAGCTGGCTGGCCGCGGCGCCCATTCAGGTGGCGGTGGGCCCGCGGTCACGGCGAGCGCGCTGCCTGGAAGCGCGTCCAGCGCCGCCCCGTCCCCACCCTGAACGTCGATAGGGGAGTGTTCACGACAGCGCGATGACTAGCGTGGCGGCCGTCCGGCCAGCACCAGAGACGCGAAAGAACCCTGTGCGAAATCCCTTCGCTCGGGGTGGTCTTGGCGTCTTACAGTGAAGGTCGCCGGGTGGAGCAGGTCGGTAGCTCGCTGGGCTCATAACCCAGAGGTCGCGGGTTCGAATCCCGCCTCGGCCACGAAAAGTGTCGGCCCGTCGCACAAGGTGCGGCGGGCCCGACTGTCAGCTGAGGGGAGCCGGGAGCAGACGTGGACGTTCAGGCGGCGGTACTCAAGGTGCTGGACGAGTCGAGCAGCCCGTTCATCTCCTTCCAGTCCATGGTCACCCCCTTGGAAGCCGCAACACGGGTGGCCAGCCGCGCCGAGACCGAGCTGGACCACCTTCACGCCCTGTGGGGCGCGATGCTCATCTTCCGGCAGGACGACGGCACCTTCCTCGGCTCCTACATCGGGCCCGGGCCCGATCCCTGGCCGCGGCAGGTGAACAAGCTCCCGTCCGAGGTGCACGGGATCTGGTCGCTCTATGCGACTGCGGCGGCCCATCCCATGGTGCGAGCCCGGCTGCACCATCTGCTCTGGTCTGCCCGGTTCGGCGCGCAGCCCATCGCGCACCTGCAGGCAGCCGTTACTGACTACCTCGACGCCGCGCCGGTGATGCTGGCTGCCACCGGTCCGCTCGTCACCGCAGACCGATGGAAGGCGGTGGAGGCCCTGCGCGCCGCTCACGACCCCGCCATCGGTACCCGGCAGCCCGAGCTCGGCGACATCGTCAACGAGATGATCGCCCTCGCCGAGACAGCGCTCGGCTGGACTGAGCCCGCTCCCGGTGTCGTCGCCGCCATGGCCGAACCCCTTCTAGCGGACAAAGCCAACCACCCGCCACTGCGCCCGCTACTCGAACGCGCCGCCGACCACTACCAGACCGACTCCCACAACCACATCGCCTTCCTCCAGGACCTGCGCCGGATCGAGGCCGAGCCAGCCGCCCGGCGCGCGCTCGAGGAACGCATCCTGAACACGTACGTGACCCATGCCGACAAGCTCGGCGGCATCGCCAAGCTCATGAGACTCGAAGAGGCAGCCGTCTACGCCCGCGACCACGGTCTGACCGACGCCCTGGATCAAATCCGCCGTGCTCAGCAGAGACTCACCCCCGAGGACCTCAACCTGACCCGGACCAGCACTTCGCTCGAGCTGCCCACGCACCTCATCGACGCCGCGCGCAACGCCATCGACACCGTCGCCGACCTCGGACAGGCGCTGGTGACCGTCGCCACCGCGCCCCCTGTCCTCGCCGAGCCGGTCGTTCTCGAACAGCACGGGCTGCTCCGCCTTCCGACCGCGACTTTGAACCTCAACGGCCCGGTCGTCACCCACGTCACCGACACGGACAATCCGGCCGGACAGAACCTGTTCGACGCCCGCGTGTTCTCTCTCGACGTCCACGGGCTCCTCCTCGAAGCCCAACTCGACCGTATCCACGAGCGCTTCGCACCGACCGGCGAGGCCCTGCTCGCTCTCCTGACTCGGGATCCACTCGCGCCGGCCGCCCGGATGCGCGGGCTTGCCCGCGCCTTCCATGCCTTCTGGGACCACGACGATGACATCGCGATCGCCCTTGTCCTACCGCGCATCGAGGGTCTGCTGCGCCGCCGCCTCCAAGCCGCCGACGTTTCCGTTATTCAGCACGCCCAGGGCGATAGGCCCGGCCAGGTCAGCCAGCTCGGCTCCCTCATCAGCGGCATGGAACAGGCCGGATACCCCGAGCCCTGGCCGACCGTCTTCCGCGTGCTGCTCGGCGGCCCCACCGACGGCATGAACCTGCGGAACAACATCCTCCACGACCTGCAGGACACCCCGCCCCGGCACCGCATCGCCCTCACGCTGCAGGCCGCGCTCACTGTGCTCCTCGTCCCGATCGCCGGGCCCGCCCGCCAGGGCAACGCGGTCGTTGAAAGCCCGGCTGATGGGGCGGCGCGTCTTGGAGAATTGAGTCGACGATTCGGGGTGGACGAGGATCATGAGTAGATGGCTGCACTTTTGTATGACCGGCCCGTGTCGGAGTACGAGTACCGTCAGCGTGTGCGTCGGCACCGGCCCAGCTCGCTACTGCCGTTGCTCGCCGCGGCAGCAGCCCGATACGGAGGCCCAGAGAGGCCGCATTCCTGGCTGGACAGCCCCTACCGGAAGTACACGCCCTGGGCGCTGGCCGGCGCAGCGCGCGTCTGCCTGGCGTACGGCACCGAGTACAACCGGTCTGAGGCCACCGAGCAGGACCTGCTGGAGATCCTGACCGCATACGCCAACCTGAAGGATCCGACGCTGCACGGCGATGACGATGATGCGGTGCGCCTGCGGGACTTCATGATGCGGATCAGTGGCGAGCAGATGGCCTGGCAGAGCCCGGAGTACGTCAGCCTTGCCCGCACCGCCGCGCTGTACTTGCACACCCCATTCCCCTCCCACCGGCAACCGCGCTGGATGACAGCCGGCTGGGACACCGAGGTATTCGGCTGTTCACTGACGGACTACGTTGGCACAGCACAACTGCTGTGGACGAGCGCCCTGCACAGTGCCGGGCGATTCGACCCCGCCATCTACGACAGTCCAGACGGCCCACGGTTCGACAGAGTCATCAGCCGGGAGACCGCCGTCAGCATCATCGACCGACACTTTGCCACGGATGTCGCGGCCTTCAAGGAAGCTGAGAACCGCAGTGTGGACGGCCTGGCCCAGATTGCCGGGGCCAAGGCAGATCAGCTGCGACGGTTCACCTACAACCCGCTCCAGGGACAGCCTGCGTTGACAGGCTTCGGGCCCGGCCTGCTCTGCCCATCTCCGCAGCTCGTGTGGCGCAAGGTCACCCCGGCGGGCATCTATTACACAGGGTTGGAGCACTTTGGGAACGAGTTTCCCGTCGAGACGGGTTACCTCTTTGAGGAGTACATCGGCCGCCAGCTCCGCCTCATTCAGGATGCCCACGTCGTCGGAGAGATCACGTACACGGTCAAGCGAAACCAGAAGCAGAGCGTGGACTGGACCGTCGTGTTCGAAGACCTGGTCCTGCTTGTGGAGGTCAAGTCCACAATGCCCACGCAGAACGCCCGCCTCGGCCTCCTACGCGGTGTGGAGGAGACGGAGAGGAAGCTGGGCCGTGCCTACCAGCAGATCAACAACACATCTGCTCAGATCGACGAGAGGCACCCGGCCTTTGCGGACATCCCAGCGGATCGCCTCCGTCAGGCATTGATCGTCACCTTCGAACCGTTTCCAGTGGCCAATGCCAACCTGCCGCGTCTGAACCTGCCCACTCCGGACATCCCTACGACGGTGGCCAGTGCCCAGGAGATCGAACGTCTGGTCACCCTGGCTGACATTCCGCCCGACGAGATGCTCCGGTCGAGGGCAGCCGACCCGGAGCGGTTCACCTGGGCCCTGACTGAGTGCTTCGCCGGCTACGAGAGCAACCGCAACCCCATCCTGGACGCGGGGTAGGCGTCGTACCCGTGGTCCGTGAGCCAGCAACCGCCCGGCTCCGATTTCCCGTAGAACGAGGCGGCAGCGCGAGGAGCTCCACGCGGCCGACGCTGCCCGGAGCTCCTCGCGGCGTGTAAGGGCGTCCCGCTGGCTCACTTCCGGTGGGGCCCGTCGGCTATGCCCATTCGATGCCCAGCCGGGTGAGCGCGGCGTGCTGTTCGGTGGTGAGTTTGTCGCGGCGGGTTTTGGTGTTGGTGATCCATACGCCCAGCTTCACTGGCACCAGCGCGGCCTCGCCCTCCACCGTGATCTGTTCTGTGTGGCCGCGGGGGACGCGGTGGTGGCCTTCGCGGGCGATGTACTGCGTGAGGGCCTGAACGCCCCGCTGGAAGGCTGCTGACGTCTTCCCGGCACTCTTGGTCGCCGGGGCCGGGGTGGGGCGCTCAGCGGGCTTCACGCTCAGCGAGGTCAGCCGTTCCTGCTGCTCCGCGGACAGCTGCGCCCAGGTGCTCGCCTCTCGCATCCGTGCGAGCCATTTGCCCAGGTCGTCGCCCTCGAAGAGCACGCCGGGCTGGATGTTGGGCAGGGTGCCGTCGGCGTCGACGAGGTCGGCGAGCACCCGGTGGTGCCGCTGCCAGTCCAGCGGCCACGGGCAGTTCCAGTCCGGGTCGACCGCCGCCAGTTGCTTCGCGCGCTCCATGGCCCGCTCAGCGTCCTTCCCGAGGCCGCCCTTCCTGCGGAGGTTGGCCATGTGCTGTCCGACGGGCACCATCTCCTGGCCTTCTCCCCAGACGGCGTCCTGGCGGGGGGCGAGGTGTCCGGTGGCGCGCCGGTACGAGCGGAGGGCGGCGAGCTTGTTCTCCCAGGCTTCCTCGCCGGGTTCCCACACCATCCCGGCCTCGGTGGCGTCGAGGAGTTCCTTGCGGTGGGGGTCGAGTTCTCCGGACCGCAGCGCTTTCCGCTGCTGGTGCACCCATCTGCCAAGGGGGAAGTCCGTCGTCGCGCCGACGGTGGTCTCGGTGTCGTAGGGGACGGCGTGCAGGCTGGTGATCTCGTTCTCGGCTCGCCAGCGGAGCAGGGCCTGGTAGCCCTCCAGCCAGACCAGGGACTCGGGGCGGATGACGCGGCAGCGGGTCAGGGCGGCGATGTCGGCGGCGTCGCGGGGGGAGGCGAAGTTGACCACGATCGAGGTGACGCGGTCGACCTCCTGCTGCGCCTCGCTGGTCTCCTCTTCGTCACCGCCGTCGGCTCCCGCTGTGGGGGTGGGACGGACGTGGAGGCGTCGGCGTTCCTCGCCGCGGATCCGAGTGCGGGAGGCGAGCTGGTCGACGAGGCGTTCCGAGTGCGAGCGAAGGGCCTGGAGGATGTCGACCAGGGGCTGGTAGCTGGCCGAGGCGACCATGTCCTTGGGGTCTTCGCCGGGGGTGAGGAAGACCGGGATGATGATCCTCGCGGTCTTCGTGGTGCCGTCTGGGTTCGGGCGCAGGGCGCGTCCGATGTTCTGGACGACGTCGACCTGGGAGCTGCGGGAGCCGACGATGCAGACCGCTTCCACGCCGCGCAGGCCGGTGATGTCGACGCCGACCCCGAGGGCCCGCACGGAGGCGAGGAATGCCCGGTGCACGCGCCGGCTGTCGGCGTCGATGCCGTTGGCGAACCGGTGGATGACCTCGCGCCGGTGGGCGATGGGGTGGTCGCCGCACAGCCAGTCGGCCCAGACCCGGTCCGGGAGTATGTGGCGGCTGTCCTCGAGCTCGTACAGCTCGGCGTCGATGGATGAGGCGGGGAGTTCCTCCGCGTGGGCGAGTGCGGCCTCGGAGGCTTGGGTGGCGTACAGCTCGGCGGCGGTCGCCGGCATCTGCTCGGCGAACGCGCGGGCTTCCTCGACCCGCTGGTGGAACGTCATGACGGTGTGCAGGTTCATCTGCGCCGCGTGCTCCAGCAGCGCGGCCTGGAGCAGCGCGAGGCGCCGGCCGCGCAGCGCGTCCTCGGACAGGCCGAGGATCGGGTCGGGGTCACGGATCTCGAGCACGTCGATCTCGAAGCCCGCGAGGATGGCCCGCTCCACCGCTTCCGCGAGTCCGAGGTCGAAGATCCTGGTGCCGTAGGTGGTGCTGTCGTCCTCCATCGAGGCGATCACCAGCTCCTGGCCGTCCCGACCCCGCTGCAGGCTGGGCGCGGCCAGGATCCGCGGGGTGGCGGTGAGGTAGAGCCGGAAGTCGACCGGAATTCGTGACTGGTCGTGGATCGCCGCCCACGGCCGGCCCATGTCCCCGGCCGTCATGTGCGCCTCGTCCAGGATTGCCAGGTCGAACGGGTCCATCCGCTGTCCGTACAGCCGCTCCCCGCCCACCAAAGCAGCCTCCAGCGGCCCCCGCACCGTCCGCCGCCCCGTGATGTCGGTGGGGTCCTCGCGGTCCACCAGGGAGGCGTACGTGGCGAACACGACCGCAGGCCCCTTCCCGGCCCACAGAGCGAGCTGGATCGGGTTGGTGGTGGTGCGCACCCCGAGCTGCTCCAGGACCTCGTCCCTGTCGACCGAGCAGACCGCGACCATGGGCGCGCGGTGCCCGACCCGGCGCCAGGACTGGGCGGTCTGCACGATCAGATCGAGGGTGGGCACCATGACGAGGATCCGCCCGTCCGGGAAGCACTCCAGAGCAGAGGCAGCGGTGGTGATCGTCTTCCCGGACCCGGTCGCGGACACCCCCATGGCACGCGCCCCCTCCGGGGGGACGGGTGATCTTGCGGGGAATCCAACCCAGTTACGGAAGCTCGACTTCTGGTCGATCTGGTGTTCTCTGAGTGGAATCAAAGACATTTCTATTCCCTCCCGATGCCTATTTCCGGTGGTGTCTCACACGGCCGTGTGCGGGTCGCAGGCCGCTCCGGAGTCGCTCCAGATCGACGCGCCTGCCTGGTGCCAGCCGCCGGGCTTTCCGTCCTTGAACGGTGGCTTGTCATCCGGGTCGTAGTGCCCAGCCTCGCGTGTGCAGAGGATGACGTCGCCGCTGGACAGCTCCACCGTCCGCACGTTGCACAGACAGCCGGCCTCGCCCAGCGCCTCCAGCACCCGGCGCCGCTCCGTGGTGTTCGGGTGGGTGCGCGGCAGGACCGTCTCCCGGACGAACGCCTCCAGACGCTCCAGCCCGGCGCGCTCACGCTGCCTCACGTCCGAGATGTGTACGGCCAGTTCAGCAGCCCCGGCCGACCGGCCGCCACGCCGCGACCAGTCCCGGTCAGCGATGCTCACCAGAGCCTCGCTTACGGCCACCACGCCTTCATCCCAGCCGTCCGCGAACACCGGACCCCGGGAGGCCAGCGCCATGCCGTCCAGCTCCACCACCTCGGACTGCGCCCCGGCGACCGCTCCGGCTTCCAGTGCGGCTACTAGGTCGTCTGCCTCGCTCGCGGGCACGCCCTGGGCGTCCAGGAGCGCAAACAGCCTCAACCGGGCGTTGGTGCCCGCCGTCTGATACTGGCTCACCCTGTGCACGGAATCGCTGCTCAGCGAGGGTGTTTTTCCGGTAGATTCGCCGTGACCGGTCATCTGCGGCCGTTCCTATCGGACATGAGGGAGGGTTTTCGGGTGGGTATCCTGCATTTCCGCCAACAGTACATGCTGCATCGACACGATGCACGCGCTACACTGGAACCCACACGAACGAGCGACTCCCGCCCTCCGCAGCCAGCCAGGCCCGCGCCAGCGGGCCCCAAAGTCCTGAAGGCGCAGCCGGAAGGACCGTCAGGCGGGGGAGCGCAGCGGACCCGCCCAGGAGCGCGAAGCGCTCCCCAACTTCCGTACTGAAGCTCCCACTAGCTGCACCTGACACTCCGCCAGTCACGGCCGCGCGATGCGCGGCCAGCCGGGCGCGCAGCGGCTGGCCCCCCTCAACTCCCGGAGCGCAGCGGAGGGAGTTGGCCCGTGCTCCGCACGGGCAGCGGGAGCGCAGCGACTGCCTCCCTTGCACATCGCGCAGCGATGTGTACCCGC
>NZ_JBHWAQ010000067.1:0-20508 GCF_042743475.1 Streptomyces sp. NPDC059534
CTGCAGGGGGGACCCTGTGGGAGAGTAGGACGCCGCCGAACAATCTTTAGCCTCAACCCCCGGACCATGTCCGGGGGTTGAGGCATTTTTGCGTTGTGGTGGCGCGTGGGACCCTGTGCGGGGGCCGGTGGTGGCTGAGGGTAAGGTCGGGGGGCAATGTCGGCACCAGCCCAGCAGGAGGCCCCCGGGTGGAGGTCCAGGAGACTCGCGTTCAGACCGACCGGGTCCTCACCATCCCCAACATTCTCAGCATGGCGCGCCTTGCCGGCGTGCCGCTGTTTCTGTGGCTGATTCTCCGTCCGGAGTTCGGCGGTCCCAACAGTGACGGCTGGGCGCTTCTCGTCCTGATGCTCAGCGGCATCAGCGACTATCTCGACGGCAAACTGGCCCGGCGCTGGAACCAGATCAGCAACCTCGGCCGGCTGCTCGACCCCGCCGCCGACCGGTTGTACATCCTGTCCACGCTCGTGGGCCTCACCTGGCGCGAGATCCTGCCGTGGTGGCTGACCGCCGCCCTGCTGGCGCGTGAGGCCATGCTGCTCGTGATGGTGGGAATCCTCCGCCGGCACGGCTACCCGCCGCCGCAGGTGAACTTCCTCGGGAAAGCTGCGACTTTCAACTTGATGTACGCGTTCCCGTTGCTGCTTCTCAGTGACGGAACGGGCTGGCTCTCGTCACTCGCCGAAGTTTTCGGGTGGGCCTTCGCCGGATGGGGTACAACTCTGTATTGGTGGGCAGGGATCCTCTACGTGGTCCAGGTCCGTCGACTCGTGAAGGCGGATACCGCGGCCGATTGAGCCCGTCCGTCCTGTGTCGAGCAGCGTCGCCGGCAACAACGAGGACATACCGAGGGCTACCGAGCGGACAGGTGAAGTCGGCAGGACCGTCGTCTCTTCAAGGAGGACGCTTCCGACATGAAGGCCGTTGTGATGGCCGGTGGCGAAGGAACACGCCTTCGCCCGATGACCTCGAGCATGCCCAAGCCTCTTCTGCCGGTGGTGAACCGGCCGATCATGGAGCACGTCCTACGGCTGCTCAAGAGGCACGGTCTCAACGAGACCGTCGTCACCGTGCAGTTTCTCGCCTCTCTCGTCCGGAACTACTTCGGCGACGGCGAGGAGCTCGGGATGGAGCTCACGTATGCCAACGAGGAGAAGCCACTCGGGACAGCGGGCAGCGTGAAGAACGCCGAGGAAGCGTTGAAGGACGACGCTTTCCTCGTGATCTCGGGTGACGCGCTCACCGATTTCGATCTGACCGACCTGATCGCCTTCCACAAGGAGAAGGGCGCCCTCGTCACGGTCTGCCTGACCAGGGTGCCCAATCCGCTGGAATTCGGGATCACGATCGTCGACGAAGAAGGCAAGGTCGAGCGCTTCCTGGAGAAACCCACCTGGGGCCAGGTCTTCTCGGACACCGTGAACACCGGCATCTACGTGATGGAACCCGAGGTCTTCGACTATGTCGAGGCGGACGTTCCGGTGGACTGGTCGGGTGACGTCTTCCCGCGGCTCATGAAGGACGGCAAGCCGATCTTCGGCTATGTCGCCGAGGGCTACTGGGAGGACGTCGGCACCCACGAGAGCTATGTGAAGGCCCAGGCAGACGTCCTGGAGGGCAAGGTCCAGGTCGACATCGACGGCTTCGAGATCTCACCGGGAGTCTGGGTCGCCGAGGGTGCCGAGGTGCACCCCGACGCGGAACTGCGCGGGCCCCTCTACATCGGGGACTACGCCAAGGTCGAGGCCGGCGCGGAGATCCGCGAGCACACCGTCATCGGCTCGAACGTGGTCGTCAAGAGCGGTGCCTTCCTCCACAAGGCGGTCGTCCACGACAACGTGTACATCGGCCAGCAGAGCAATCTGCGCGGCTGCGTGATCGGGAAGAACACCGACATCATGCGGGCCGCCCGGATCGAGGACGGGGCCGTCATCGGGGACGAGTGCCTGATCGGTGAGGAATCGATCGTGCAGGGCAACGTCCGCGTGTATCCGTTCAAGACGATCGAGGCCGGCGCCTTCGTCAACACCTCGGTCATCTGGGAGTCCCGGGGGCAGGCCCATCTCTTCGGGGCCCGCGGAGTCTCCGGCATCCTCAACGTGGAGATCACCCCGGAGCTGGCCGTCCGGCTGGCAGGGGCGTACGCCACGACCCTGAAGAAGGGGTCGACGGTCACCACTGCGCGTGACCACTCCCGGGGTGCGCGGGCGCTGAAGCGAGCGGTGATCTCGGCGCTGCAGGCCAGCGCCATCGACGTACGGGACCTGGAGAACGTACCGCTGCCGGTGGCGCGGCAGCAGACCGCGCGGGGAAGCGCCGGCGGGATCATGGTGCGGACCTCGCCCGGTGTGCCGGACTCCGTCGACATCATGTTCTTCGACGAACGCGGAGCGGACCTGTCGCAGGGCGGGCAGCGGAAGCTCGACCGCGTGTTCGCGCGGCAGGAGTACCGGCGGGCCTTCCCCGGGGAGATCGGGGACCTGTCCTTCCCGGCCAGCGTCTTCGACTCGTACACCGGATCGCTGCTGCGGAACGTGGACACCACGGGGATCGCCGAGGCGGGTCTCAAGGTCGTCGTGGACGCCTCCAACGGGAGCGCCGGACTCGTGCTGCCCAGCCTGCTCGGGCGGCTCCAGGTCGACTCGCTGACGATCAACCCGGGGCTCGACGAGTCCCGGCCCACCGAGTCGGCCGAGAGCCGGCGGGCCGGGCTCGTGCGGCTCGGGGAGATCGTGGCGTCGGCACGGGCCGCGTTCGGCGTGCGGTTCGACCCCGTCGGTGAACGCCTCTCGCTCGTGGACGAGCGCGGGCGGATCATCGAGGACGACCGGGCGCTCCTGGTGCTGCTGGACCTCGTGGCGGCCGAGCGGCGGTCGGGGCGGGTCGCGCTGCCGGTGACGACCACCCGGATCGCGGAGCAGGTCGCCGCGTACCACGGCACCCAGGTGGAGTGGACGACGACCTCGCCCGACGACCTCACGAGGGTCGGCCGGGAGGAGTCGACGATCTTCGGCGGTGACGGGCGCGGTGGGTTCATCGTGCCCGAGTTCAGCAGCGTCTTCGACGGCGCCGCCGCGTTCGTGCGGCTCATCGGACTCGTGGCGCGGACCCAGCTCACGCTGAGCCAGATCGACGCGCGGATCCCGCGGGCGCACGTCCTCAAGAAGGACATCGCGACGCCGTGGGCCGTGAAGGGGCTGGTGATGCGCCGGGTGGTGGAGGCGGCGGGCAGCCGCTCCGTCGACACCACGGACGGGGTACGGGTGGTCGAGGCCGACGGGCGCTGGGTGATGGTGCTGCCCGACCCCGCGGAGGCCGTCACCCATCTGTGGGCCGAGGGCCCGGACGACGCCTCCGCGCAGGCCCTGCTCGACGAGTGGGCCGAGGTGGTCGAAAGCGCGGGTCGCTGACGGGATCGGAGTGATCGGCCGGGAGGTGCCCGAGGGGTGCCTCCCGGCCCGATGCGGGGGCCATTCGGCGGTAGGCCGTGCGACGTGCGACGATGTGCGGCATGTCGCAGCAGCCCCCCGTTCGGAGCACCGGATCACCGCCGCCGCGCCCGGACGCGTCGATGTCGCTGCTGAACAACGTGATAGACCACGCGCTCGACGACGGGTACGCGGAGGCGACGGCCCGGCGTGCCGCCGAGGGCGGCGGGCTGCCCCGCAGCCTGCGTGCCAAGCTCGGTGTCGCCGTCGGCCTGGTGCTCGCGGCCGCGGTGGTGACCGTCGGGGCCGCCGAGGCGCGGATCTCCGCGCCGGTCGTCGCCAAGGAGCGGCAGGAGCTGATCGACCGGATCGAGAGCGAGACCTCGACCGCAGACGGGCTGGAGCGGGACGTCGAGCGGATCCGGACCGAGGTCGGGAACCGTCAGCGGGAAGCGCTCCAGGAGCACGGTGGCGACCAGGCCGAGCTCGTGGCGCTGCTCTCGGGCGCGACGCCGGTCCATGGACCGGGCGTGAAGCTCGTCATCGACGACGCCAAGGGCACCGACACCGGTGGGGGCGGGCCGCGGGAGAGCAGTGGCTTCTCCGACACGGGCCGGGTGCGCGACCGGGACATGCAGCGGGTGATCAACGGGCTGTGGGAGTCGGGCGCCGAGGCCGTCGCGATCAACGGGCAGCGGCTGACGTCGCTGTCCGCGATCCGGGCCGCCGGCGACGCCATACTGGTCGACAACAAGCCGCTGGTGCCGCCGTACACCGTCCTCGCGATCGGGGACGGACAACGGCTGAGCACCGCGTTCCAGGACAGCGCCGACGGGCAGTACCTGCACGCGCTGGTGGAGAACTTCGGGATCAGGAGCGCGATCTCGGCCGAGGGTGATGTGAGCCTGCCGGCCGCGCCGAGCCTGACCGTACGTACCGCAGAGCCGAGGGGGGCCGGGGCGGCGACGCCGTCCGGTCGGGCCACGGCCGACACAGGGAAGGGCACATCGTGATCGCCGTACTGGGCCTGATCGTCGGAGTCGTGGTCGGACTGTTGGTCCGCCCCGAGGTTCCGGCGGTGGTCGAGCCCTATCTTCCGATCGCCGTGGTCGCCGCCCTCGACGCGGTCTTCGGCGGCCTCCGGGCCATGCTCGACGGCATCTTCGTCGACAAGGTCTTCGTGGTCTCGTTCCTCTCGAACGTGGTCGTGGCCGCGCTGATCGTCTTCCTCGGCGACAAGCTGGGCGTGGGCGCGCAGCTGTCGACCGGTGTGGTCGTCGTCCTGGGCATCCGGATCTTCTCCAACGCGGCCGCCATCCGGCGCCACGTCTTCCGGGCGTGAGGCCGATGAGCGAGAACCCCCAGAACCCCCAGAACCACGAGAACGCCGACGAAGCCGGGACTCCCGAGGGCGCCGAGGGCGGACGGACGCCGGAAGAGGCGCGTACGCCCGAGAGCGTCCGGAAGCCGGAGGCGGCCGAGGCGCCGGAGGCCCCCGTGGGGGACGCCGTCGCCGATGACGACGTCCCGGAGCCCGAAGCGCCGGCCGTGACCGCCGCGGCCGGGAGCGAGTCGACCGGGCGTCGGCGGCTCGCCTCCGCGCTGTGGCCGCCGCGGGTGACCCGGGCCCAACTCATCGTGGCGCTCCTGCTGTTCGTCCTCGGTCTCGGTCTGGCCATTCAGGTCTCCTCGACCAGCGACAACAGCGCGCTGCGCGGGGCCCGCCAGGAGGACCTGGTGCGCATCCTCGACGAACTCGACGACCGCACGCAGCGCCTGGAGGACGAGCAGGCCCGGCTGGAGAAGCAGCGCTCCGAACTGGAGTCGAGCTCGGACCAGGCGGAAGAGGCGCGCAGGCAGACCGAGGAGAAGGAGCAGCAGCTCGGCATCCTGGCCGGCACGGTGGCGGCCGAAGGGCCGGGCATCACCCTGACCGTCGGCGACCCCAGCGGGGCGGTCGAGTCGGACATGCTGCTCGACGCCATCCAGGAGCTGCGCGCCGCGGGCGCCGAGGCGATCCAGGTCAACGGTGTCCGCGTGGTCGCGGACAGTTATTTCACCGGTAGCGGCGAAGACATGCGAATCGATGGAACGAAGGTGGCCGCTCCGTACGTCTTCAAGGTCATCGGCAAGCCGGAGGATCTCGAGCCCGCGCTCAACATCCCCGGTGGTGTCGTGCAGACCCTGGAGAAGGAGCAGGCCACGGCCACGGTGCAGCGGTCGGCGAAGATCGTCGTCGACGCCTTGCGACCCGCGAAGCGGCCTGACTACGCTCAGTCGTCCTCGCAGTGAGAGGGGACGAGGGGGTCCCGCGACAAGGGCATGACGTTGCGGGGGGTCGGCGCACCACAACGGTGGTGCGTGGTGGAAACTGTCCGGAGGATACGGACGTTGTGAAGGTGTCCGGGTCGGCAGGTGTGATGGATCTCGGTTCGTCCTGCCCCACGGGCGGGTCTGTTTCGGTCAAGGGGAATCGCCCGTGAAGTTGTTTGCGAAGTTGTTCGGCAAGAGCGCACGCGAGGACGGCAACGCCCGGCACCGCGCGCCGCGCCACGCCCAGGGCGAGGAGCAGGGTGGCGAACGCCCGCTCTTCCGCGATGAGGTCGGCGGCCAGGGCGGTGACATTCCGGGCACTCAGGGCGCGTCGTCTGTTGACCCCGCCGGGGCCGCCCGCATAGGTTTCGGAGAACCATCAACCTCAAGTACGGGTGGAGGGTTCACCCCCGACCCGTATGCGACACAGACCTCCGCGGGGCTGCCGCGGCAGGAGGATGCGTCCATGCCGGTGTGTACGAGGTGCGGTCACCGCAACACGGCCGACAGCCGCTTCTGCTCCCACTGCGGTACGCCGCTGCGGGGCGGGGTCGCCGCCGAGCGCGCGTCGGAGACGACGTCGACGATCTCCATCTCGGGCCTTGAGGCGTACGAGGCCGAGGTCACCGGTCAGACGCAGCTGCCTTCGCTCTCTCCCGAGGCGCTGGCGGCCGTGGAGGCGCTGCCGCTGGGTTCCGCGCTCCTCGTGGTGCGCCGGGGGCCGAACTCCGGCAGCCGGTTCCTGCTCGACGGTGAGCTGACCACGGCCGGCCGTCACCCGCAGAGCGACATCTTCCTGGACGACTTCACCGTCTCCCGGCGGCACGTCGAGTTCCGGCGGGCGCAGGACGGCAGCTTCACCGTCGCCGATGTCGGCAGCCTCAACGGCACGTACGTCAACCGTGAGCCGATCGACTCGGTCGTTCTGTCCAACGGCGACGAGGTGCAGATCGGCAAGTACCGGCTGGTCTTCTACTCGAGCCAGCGGGGCGTGTGACGCCTCGGAGAAGCCTTCAGGGAAGGTCCATGCTGCGAACACCGACGGGCGGTGCCGGAACCGGCACCGCCACCGCGGGCGACCGGCTGGTGAGCATCGGCACGGTGCTGAACCAGCTGCGTGACGAATTTCCCGAAGTGACGATCTCCAAGATCCGGTTCCTGGAGGCCGAGGGGCTGGTCGAGCCCCGGCGGACGGCCTCCGGGTACCGGAAGTTCAGCCCGCAGGACGTGGAGCGGCTCGCTCAGATCCTGCGGATGCAGCGGGACCACTATCTTCCGCTGAAGGTCATCCGTGAGCACCTCGACGCCCTGGCGCGGGGGGAGCAGATCAAGCTGCCGTCGCCCGGGCGCCGGCGGGATCTGGTCGAAGGGGCCTGGGAGCCGGAGCAGGACGCGGAGCCGCCGACCGCCGCGCGGATCGGGCGGGCCGAACTGATCGCCGCGGCCGAGGTGACCGAGACCGAACTCGTCGTGTGGGAGTCGTACGGTCTGATCGCCGAGGCGGAGGGCGGGGGCTACGACGCCGAGGCCGTCACCGTGGCGCGACTTGTCGCGGATCTGGGGAGATTCGGTCTGGAACCCCGGCACCTGCGGGCCGTCAAGGCCGCCGCGGACCGTGAGGCCGGGCTGATCGAGCAGGTGGTGGCGCCGTTGCGGCGGCACCGGAATCCGCAGACCAGGGCCCATGCCGAGGCCACCGCGCAGGAGCTCGCCGCCCAGTCCGTGCGGCTGCACGCGGCGCTGGTCCAGACGGCTCTGGGCATCCGTCTGCAGTGAGCCCGGGAGGGCCCGACTATCCAAACCGGTCGAGCACGTCCTAGGGTTGCTGTGTGAACGAGCTCGACGTTGTGGGTGTCCGGGTGGAAATGCCCTCCAACCAGCCGATCGTGCTCCTGCGTGAAGTGGGAGGCGATCGGTACCTCCCCATCTGGATCGGACCGGGGGAGGCGACCGCGATCGCCTTCGCCCAGCAGGGGATGGCGCCGCCGCGGCCGCTGACGCACGACCTGTTCAAGGACGTGCTGGAGGCCGTGGGACAGGAGCTGACCGAAGTCCGCATCACGGATCTGCGTGACGGGGTCTTCTACGCCGAACTGGTCTTCGCCAGCGGCGTCGAGGTGAGCGCGCGGCCGTCCGACGCGATAGCGCTGGCCCTGCGGACCGGGACGCCGATCTTCGGCAGTGACGGTGTGCTGGACGACGCGGGCATCGCGATTCCGGACGAGCAGGAGGACGAGGTGGAGAAGTTCCGCGAGTTCCTCGACCAGATCTCACCGGAGGATTTCGGGACCAACAGCCAGTGAGACGCGACGCTTCGACCGGAGGCCGTTCGCGGGGTGCTGTCAGGGCATTCGAGTAGCCTTTCCCCGGGGAGAGATACGGGAAACCACTCTCAGGGTGATTATCACTCGGCGTGCCGAGTGTGGCGATCGTTGACGCACCCCTGGTGACTGCCTACCTTCGTGTGGGCAGGTCAAGGACGGAGGGTCGGCGTGATGAGCAGCGCGGACGGTACGGCAGGGAGCTCGCTCGGACGTGCGTCCGGGGAGAGCGGTCCGTATCCGCTTCACGGCAGTGTGGGCGACCTCGGGACGGACGCGAGTGCCGGCGCGGCGGCAGAGGTGGTCGGCTACCGGGGACCGACGGCCTGCGCGGCCGCCGGGATCACCTATCGCCAGCTGGACTACTGGGCACGCACCGGGCTCGTGGAGCCGAGCGTGCGGCCCGCTTACGGGTCGGGGACGCAGCGGCTCTACAGCTTCCGCGACGTCGTGGTCCTGAAGATCGTCAAGCGCTTCCTCGACACCGGGGTGGCCCTGCAGAACATCCGGGCGGCGGTGCAGCACCTGCGCGCCCGGGGCTTTCGCGATCTGGAACGGATGACGCTCATGAGCGACGGGGCCACGGTCTACGAGTGCTCCTCGCCGGACGAGGTCGTCGACCTGCTCCAGGGTGGGCAGGGCGTCTTCGGCATCGCCGTCGGCGTCGTGTGGCGGGACGTCGAGGCGGCGCTCTCGCAGCTGCACGGGGAGCGGGTCGACACGGGCGAGACGCTCGTCGGGCACAACCCGGGCGACGAGCTGGCCAGGCGGCGGCGCGACAAGGCGGTCTGAGCGGCCCCGGTGCCGGCCGGTGGCGGGTGGACCGGCCGCCCGGGTACGGGGCCGTTGTCAGTGGCGTAAGGCAGCATCGGAATCGTGAGAGCCGCGCCGACGATCCTGCATCTCGACATGGATGCGTTCTTCGCCGCCGCCGAGCAGGCGGCGAAACCCAGCCTGCGCGGAAAGCCCGTGGTCGTGGGCGGTCTCGGGCCGCGGGGTGTGGTGGCGACCGCCTCGTACGAGGCGCGGCGCTTCGGAGTGCACTCGGCCATGCCCATGGGGCAGGCGCGACGGCTCGCGCCGAACGCCGCCTATCTCGTGCCGCGCTTCGCCTTCTACCGGTCGATCAGCGAGCAGGTCATGGAGCTGCTCGGGCGGCTCTCGCCGCTCGTGGAGCCGCTCAGCCTCGACGAGGCGTTCGTGGACCTGGAGGCCGGGGGCGTGGCCGACGACAGCGCGAGCGCGCGGGCCGCGGGGGAGCGGCTGCGGCAGGACATCCTGGCGACGACGGGGCTGACGGGGTCCGTGGGTCTCGCGGGGTCGAAGATGATCGCGAAGATCGCCTCGGAGGAGGCCAAGCCGGACGGACTGGTCCTCATCGAGCCCGGCACCGAGCGGGAGCTGCTGGGGCCGAGGTCCGTGCGGATCCTGCCCGGCGTCGGCCCCGCGACCGGGGAGCATCTGCGGCGGGCCGGAATGACCACGGTGTCCGACCTCGCGGAGGCGGGCGAGGACGAGCTCGTACGGCTCCTGGGGCGGGCGCACGGGGCCTCGCTGTACCGGATGGCCCAGGGGCACGACGACCGGCCCGTGGTGGCCGAGCGGGACGCCAAGTCGGTGTCGGTCGAGGACACGTTCGACGTGGACCTGCACGACCGGGTGCGGATCAGGACGGAGGTCGAGCGGCTCGCCGACCGGTGCGTGGGACGGCTGCGGGCCTCGGGCCACTCGGGGCGGACGATCGTCCTGAAGGTGCGGCGGTACGACTTCTCGACCCTGACCCGGTCCGAGACGCTGCGCGGGCCGACGGACGACCCCGCCGTCGTACGCGAGGCCGTCGGGCGGCTCCTGGAGGTGGTGGACACCACCGGCGGCGTACGGCTCCTCGGCGTGGGCGTGACCGGGCTGGCGGACTACACGCAGGAGGACCTGTTCGCTCAGGCGGCGGGCGCGGAGGGCGAGGCCGCCGGGGGCGCCTCCGCGGCCGTGGGTGCCCCCGAGGCCGCCCCGGGAGGTGCGGGTGGTGCCGACGGGCCGGGTGGGGTGCCGGAGCCCGTGGAGCGGCACTGGGCGCCCGGGCACGACGTGCGTCACGCGGTCTACGGAGCCGGGTGGGTGCAGGGGAGCGGGGTCGGGCGGGTCACGGTGCGGTTCGAGGAGCCGGGGTCGCCGGCTCCCGGGCGCGTCCGGACGTTCGCCGTGGACGACCCGGAGCTGGTGGCGGGGGAGCCGTTGCCACTGGTGGGGTGAGGCGGTCCGGGCGCCGCGGCCGCGGGAAGGCGCCACGGCGCATGCCGCGGTCGGTGTCGTCCGCGGGTGCGACGGCCCGGGGTCCGGTGGGCGTGTCAGGTCCCCTCGGCCCGCCCGTCCACGCGGGTGGGCCGAGGGGTTTCGGGGGTCAGGGGCCGGCGAGGCGGCCGAAGTCGGTGTCGGGCTGGTCGGTGGGGGGCGGGGGCAGGGCGAGGCTGTAGTGGCGGTAGAGCTGGAGTTCCTGCTCGGGGGAGAGATGGCGGCCCACGCCGAAGTCGGGGGCGTCCTTGATGAGGGCGCGCTCGTAGGGGATGTGGAGTCCGTCGTCGAGCAGGTCGCTCGGGTCCAGGGGGACGAAGGCGTCCCGGCTGAAGAGGCCGGTGCGGACGGCGGCCCACTCCGGGATGCCGGTCGCGTCGTCCAGGTACACCTCGTCCACGGTGCCGATCTTGTGTCCGTTCCGGTCGTACGCCTTGCGGCCGATCAGGCTGCGCGGATCGATGTCGGTCTGCACGGTCCCTCCAACTGGTCGCAACTGCTCTACACCCCTACGAAAGTGCACATCTGGGATGTCGGCCACTTGAGCGAAGGGAGCGACAACGGCGCTGGTAGGCTGGCTGTGGCTGTCGACCCTGTGCGGGAGAGTCCCCCGGAGAAACCTTCCGGTGGACGCCGAAGGAGCAAATCCTCCCCGGAATCTCTCAGGCCCCTGTACCGCGCGGACGAGGTCACTCTGGAAAGCAGAGCGGATGTCCGACGGCATCGCGCTCTCACCGACGGTGAAAGTCGGCGTGCCGTGAGGCGTGCCGGTGAAACTCTCAGGTTGAGATGACAGAGGGGGAGGCCGTCCGGGTACCCGCGCCGTGGTGCCCCTCGCAGGTCGTGACGACCAGGAGGCCTCCGTACATGACCGCCAACCGCATTCCGCTCTCCGAACTCGAGCAGGGCATCCCGTTCGAGCAGCGGCACATCGGGCCCGACGCCGAGGCGCGGGCCAAGATGCTCGCCCAGGTCGGTTACGGCTCGCTCGACGAGCTCACCGCCGCCGCGGTGCCGGACGTGATCAAGAACACCGAGGCGCTGAGCCTGCCCGCCGCGCGCACCGAGGCCCAGGTCCTCGCCGAGCTGCGTGAGCTCGCCGACCGCAACCAGGTCCTCGCGCCGATGATCGGCCTCGGCTACTACGGCACCTTCACCCCGCCGGTCATCCTGCGGAACGTGATGGAGAACCCGGCCTGGTACACGGCGTACACGCCCTACCAGCCGGAGATCTCCCAGGGCCGCCTGGAGGCCCTGCTGAACTTCCAGACCGTGGTCGCCGACCTGACCGGCCTGCCCACCTCGGGCGCCTCCCTCCTCGACGAGGGCACCGCCGCCGCCGAGGCCATGGCCCTGGCCCGCCGTGTCGGCAAGGTCAAGAACGGCGTCTTCCTCATCGACGCCGACGCCCTGCCGCAGACCATCGCCGTCATCGAGACCCGCGCCGAGCCGACCGGTGTCGAGGTCGTCGTCGCCGACCTGAGCGACGGCATCCCCGCCGAGATCGCCGAGCGCGGCGTCTTCGGCGTGCTCGTCCAGTACCCGGGCGCCTCCGGTGCCGTGCGGGACATCAAGGCCGTCGTCGACCAGGCCCACGAGCTCGGTGCGATCGTCACCGTCGCCGCCGACCTGCTCGCGCTCACCCTGCTCACCTCGCCCGGCGAGCTCGGCGCCGACATCGCCGTCGGCACGACGCAGCGGTTCGGCGTCCCCATGGGCTTCGGCGGACCGCACGCCGGCTACATGGCCGTCCAGGACAAGCACGCCCGCTCCCTGCCGGGCCGCCTCGTCGGTGTCTCCGTGGACGCCGACGGCAACCGCGCGTACCGCCTCGCCCTGCAGACCCGCGAGCAGCACATCCGCCGCGAGAAGGCCACCAGCAACATCTGTACCGCGCAGGTGCTGCTCGCCGTCATGGCCGGCATGTACGCCGTGTACCACGGTCCGGACGGCCTGAAGCAGATCGCGCAGCGCACCCACCGGTACGCCGCCGTCCTCGCCGCGGGTCTCACCGCCGGTGGCGTGGAGCTCACCCAGGGCGCCTTCTTCGACACCCTCACCGCCCGCGTCCCGGGCAAGGCCGACGAGGTCGTGGCCGCCGCCCGCGAGGCCGGCGTCAACCTCCACCGCGTCGACGCCGACCTCGTGTCGATCTCGTGCGACGAGACCACCGGGCGCGAGCAGCTCGCCGCCGTCTGGGGCGCCTTCGGCGTCACCGCCGACGTCGAGGCGCTCGACGCCGTCACCGAGGACACCCTCCCCGCCGCGCTGCTGCGCACCGACGCGTACCTGACCCACCCGGTCTTCCACGCGCACCGCTCCGAGACCTCGATGCTGCGCTACCTGCGCAAGCTGGCCGACCGCGACTACGCGCTCGACCGCGGCATGATCCCGCTCGGCTCCTGCACGATGAAGCTGAACGCGACGACCGAGATGGAGGCGGTGACCTGGCCCGAGTTCGGTCAGATGCACCCCTTCGCCCCGGTCGAGCAGGCGCAGGGCTACGTCACGCTCATCACCGAGCTGGAGGAGCGTCTCGCCGAGGTCACCGGCTACGACAAGGTGTCGATCCAGCCGAACGCCGGCTCCCAGGGCGAGCTGGCCGGCCTCCTCGCCGTCCGCGCCTACCACCGCGCCAACGGCGACGAGCAGCGCACGGTCTGCCTCATCCCGTCCTCCGCGCACGGCACCAACGCCGCCTCCGCGGTCATGGCCGGCATGAAGGTCGTCGTCGTCAAGACCGCCGACGACGGCGAGGTCGACGTCGAGGACCTGCGCGCCAAGATCGCGCAGTACCGCGACGAGCTGTCGGTGCTGATGATCACCTACCCGTCGACGCACGGCGTCTTCGAGGAGCACGTCGCCGACATCTGCGCCGAGGTGCACGAGGCCGGTGGCCAGGTGTACGTCGACGGTGCCAACCTCAACGCCCTCGTCGGTCTGGCCAAGCCGGGCCACTTCGGCGGCGACGTCTCGCACCTGAACCTGCACAAGACCTTCTGCATCCCGCACGGCGGCGGCGGCCCCGGCGTCGGCCCGGTCGGCGTCCGCGCCCACCTCGCCCCGTACCTGCCGAACCACCCGCTCCAGCCCACCGCGGGCCCGGAGACCGGCGTCGGCCCGATCTCGGCCGCCCCGTGGGGTTCCGCCGGCATCCTGCCGATCTCGTGGTCGTACGTCCGCCTGATGGGCGGCGAGGGCCTCAAGCGCGCCACCCAGGTCGCCGTGCTCGCGGCGAACTACATCGCCAAGCGCCTGGAGCCGCACTTCCCGGTGCTCTACACCGGCCCCGCCGGTCTGGTCGCCCACGAGTGCATCGTGGACCTGCGTCCGCTGTCGAAGGCGACGGGTGTCACGGTCGACGACATCGCGAAGCGCCTCATCGACTACGGCTTCCACGCGCCGACGATGTCCTTCCCGGTGGCCGGCACGCTGATGATCGAGCCGACCGAGTCCGAGGACCTCACCGAGCTGGACCGTTTCTGCGACACGATGATCGCGATCCGCGCCGAGATCGAGAAGGTCGCCTCGGGTCAGTGGCCCGCCGACGACAACCCGCTGCACAACGCGCCGCACACCGCCGCCGCGCTGGGCGGCGAGTGGAACCACCCGTACACCCGTGACGAGGCGGTCTTCCCGGCCGGTGTCTCGACCGCCGACAAGTACTGGCCGCCGGTGCGCCGCATCGACGGTGCCTTCGGCGACCGGAACCTGGTCTGCTCCTGCCCGCCCATGGACGAGTACGACCACTGAGCATGAACCGGGGGCCGGTTCGGGGGATCTCCTCCGGGCCGGCCCTCGGTGTTTTCCTCGTACCGTGAGGTGCGCCGCCCCCTCAGGCGGCGGTCGTCACCTGGCCCGCCGTCAGCGGCCGGTGGGGGGCGATGATCTGCCCGTCCGGCAGCAGTTCACCGGTGTCCTCGAAGAGCAGGACGCCGTTGCACAGCAGGCTCCAGCCCTGTTCCGGATGGTTCGCCATCGGTCGGGCCGCCTCCCGATCGGCGGAGTCGGCGGTGGGACAGGCAGGCTGATGCTGGCACATGGGTGGGTTCTTTCGCTGCGTCGTGGTGGATGTCCTGCGGCTGTTCGCGCTCATCGCCGCCCCCGTCGGTCGGTTCGGTTCCGATCCCAGTCTTGCCCCACGGACGCTCTTCCGCAGGTATTTCGAGGCAGCTCGTCCTCTCCGGGGAAGACGCATCACCCGCAGGGGCGGTTCAGGTCAACTGCACCGTCTCTTCGGGTGGTTCGGGGTGGTCCGAGCGGGCTAGTCCGTACGGGAGGGGTGTTCGGAGCGCACGTTCGGGCGCGGGGTTCGGGCAGCAGTGCGCCCCGTGACCCGGCCGGGTCACGGGGCGGTGGGGCGCGTGCGGTGGATCAGGCGGGCGCCGCCGAGCCCAGGAGGGGCGGCGGCGCGAGACGCGTACTGAGGACGGGCAGGAGATCGGCGACCTGATACGGGCGGTGGGCCGCGATCCCCGGCGGCGCGGGGGCGAGCGGCACCATCAGGTCGGCCGCGGCCGGGGCGACGGCGGTGCCGTCGAAGTCCGGGCCGGCGTGCAGCCAGAGGGTCAGCATGTAGAGCTCCGGTACGGAGAGCAGCCGGGGTTCGTACGCGCCGGGCAGCGCCTCGGCCTGGAGCAGGGCCCGTTCGGTCGCGGTGACGTACGGCCCCTCGAAGAAGTGCGAGAAGGTCCAGCCGTCGGGCGTGAGCATGGTGTCCGCGGCGGCGATCGCCCGGTCCCCGTGCCGGATCAGGAACCGCCAGCCGGCGAGCCGGGTGCGGGGTGCGATCCCCGGTGCTCCGGCGACGCCGAGAACGTGTACGGGCAGCGGGTGTTCGGGGCTCAGCGGTCCCTGCGCGGCCCGTAGGGCGGGCGTTCGGGCCTCGCGGACGGCGGTCGGCGAGCCGAGGGCCGCGAGGACACTGCGGAGGGCCGGCACGGGGGCCGGAGAGGGTCGGAGCATGGTGGGTCGCCTCTCACTCAGGAGACACGGTGATGCGTGGGCAGGTACGACGGCGCTGTCGGCGGCGGGGCCAGAGAGGGGCCATGAGGCCATGACCGGGCGCCAACACTCTGCCTCGTCCGCGGAGTTTATACGACACGTGTTCACACAGTGTTTCCGCTAGACGTCGCCGATATTCCTGACAAGGCGTCATCAGGCCGTAATCCGTGGTCTCCGCAGGGGAATCGTCAGGGGCCCGCTGCTCTCACCTGCGTATTTCTCACGACGGGGGACGGCTGAATTGTGACCCCGACTTCCGGGACAATAGGACATTGGTATATGTCGCTTGTTCCTTGCCTTCGGGATGTGCCGCTGGAGCTCTCCGTCCAGCCTATCCGTCAACGGCCCTGTTCCGCAGGCGTTGTCGATCAATGGGGTGGGCATCATGGTCCGTGACACGCGGCCGTCGTGGCGGCTGACCGCTCGGGGAGGGACGCTTCGATGGGGGAGAAGGTCGTGGCCGACGGGTTCGGCCCGTCCGACCGACAGCACTACCGGAGAAAGCTCCAGCAGTGTCTCGCGGGACTCGCGAGACTGCTGGCGGAGAAGAGGTTCGACCGGCCGCGCAATCTCATGGGCGTGGAGATCGAACTCAATCTCGCCGGAGCCGACGGGCTGCCCCGCATGCTCAACGCGCCCGTTCTCGAAAAGATCGCGAGCGCCGATTTCCAGACGGAACTCGGAATGTTCAACCTCGAAGTGAACATCGCCCCCCACCAGCTGGGCGGCCGTGTTTTCGACCGGCTCGCGGAAGAGATCGGCACCGGCCTCGGATATGCCGACCGCAAGGCTGCGGAACTCGACGCCGGCGTCGTCATGATCGGCATACTGCCCACGCTCGCCCAGAGCGACCTGGTCTTCGAGAACCTGTCGGCCGCCGACCGCTACTCGCTCCTCAACGACCAGATCCTCGCCGCCCGCGGCGAGGACTTCACGCTCGACATCCACGGCGTCGAACGGCTGCTCTGCACCTCGGAGTCCATCGTGCCCGAGGCCGCCTGCACCTCGGTCCAGCTGCACCTCCAGGTGACGCCCGCCCGCTTCGCCGCCGTGTGGAACGCGGCGCAGGCCGTGTCGGGCATCCAGATCGCGCTCGGCGCCAACGCGCCCTTCGTCTTCGGCCGGGAACTGTGGCGCGAGTCCCGGCCGCCCCTCTTCCTCCAGGCCACCGACACCCGGCCGCCCGAACTGCAGTCCCAGGGCGTACGGCCGCGCACCTGGTTCGGGGAGCGGTGGGTCGACTCGGTGTACGACCTCTTCGAGGAGAACCTCCGCTACTTCCCCGCCCTGCTGCCCATCTGCGACGAGGAGGACCCGCTGCTCGTCCTCGACCAGGGCGGAGTGCCGCGGCTCCAGGAACTCGTCCTGCACAACGGCACGATCTACCGCTGGAACCGGCCCGTGTACGGCTGGGTCGACGGGGTCCCGCACCTGCGCGTCGAGAACCGCGTACTGCCCGCGGGGCCGACCGTCGCCGATGTGATCGCCAACGCGGCCTTCTACTACGGCCTCGTGCGCTCGCTTGCCGACGACCCACGGCCGGTCTGGAAACGCATGACCTTCGAGGACGCCGAGGCCAACTTCGACGCGGCCTGCCGCCACGGCATCGAGGCGGAGCTGCGGTGGCCCCGTCCCGGACGCACGGGCGGGGTCGCGACCCTCCCGGCGGTACGGCTCGTCCTCGACGAGCTGCTGCCGCTGGCCGCGGCGGGGCTCGACGCCTGGCACATCGAGCCGGCGGACCGCGACCACTACCTCGGGATCATCGAACAGCGCTGCCTGCGGCGGGTGAACGGCGCCTCCTGGCAGGCCGACACCTTCCATCAGGCACAGGAGTCGGGCCTCGACCGGGAGGCGGCGCTCGCGGCGACCACCCGGCGCTACCGGACGCTCATGCACGGCGGAGAGCCCGTGCACACCTGGCCGGTGGGCATCGACTGACCCGTACCGGCGGTCCCCGGCGGGGCGTGGGCGATCATGTCAAGGTGGTCGAGTGCGGACGGAGAACGACCGCTCCGGACGAGGCCGCCGGATCGGCGTGCGCCCACGACGGGAAGTGGAGACAGGTGTGGTGTCGGAGCAATACGTGAGGGACGCTTCCCTGCCCCCCGACGGTCTGTCGCGCAGGGTGCTGCGCTCCGAGACCCTGATCGTGCTCGCGCTCTCGCTCGGCGCGAGCGCGCTGTCGTCGCTCATCAGCTTCGTCGGCTCCCTGACCAAGCCCGGGGCGCTGAAGGAGCAGGCGGCGACGCTCAACGGCTCGTACGCGCCGGGGCGGCCGTGGCTCGACCTGTCCTGGCAGCTCTTCGGCATCGCCTCGGCGCTCGTACCGGTCGTGCTCGTGGCCCATCTGCTGATGCGGGAGGGCGTCGGGCTGCGCGCCATCGGCTTCGACCGGACCCGGCCGTGGCCCGACCTGGGACGCGGGGCGCTCGTCGCCGCCGGGATCGGGAGCGCGGGCCTCGCCTTCTACCTCGCTGCACGGGCCTCCGGCTTCAACCTCACGGTCGTGCCGGAGTCGCTGCCCGACGTGTGGTGGAAGTACCCGGTGCTGATCCTCTCGGCGGTGCAGAACTCCGTCCTGGAGGAGGTCATCGTCGTCGGGTACCTGCTGCGCAGACTGGGGCAGTTGGGCTGGACCCCGATGGCCGCGCTCGTGGCGAGTTCGGTGCTGCGCGGCTCCTACCACCTCTACCAGGGGATCGGCGGCTTCGTCGGCAACGTCGTGATGGGCGTGGTGTTCGTCCTGCTGTACCGCCGCTGGGGGCGGGTCGGCCCGCTGGTCGTGGCGCACGCGCTGCTCGACATCGTGGCCTTCGTCGGATACGGGCTGCTGGCGGGCAAGGTGGGGTGGCTGCCCACGGGGTGACGGGCGCGCGCGGGCGGCGTGCGTGTGCGTGGGGCGAGCCCGTGCGTGGGGCGGACACGGGGGAGAGGGGTGTACGGCTTGGGCCGTACACCCCTCTCCCCCTTTCTGCGAACGTCGGGTGCTCCGTACGTCAGGCGTGCAGGTCGCCGTCGATGACCGTGACGGCCCGGCCGGTCAGCAGGGTGCGCTCGCCGCGCAGACGGGTGTGGACGAGGCCGGTGCGGGCGCCGCCCTGGAAGCCGGTGAGGTCCTCACGGCCGAGCCGGGCGGACCAGTAGGGGGCGAGCGCCGTGTGGGCGCTGCCGGTGACGGGGTCCTCGTCGATGCCGACGGCGGGGAAGAAGCCCCGGGAGACGAAGTCGTAACCGCTGTCGGGGTGTTCGGCGACGGCGGTCGCGATGACGCCGCGCGAGGACAGCGACACCAGGGCGGCGAAGTCCGGGGTGAGCGAGCGGACGGTGGCCTCGTCGCGCAGCTCCACCACCAGGTCGCCGATGTGCGCGGCCGTGTCGTGGACGGCGACGACCTCGGCGCCGAGCGCCTTCGCCAGGCCGTCGGGCACGGGGACGGGGGAGAGGGAGGAGGTCGGGAAGTCCATCGTGATCGTGCCGTCCGCCTCGGCGGTGGCGCCCAGGACGCCGGAGCGGGTCGCGAAGCGGACGGTCCCCTCCGCCGCCCCGGTGGTGTGCAGGACATGGGCCGTCGCCAGCGTGGCGTGGCCGCACATGTCGACCTCGGTGGTGGGGGTGAACCAGCGCAGGGCCCAGTCCGCGTCGCCGCCGGCGGGCAGCGGGTGAGCGAAGGCCGTCTCGGAGAGGTTGACCTCCGCGGCGACCTTCTGGAGCCAGCTGTCGTCGGGGAAGGAGTCGAGGAGCAGGACCCCGGCGGGGTTGCCGGAGAAGGGCCGGTCGGTGAAGGCGTCGACGATTCGGATGCGCATGGCACCGACCGTACAAGGGGCGGAAATCGGAAGGCCAAGGCCAATCGCCGAGAACTGGACCCCTGTGCCCCGCGTCTCCGGGAAAGGGCGTGTGCCCACGCTCACGGTCATGTGCCGGCAGGGCCCGGCGCACGGTCTCAGGGGGGCTTCGATGATGTTCGGGTACTCGGACGAGTGGTGGATGCTGCTGTTCGTCCCGGTGTTGCTGTGGGTTCCGTTCGGGCCGTTCGTCATGGGCGGCATGGGGGTGTGCTGCGCCCTTCGGCCCGGTTGGCGGGCGAGGCTGTGGTCCGTACTGCTGCCGCTGGTACCCGTGGGGGTCTCCTCGGTCGCCATGCTGGTGCCCCGGGGTGAGCCGACGCGGACCGACGACCTCGTCGGCTACTTCCTCGTGTACGTCCTGGGCATCACCGTGCTGCCCTGGGTCCTGGGATACGGAACGACCCGGGCGGTACGGGCGGTACGGGCGATGCGGGGAGCTCGGGCGCGCCGGAAGGGGAGCGGCGGGGCGGGCGGGGACGGTGGGGTGACGGACGCGGACGGGGCGGCGTAGGCCGACAGGTGTCGGTCTACGCCGCCCCGGGGGTGGGACGCGGTGGGTGAGGCTACTTCGCGTCGCGGTTGTAGACCGACTTCGACCAGAAGTAGCCGAGTACGGAGAGGGCCACGCACCAGGCGACCGCGAGCCAGCCGTTGTGGCCGATCTCGGTGCCGAGGAGCAGGCCGCGCAGGGTCTCGATGGCGGGCGTGAAGGGCTGGTACTCGGCGATCGGCTGGAACCAGCCCGGCATCGCGTCGATGGGGACGAAGGTGCTGGAGATCAGCGGGAGGAAGATCAGCGGCAGGGCGTTGTTGCTGGCGGCCTCGGCGTTCGGGCTGACCATGCCCATGCCGACGGCGATCCAGGTGAGCGCCAGGGCGAACAGGGTGATCAGGCCGAAGGCCGCGAGCCATTCGAGGGCCGTGGCGTCCGTGGACCGGAAGCCGATGGCCACGGCCACGGCGCCGACGAGCACCACGCTCAGGACCGACTGCAGGACGCTGCCGACGACGTGTCCGAACAGGACGGAGCCGCGGTGGATGGCCATGGTGCGGAAGCGGGCGATGATGCCCTCGGTCATGTCGTTGGACACGGACACCGCGGTGCCGATCGTGGTGCTGCCGATGGTCATCAGTACGAGGCCCGGCACCAGGTAGGCGATGTACTGGGAGCGGTCGGCTGCGCCGCCGCCGATGCCCGCGCTCATCACGTCTCCGAAGATGTAGACGAAGAGCAGCAGCAGCATGATCGGTGTGAGCAGCAGGTTCAGGGTGAGCGACGGGTAGCGGCGCGCGTGCAGCAGG
>NZ_JBHWAQ010000068.1:0-19401 GCF_042743475.1 Streptomyces sp. NPDC059534
TTTTTTATAATACCCCGGGTCTGTAGGGGGCTTCGCCCCCTACAACCAGTGACCGGCTTCGCCGGTCACCTGACGGCGTTTCACGCCGTCTTACGCTCCGCTTCGCGGAGCGGAGCCCCCGCTTCGCGGGGGCTGGCGGGTGGTTGCTGGGCCGCTTCGCGGCCTCTGACCTGGGCTTTTGCCGCTGCGCGGCCAAAGATGCCGCTTCGCGGCAAGGCTGGCTAGGAGGTGCGCGGGTGGCCTGGTCGGTTCCGTTTCCCTCGAACGCGGTTTCCATTTTCCTTCTCTATTCTTTATTGGACTCTGTTTCAATTTCCAATTCTAGGGTTGACCAATTCTTTATAAGTTTCGGTGGTCGCCTCTTTATCGAGTGCCTTTCTTGAATGAATTCTGACCCTTTCAGAATACCTCAGGTGCTGGTTTTCAAACGGCCGGAGGCCGTTTTCCTTTGCCCCGCAGGGGCGGGCCCCGGCGCGAAGCGCCTTAAGGGGGCCCACCGCGATAGCGGCGGGCCCGGAGGGCCGGGTCTTTTCCGCCCCGTGGCCGAAGGCCACTTAGGGGGGCGGGTTTCCGTTCGGGCCCGCGAAGCGGGACCAGGCCGCCCGTGGCCGAAGGCCACTTAGGGGGCGGCCCAGCCCGTAGGGCTGTCGATTGGCCGCGCATTTGGGCATGGAAAAAGGGTGGCCATCAATCGGCCACCCTTTTTCTTTGCCTAGTTGTTACTTAGGCCGTTCTGTCAGTCCGTCATGTGGCTGAGCCAGTCGGCGGGTTCCATCCCGTCGATGGTGGGCTGGTCCTCGTGCCACTTGAAGTCATCGGGCGAGAGCGTGAGTCCTGCGGCCTTGGCCGTTTCCAGGTAGGGCTCGATTTCCTCGGCCCGCTCTTCGTCGAGCTCAGCCGCAAAGTGACTGAGGCCCGCGTCGATGACGAGTTCCGGGGTGCAGCCGTTGAGGCGGGCGAGGTGGAACAGGTCGGCGAGGAGGTCTCCGCCCAATTCCCTGAGAATGTCGTCGTCCACGACGAGGGTGTCGTCGAGGTAATTCTGGCCAGTCTCCGATCCGAATGCTTTCAGGGCGGTAACTGCCCATCCCGCTCGGGTCTTGTTGGCCTCGGCGGCGCCGTCTTCGTTAAGGTCCGTCATTTCTTCTTCCCTGCCTTTCACTTACCGTAGACGGCGATTGCGGCGCGGACCTTTTCCGCGTCGATGCACCCGGGGTGCCGGAACGTCGAGGGCGGGTTGCCGTTGCGCCCGCGCAGGTGGGACCAGTAGCGGGGGCCCTGCCAGTCGCAGAGCTGGCACTGGAGGAACCAGGGGTTGTCGGCTCCGGGGTAGCCGCCGAGGGGGGTCCAGAGGAATTCGGCGAGTCCGTCCATGGCCGTTCGCGCGGCCTCGGTGTTCCGGGGCGTAGCGGGCATTCGGGGGTGGAGGAGAGGGACCGGCCCGACCAGTTCGCGGGGCATGGTTTCCTGGTCCTTTTCGGCGTTCTGCGGGGTGATCTGCCGCAGGTCGTACATGGCGACGAGGTAGGCGGCGGAGAGTTCCTTTCCGGCGCTTCCGTCGGCTACGCGGGCCTCTTCGTTCTGTCCGGCCGGGACGGCGTACCAAGCGCCGTGCCAGCGGTAGATTCGGCCGAGGTGAAGTCCGTTGATTCGGACCGGGTAGTGGCATTCCTGGTTCGGGTCGCCGAGTTCGTAGCGGCGCGTTTCGTTGTTGGTCACTTGCTCCACCCCCACCACGTGCGGACTTCTTCGGCGTCTTCGCCGAAGTTTTCTTCGACCATTTCGGCGAAAGACACGCCGGGGTTGGTGAGGCTCGTAATCGCGGCATTGACCACGAGATTGATCGCGTCCTCTTCGGCGCTCGTGAAGCCGATCGCGTCGAGGACCATGTCCGCACCCGCGTTGACGGCGGTCTTCACGGTTTCCTCGGTGTATCCGAATTCGGGCCGCTTGATTCCGAGGCGGCGGGCGTCGATGTACGCCGCGAGGGATTCCGTCGCGTTCCGCATGGAGTCAAGGCGGGCGTAATCGGCACCGGTGTTGTCGGCGGTGAGGAGGTCCTCAACGGCCTCCATGAGGCAGTTGAGGGAGCGGGCCGGGTCGGTGGTGGTGTAGAGGGTTCCGTCGTCCGTGACTCCCCATACCTCCGTTCCGTCGAGGTCGATGTCCCGACGGTCGAGGAGGTGCCTGCATTCGGGGCACTGGAACAGGCCGTCATGCCTGATGCAGTAGGCGGAGAGTCCGCCGCACTGCGGGCAGCAAATTGGGTTCACTGAATGCTCGCCTTTCGCGTGTTTGCTTCCGGGGCGAGCCACAGGAAGCCGCGCGGCACAGCGCGTGCTTTTTGGCCCGGTGCGCGCCGAAGGCGCAGGGCCAAAAACCCTTTTGCCGGTGCGCGCCGAAGGCGCAGGCAAAAGGGCGGTCCGCGAAGCGGACCGAATCGCCGGTGAACGCGCCGAAGGCGCCCGGCGATTCGCCCGGAGGGCGGCGCGCGGGGTGCCGTGTGGCATCCTGCGGCACGCCCCGGAAGCAAGGGGCCCGTAGGGCCTTCCGGGGCCGCACTGGACCGCCCGGGGTGCGCCCCGTCGCTGCGCCCCCGCCCCCGTCGCTGCGCCCGAACGCGAAGCGGCCCCCTCCCGGTGTGGGAGGGGGCCGCGTTGGTGGCGTTCTAGGCCGGTGCGCCCAGCCAGCGGACGACGTCGCGTGAGCGTTTGTCGTCGTCGAGGAGGTCCATCACGTCGGCGGCGATCTCGCGGGCGTAGTCCGGGTCTTCCTCGGTGAGCTTGCGCCACGCCGCGTGCAGGTTCCGGGTGAGGCGTTCGGTCTCGTCGGCGGCCACAGGTGCACCCTGGCGACGCTGGACGGTCTCGATGAGGAGGCTTGTCGTCTCTGCCCAGGACTCTCCGAGGCGAAGGGTGAGCCAGGCTCGGAGGGTCAGCACGTGGAGGGGGGCGACGTGCTGGGGGCCGTAGTGCTGGGCGAGGGCGGCCTCCAGGTGCTCGGCGGTGCTGAGGGCCTCGGTGAGTGAGCCCGATTGCTCCTGCGCCACGAGCTGCGCCCAAGTGGCGCGGAGTGCTGGCGGCAGGTCAGTGGTCCAGTCGCCGGCGGGTGCAGGTGGGGTCGGCGGCTGGGGCTCTTCGGGTGCGGGGCGCGGTGGTGGGGGCGCTGCTGCTGGCGTGGGGTGAGGGTGGTTGAGGGCGGTGACCGACCCGTCGGTGTCGACGATGAGGGGCCAGGCGGTTCCGTCGGCTTCCTTGGCGAGGGCGCGGACGGGGCGGCCGTGGTAGGCGGCTTTGATGCGTACCTCGGCGAGGGCCGCCACGCGTGCTTGCTGGACGGTGAGGCCGGGTGTGGTGATCTCCTCCCCGTTCACGGCGGCTATTCCGTTGGCGTTGATTGTGATCGTGTAGACCGGGAGGTGGGGAATTTGATCAGGGTTCGTGATGGTCATGTTTCCTCTCCCCTATCCGCCCTTGGGGAAGTGGGGTGGTGCCCAACCGAGGTAGGTGGCGCCCCATTTGGTTTCGATATCTGTTGCGGGTACGACGTCGATGTATCCGGGCCGCCTGATGTCGTTGCTGGCGATCTTTCCATTTCCGAGATAGATGGCGACGTGTCCGGCTCGTTGTCCGGTGTCCCAGTACATGAGGGCGCCCGCGGGCGGGTTCCTGTCCCGGTCGTGTTTCATGCTGGGAGGCATCTCTTTGTAGTGGTCGATCGCGTACGGCACTCCGGAGTAGTTCCATCCGTACGAGACGGCCACAAATGCGAGGCAGGCCCGCCACCAGTCTTTGCCTCCGGTACGAGCCTCGTTCTCTGCCCATCGGATCGCTTCGGCTGTGCTTCGAGGGTTCCTCACCGAGGGTGGCCAACCGGCCTCGCCGTCGTGGAAGGGCTCACCGGGTTTTCCCGGCTGGCCCGTGCCGGTGTCGGGGTAGCAGGCGTCTCCGCCGTCCGCGCCCCCGCTGCTGTCGCCGTCGTCGGGGGTCTCCCGACCGGGTGTCGCTCCGTCACGGCCGGGGCGGTCGAGGTCGATCCCGGCCTCGTCGGCGATGCTTCGGGCGGCATCCTCCTGGCCGGCGTAGAGGTCGGGATAGGCGCTGCGTTGCACTTCCTGGGCGGCCCGACCCGGGTCCATGTCTTCCCACCTGCGGATGTCGACGAGACCGCGGGGGTCGCCGTCCTCGGCGCCGTAGAAGAACATCCGTGCGGCGTAGGTGGGTTGCATGATCTGCTCGACCGAGCCCCACCCCTGGGACGGGCGCTGCTGGAAGATGCCTACTGAGTCGCGGTCTCCATAGTCGAGATTGATCAGGGTGGACTCCTGGAGTGCGGTCATCAGGCCGATCAGGGTGGCGAACCCGGAGAGTCCTCCGTCGGCTGCCGCCTTGTCGATGATCTTTGCGTTCTCGATCTGATCTTTCCGTGTCTTGGTCCTGGTGCCCTGCGAGCCGCTGGCGCCGTCGTCGTTGTCGTCGAGGTCGACGCCGGGCGTTCCTCGTCGGCCGCACGAGTCGGCCGAGGCTTGGCCGCTCATGCCGCCCGTGAGCACGCCGAGGAGTACAAGGAACAGGACGAAGACGAGGAACGTGATGCCGCCGACCTTGAGTTTGAGTGCTGTCCCCCCGACTTTCGCGGCGGCGCGGAGTGCGTCGCGTCCGTCCACTACAGACCCAGAATCCGCGTGATCCGCCACTCGTCGGTGTCGGTGAGCATCAGCTCGACTTGGAGAGTGGTGGTCTCGGTGTAGGTGGTGTAGCCCTCGATGTCCACGGTCGCCGTGGTCTTGCGCCAGACACGGAGGGGGGTGTCCCTGGGAAGGTCGGCGCCGGCAGGTTCGACCTTGACTGTGCGCACAGTGGAGACACCGCCGCGGCTGACGAGGCGGTCCCACGCCGGGTCAGAACTGGCGGTCAGGTTCTCGACGAGGGAGGCACTCATATAGGGGGCTGCTCGCAGTACGGCGGCCCGATGTGACTTATCGATCGGAGGGTTGCGGGCGAGGTAGAGACGGAGTGCTTCCTCGGCGACTCGCTCGGGATCGTTGAGGTTGATGCTGGGGGTAGGCGATGTGGAAGGGGAGGGGGAGCTCGCCGGCGGGGCGGGCGCGCTCGGCTTGTCGTCCGGTCCTTGTGGTGATGGTGCCGCTGTGGTGGTGACCTGGGTGGCGGCTTCATCGCCGAGGAGGCCGGGCCAGACCCACCGGGCGCCCGCGCCGAGGGCGAGGATCAGGGCGAGGATGATGGCGGCGCCGGCAGGACGGAGAGGCTCGCGGCGGCGCTGTTCTCGGACCCATTCCGTTGTGTTGCGCCGAACCGCGTCTCGGTGCGCTCGCTTGGCGCCGCCCCGCTTGCTGCGGGGGACCTCGTTGACGTGGTCGGGGTAGCGGAAGTTCGCCAGGATCTCCCGCCACTCCTGAGGGGTGGGCTCATCCGACTTGGCCATGGGTCACCCCTTCGTGGACGGCGTTGTGGTCGGCTGCTGCTTCTTGGGCGGCGCGGCGTATCCGCGTCGCTCTGCTGGAGCGGCGGCGGACGGTGCGGACTGCGGAACGCGGGAGATCGGGCGCCCGTTGGGACCCGTCACGGAGTCAGTCCGGCGAATGACTGTCCCTTGGATGACCTTCGTGTCGGTCGCGGCGGCTGGCGGCGGTGCCTGCCGGAAGGCGTAGACCGGGGTCCCTCCCGTCTCGGGGCGCATGGCGGGACTGGCGGTCGTGGTGTTCGGTCCCCCTGCGGCGCCTTGGTTGGGCGCCCCGCCGCCCCCTGGGGGTAGGGCAGGGCGCGGTTTCTGCGCCGGTACCGCCGGGCGGCCGGGAGAGGGCCCGCCGGCGGAGGGTGTCGCGGCAGTCGCGAGGGCAGCCGCAGGGAACGCGGCGCGGATGGCAGATGGGGTTCCTGCGGGGAGAGCCGCCGGGTTCCCGCCGGGTGTGGCCAGGGGGCGGGGCGCTGGTGGGCGTGCTGTTGGAACGCGGGTGACGGTCATTGTGTGGCCGGTGCCGCCTGGTCCTGGTGGTAGCGGGGGAAATCCACCGCCACCACCACCGCCACCGCCGCCGGCGGTGGGTCGGGGGGGCAGGTTCTTGAATCGGTTGTACGGAGGGATCTTCCCGCCCTTGCTGCCGCCCTTGAGGGGGTTGAGGGCGCGGGAGGCGAGGAATCCGGCGACCATACCGCCGGAGGAGGAGCCACGGACGCCGAAGATCTGTGCGACGACGCTGCGGAACTGGAGCCCGACGACGGCGGCGGCGATGCTCAGTCCGCTGGTGGGGAGCCATCCGTATTCACCGAAGATCTGGTTGGTCGCTGCCTGAATGGACAGGACGGCGCCAAGAACCATGGTGGCGATGAGGCTTTCGAGGGTGCGGGCGAGTAGCTGATCGAACCAGGCCAGGCCCCATTGCCGCGGACGGCCGGGAATCACCCACAAGCATGCGAAGAACACACCGGTGAGCAGGAGCATGAGGGCGCCGAGGAGACTGGCCAGGCTGGTGAACGCGAGGACGATCACGAGGGCGGCGAAGAGCACGACGTTGAGGAACGCGACGATCGTGATGACGACTCGGGCGCCCGGGTTGTGCCCCTGACGGAAGCTCACCGACTCCTCTCCCACGGTTTCATCACTCACGTTCGGGATGAGCCAGTCCTCGCGCTTGTCCCGGTCCGTGCCCTGGTCCAGGAGGTCGGCGCCGTGCTTCTCACACACTTCGAGCGAGCCGAACTCCGCGACGCACCATGGCACCGCCACGTAGGCGCGCCATACCGAGTCGCTGGACTTCCTGAGCATGTCGTCTCGGCCGTTGCCGGTGAATCGGGGTTCGTGCTTGGTCTGGAACGGATACTCGGCCTTGCCGTCGCCGAGGCCCGCTGATGTGGCCTGCATGGTGACGCCGGCGCCGACCTGCCGGACGGTGTCGACTCCGTCCACCCAGGTCTGGGGGCTGGTGAGGAGGGAGATCGAGAAGACGCCGGAGATCAGCACCCACGCGATCTGGGAGAGGCCGCCCCCGCCGCCCTTCTTGTGCTGGGCGAACGCGATGAGTCCGCCGACGGCGAGCGCGGCTGGCAGGAGTGTTGCCGTCAATCCCTGAGCGGCACCGCCGATGCTCCTTGAGACGGCGTTTTCGAGGGGCGGAAGGCTGGTGAGTTGGAAGATCCACTGCACGATCACCACGGCGGCCTTGCCGACGGCTGCGGTCAGCGCCATGAACAGATCGGCGATCATGTGGAACGTGGCCTCGAACCCGTCGCTTACGCCGAACTGTTCGTCGAGAATCCACAGATTCTCATTGCCATAGGTCTCGTACAGGGTGCCTTGGCCGTCCGGGATCTTCATGTCCGGTGACGGCATGAGGTCCCCGACGCCTGCTGGCCGGATGTCGTCCGCCTGGGCCTGCCCGGCGGTGACGATGAGCGTGGTGTAGACGAACAGGAGCGGGATCGCCGCGGTTCTCAGCCGTGGCAGTCGGTCGAACACTCTCTACCCCCCGGAAAGAGCTGTGCGGACGGGCGATCCTCCGTGGGCTGCGCCGGAGTCGCTGATGTCCTGTTGCTGGTCGACAACCCAGGTCCCTGCCTCCTCGATCAGGCGTAGGGCCCGCATGGTGGTGGTGGCGGGCTTGCCGGGCCACTGGACGGTGTACGTGATCAGGACGCCGTATCCGGCGGGATGCTTGGTGGTGGCTGGCACTGTGACGACGTCTGATGCCGTGACGGGTCCGGTCTTGGCGCGCTCGGGCCCGCCGGTCGGGCGGCTCGCGGTGGCCTTGGGGTGCGGGGTCGATCCGTCGGCGTAGCGCGGCGGTTCGACGATGTCGACGGTGGGCGAGGGGTCCGGCTCCCCGGACTCGGCGCTGGGCGTGGCCGTGGGCGCGTCGGGGGTGTTGTCCTCGACGCACTCCTCGACGGTGCCGTATCGCATGCGGGTGGACCGGAGCTCGCACGCAGTGCGCCAGTCCTGGCGGAGGGCGGCGGTCTGGTAGTCGCGGGCGACTTTGAGGACGGCGGCGGTGGGGTCGCTCGCCTTCTCCTCTGCCTTCTCCCCTGCCTCAGTGCATCCGGTCATGAGGAGTCCGGCCGCCATGATCAGGGCCGGTACGGTGTGCCGCTTCATACGCCCGCCTTCTCCGTGGTCTCGATGTGGTCGGGGAGCTGGGTGGCCTTCGGTGAGGTGTCGAGGAGGTCGAGGAGCTCAGCCGACGGCACGTCGAACTGGACGGTGGCGCACGCAAACCTGCGGTCGCGGACGATGCAATGCCCGTGCCGGATCTCACCGTCGGGCAGCAGGCCGACGGACTGGATCAGGGCCCGCGTGTGAGTGTTCTTCGGCAGTCCGAGGAGCTCGGCCATGGCGTCCTGCTGCTCGCGCGAGGTGAGCTGGAAGCCGTACACGGTCGTGAGCTGTTCGACGATGCCGACAAGCTTGACGAGTGACTCGGGGTCCTGGGTGTCGAGAACCAGCGAGGTGGCCAGGGCTCTGCCGACTCGCGCGATGTATTGAAGGAAAGTCGCTCCCTCGCGGGTGGCGGTCATGAGGTGCACCTCGGGGACCGCGACGACCTTCCTCAGGCCGCGCAGGTCCCTGCGGCCGGCGGTGGTGACGCCGTAGGCAAGCATCGAGTGCATGAGGGCGACGCTGAGACGCTGGCTCGGGTTCCATTCGCGTCGGCTGGCGTCGGCTGGCGGCAGGGAGAGGCCGGGCATCTGCACGACCCAGATTCCCGGGGCGGGCCGCAGGGGTGGGGTCTCTCCGGTCGGGCGGCCCATGAACGGGGCACCCAGGCCCGTTTGAGCGAGGTCGTGAAGTGCTTCGCCGGTCTCTCGCGCTAGGCCGTCGTCCATCTGGCGGAGGTGCTCGATCACCTTCCACGTGGCGGGGTCGCCTGCGGCGATCACGGCGTTCGTGGCGTGGGTGATCGGGGTCTCGGCGCCCCGGTCTCGGAGGTGGTCGGGGATGGCGATGCTGAGCTGTGCGGGTACCTCTCCGCGGGCGGCGTCGAGGCCGCCCTCGGCGCCCAGGAGGTCGAATAGGTCGGCCACACCGGCGTAGCGCGGGCCGGTTTCGACGAGGTGGGCCTCCAGGCCGTACCGGTGGGCGGCGAGGGTGAGGCCGCCTAGATCTCCCTTGAAGTCCAGCGCGAGGGCGTAGGCGCCACGGAATGCGGCGTCGAGGAGGAGGAGCTCCATGCCAGTCGTCTTGCCGCGTCCGCTTCGTCCGATGAGGGCGGTGGTCGTCGCGTCGCCTCGGTCGCTGCCGGCGGTGACGTCGGTGCGGAAGGTTCCGGGAGTGCTGCCGGTCAGGTAGCCGACGATCGGGCCCTTGTCGTCGCCGACCATGGCGCCGCCCCACCACCAGGACCCGGACAGCGCGGTGACGTCGCGGCGGTGGCCGAGGTCGGGCACGCGCAGGTGGTCGCCCGGCTGCGTTTCGAGCCAGAGCTCGCGCTGTTCTTCTTCGCCGACGGACACCTCGATCCCGAGGCCGCCGTAGTGGGTGATCACGGCGTCTACGCGGGATCGCAGGTCGTCGAGGCCGGTCGTGCTCGTGACGATGAGGCGGGGGTGGTCCTCGACGAGGGTCAGGTCTTCGCGGCGCATCTCGCGGGTGAGCTCGGCCATCACGGCTTCGGTCTCTTCGATATCGCGGCCGGGGTCCTCGGCGCTCTGTCTGGCGGCAGAGCGGCGCTGTTCCTTGGCGAGGCGGCGGGCCTGCTCGACAACTTTGAGGGCGTCGCGTTTGGGCAGGACACGGAACCTGACACTCGCTTCGGGGCTGACGGGGACGATGAGGTCTGCGGGGTCGAAGCCTGCCGGGAGGTCTTCCTCCTCGATGTCGGGGACGTATTGGATCTCCGAGAGGATGCGCAGCCATTCGCCGGCGCCGGGTACGTCCATCTCTTCGGGGAACCCGGTCATGACCAGGACGCTCGCCCAGGCGGCGACGCGGCCGGTTCCGTCGACCACGCGCAGGTGGTCGGGGTGCGGGAGGATGCGCCCCCGGGTGAGGGTGGCGAGCTTGGCACCGCTGATGACGCCCCCCGCAGACGGCGCGGGCAGCGCTGTGCCGCGGTGCTGCTCGCGGCTGATCATCCATGCGAGGAGCTCGACGGATGCGGGCCGGGCCTTCCATGGGGTGGCTTCGAGCCGTCGGCCTAGGCGGCGCATCTGGGCATCGAAGCGGGCGAGTTCGCGCGTGCTGATCCCCGGAGAGGAGAGCCCGAGGGCGTCTTGCACCCCCCTGCGGCCCGCCTGCTCTGTCTGGCCGCTGCGCTCGGCGAGGCGGACGCCCAGGAGCAGGTGCCGGGTGGGCAGGCCGATCTGTTCGAGGCGTCGGACTCTGAGGTCTGCCCACTCCGTCCAGGCGCCGGCGGTGAACATCTCTGCCGCCTCGGTGCTGTAGTCGGCGGCGTTCAGCGGTGACCACAGGATGCGGAGTTGGCAGTCGAGTCCGGCGAGCGTGCGGGCGAGTGCGGCGTCTGCGGCGTCGAGTTCGGCGTCACGCGCGCCCTCACTCATCAGGTCCGTGTTGGAGCTCGCCAGGACGTACCACGCTTCGGCGTGGCCGCCGGTGACGATCAGGCCGTCGGAGAGCGCCTCATACTGTGGGGCTCCGGCCGATCGGTCTCCTCCCATGCCGAGGAGTTCCGAGATCCGCTTGCGCAGTTTCATGCCGCTTCCCCCTTCTGGTACTGCTGCATGGCCTTGCGGCCGTACGCCTTGGCGACGGCATCGGGGCCGTACAGGCGGGTGTGCGTGTCGAGCCGGATCGCGTCCCCAGCACCGACGGGAACGGCATCCTCGCGGTCCTCGCCGAGGAACCGCTCGACGAGGGACCCGAGCGGCGAGGCGAGGAGGACGTCCGTCTTACCCGCCCAGCGGGCGCGACGCGGGAGCCACTCACTACGGGTTGCCGCTCTACGGCCGCCGCAGATGATCGGTCGGTGACCGATGACGAGGTACCGAGCGCTGAGGGCCCATCGCGTGATGTTCCACCGCTGCTCGACCTTGACCGACCGTTGGGTCCCATAGACAGCGGTGACGATCGGCGGCAGGAAGTAGGCGGTGAAACTGATCTCGCTGGGCAGGCCGAAGAGCAGCAGCAGGGGGCCGGTCCAGACGACGAACAGGATCAGGCCGAGGACGAGGGCCCGGCGCGGCGCACCCTCCCCCAGGTCCACCCCGAGAAGCTCATGCTGCCGCGGGTCGATGTCGAATTGACGGGTGTAGGTGTGACCGCGTCGCATCAGGCTGTACCTGCAACCTTGTTCCAGACGCCCACAAGCATGTCCTTGACGACAGCAGGCGCCCAGACGATCGCGCCCACGAACACGGCGGCGACCGCAAGGGTGACCATTTCACCCCACTCCTTCTTGATGAAATGGCCGACGGCACGGATGGCCAAGAACGCCATGAACAGGTTGCCGACGACGACCAGGACCCAGTCTTTGAGGGCCGCGCCGGTGGTCAGCTCTGCGGCGAGGTCGACGAGGTCGAGGTTCATGGGGGGTCCCCCTTAGTAAGAGTTGGCTTTCTGACCTGCGGCTATGACGGCCGCTCATTTCCTGTGCGCCTTACGCATCACTGGCTCACAGGGAGCCGCCGCGTGCGCCGGCCACCTGCCACCGCTGCGCGTCGGCGCTTGAGACTCGTGTGAGCTCGACCCGGTATGCCTGCTCGATGGTGGCGCTGCCCAGGGCCCACGTGACGACGGCCGTTCCGGTGCGGTCCGCCCCGGTGCCGATGTCGACGGTCCACGAGGTGAGCGCCTTGTACGTGACGCCTCCGGGAAGCGGAGGCACCTTCGCCCCGGGGGCTGTCACGGCATCGACGTCACCGGCGCCCGCGAGGGCTTCGAAGAACTTGCCGACGGTGGCCGTCGTCTGCGAACTCAGCTCGGCATCGGCTTCCGGGGCGGGGATCTCGGGTGCCCTGGGGCCGTCGGTTGGGATGCCGACGAAGCCGGGTCGGCCGGATACGACGACGCGGCCGGAGGTCTCCACCACGGGGACGTCCAGGCCCACCCATCGCGCAGGTGAGGCGGCGGTCTTTGCGCCGGGGGCTTGGATCAGTACGTCCACGCGGACACGGGCCTGTCCGTACTTTCCAGGTGTGACCGAGCCGGGCTCGACGGTCAGCACGTCCTGTCGCCCGTGCCCGTTCCATCCCATGGCGGTGTCGGCACCTGCCAGCAGGACGGCGGCCAGGAGAGCCGCCCGCTCGGGGGCCTTGGTCTCGTCCCATGCGAGGTACGCCCTGGCGAACCTGGCGGCGACGGCCTGCGCCTCGTTGTCCGGGTAGGTCGGGCCTGCCTGTACCGGGGGCGCTGCGGCGGGGGCGGGTGCCTTGGCGGGCACGACCCATGACCGGACGCCCGTGATTGCGGCCAGAGCGACCACAGTCCACAGCACACCCCGCCCTAAGCGCTTGGCGAAGCGGGCTCCGGATCGCTCGTCCTGCGCCACCCACGGCACATTCGCTGCCGCGACGGGGACGGCACGTTTGGGCGCTGCGGCGCTCTGCTGCCGGGCCAGTTCGGCGCCGGCGGCCTCCCAGGGGTTCACCACGCCATCGGCCGAGTGTGCGACCGGACCACCTTCCGCGGTTTTACGGTCCTCGACTGGCTCCGGTAGGCCCATGACCTTCCGCGCAATCGTGGCCATCGACGGCATTCAACCTCCCCCAGGTTGCGGCCCGTTGGGTTGACGGACCGCTAGAGCGAAGACCCTATGCCGCTGTTGATCAAACCGTCAAAGAAGTTCGTAAGGGTCTGTCACTACTCGGCCGTTCCGGCAGAGCGGGCAGTACGACGCGGATCGCCGCCGCTAGAGTGCCCGCCTTGAAGGACAACGACAGGAAGGGTGCACGGGTGCGCATACGCGGCATGAGGCTACGAGCTCTACGCAAGGGGCGGGGTTGGACGCAATCTCGCGTGGCGATCGAAATCGGATGCTCGCGCTCGACCGTATCCATGTGGGAGACGCGGGGGCATTCCCCCGCTCCGTCGCACCTTCATGCCCTTTCTCGACTCTTCGAGGTACCCATTGCAGAACTAATTCAAGAAATCCACGACGAATCACCGTTGCGACGAATGCGCCGCTCTGCCGGGTTGCGTCAAAAGGACGTGGCCAAATCACTTCACGTGGGCGTTCCAACGTATTCCGATGTGGAGACCGGACGTCAGAGCGTCCCCGCCCGATGGGTTCCTATTCTGGCAGCAGCGTTCCGAGTTCCCGTCTCCGCGATTTGCGCCTTATACGCCTTACCAGGAAGAAACGAGGCGGAGGGTGCGGGCTGATCGCCTGCCACCCTCCGCCTTCTTAGTGCTCTCCACCGCCGGAAACCCAGGGGAAAGCACAACGCATCTTCCCGGACTCAATGCGTCCTGGATTTTGGTTTGGCGGACCCCGCCTCTGCCCGTAAGCCCGAAGTGACGACCGGAGTTCCAGAGTCTCTTACCCGGCGAGATTCCGGGTCCAGTTGAGTGTTCCTCCGGGAGACTGTTACACCACGGGCAAGGTGTTGAGAGTCCCGTTCGCAACGTACTTGCACTCACTCTTCGGATACGGCATCCCGGCTACGTCCGCAGACTCAAGACCCTCCACCGCTCCCACTGTCTTTCGGTCCCGGAACCTTCCCAGACGCCGAGCCGGTGTTCTCGGCTTGCCACTTCTTCCACGCTTCCAGCCACGTCGTGAGTTCGTCCTCGGAGTAGTAGGAGGTCTGGCCGTCCGTGATTCCTTCCGGGGGCGTGATGCCTCTCTTCTCACCACGCTTGAAATACGTTCGGACGGTGGCCGCCTTCCACGGCAGGATGCCCTTCTCGTGAGCATCGGAAAGGCTGTAGGTCTCGGGTACGACATCGTCCCCGCCGACGGTGGGCAGAGTGACGGTCGCTGTGCCAGCCGCTGTCGCGCCGCCTGTCGCGCCGCCTGTCGCGTGGGGTGCTGTCGCGGGCGGTGAGCTGGGCGAACCCATCAGCACCCCCGCCTGAGATCCAGGGGCGACAGCGGGGCCGTACTTCCCGCCGGGCAGGAAGTGAGCCGTGGCCGCCGTGGCGTTGACCTCGGCTCGGATCTCGTCGGTAATCCATGGGGCCATGTCCCCACGATCGAACCAGGACGGAGCCGGAAGGCAGTCGCGGAGATAGCTCTGTACGACGTCCGTGATGTAGCAGGGCTGAAATTCACGAACCCACAGGTAGTCGCCGTCAGGGTCCTTCTTGTTGTCGGCGTAGGCTCCACGTCCGGGAATCTCGGCGTCATAGCCCAGCACAGGCGTGCTCTGCCCGAATGCCACACCCCAAGAAACGCGGTCCTGCTGCCCCACCGCGATACGCGTTCCGATTTGCGCACGCTCCATGGTTCCACCGAAGAACGCGTTGGCGAATTGCTGGGTTCCCACGACGACACGATGGTTAGAGGAACGGCCTTGAAGCAGGATGATTCCGAGCCAGTCGAGGAATGGAGGGGTCCCCTTCCCCTTGATCCCGTAGCGCCACCATGTATACGCAAGCTTGATCAGCGTCGGCAGTTCGTCGATCACGAGAGTCCTGGGAACAAGCGCCGCCCTGAGTGCCGGATCGGCTCCCCGCTCGACGGCGGCCTCAGCCGCCATCATGGATGTCAGGAACTCAGCAAATGCACTGACACATTCCCGTGTCGTCTTATGAATCCGAACTCCCGAGTACCCCTCTGCTGCCGCGAGGCTGCTCCTCTTGGTGTCGAGGATGTCGATAAGTTCACCGTTCATGCGTCCGTGGACCACAGGAATGTAAAGGACGGTGGACTTTCCGGAGCCGGTCATGCCGGACACACCCCAGTGGGGGGTGGCGGTTTGCGTCTGGATGACGGCATCCACGACCGAATCGCCCTCGATAGCAAGGCCGACGAAAACGCGACGAGGATCCCCGGTCGGCTTCCACGGAACGTAGGCAGGAAGCTGCGGTTTCTCCTTGGGGCGAGGCTTCGGCGTCCATTGCACGTAATGCTCTTGCCCGCGGCGCTCCCACTGGGACACCCATTCACCCGGAACGCGTTCCTCAAATACGCGCTCTACGGCAGCTACAGCTTCCGGTCCGCCGATCCACTTCGAGGGGAGACGCAGGACCATGCGGGCGTCGGCGGCCTTGAAGTCGTTCGGCACAGACAGCCAACGCTGTCTGGTCTCGCTGTCCTCCAAACGGAGGATCTGACGGAGTGCCACCCACAGGCCAGGGCCGTAGATTTGTCCGTCTGTCCACACGGGGCGTACCCGCCAAAGGCCGAGGGCGGACGGGCTCGTGAGCGCCGCGATAAACGCCGCCCCCGCGACGGCGATTAGGACGGCCTGCGTCCCGGACGGGAATCGCCACACGCCCCACGCAATCGACAGCGGTGCCAGTCGGACAAGGGCGCGGGCGAAGCGCGGCCACCTGTGCCAGATCCTCAGCACGTGCCAGATGCCAGCAAGCGCCCCAAACAGGAGCCGGATGGGCGCCCCGATGATGCGGAGCACCCGCCGCATCCCTCCGGCCCGTGCGCGCTTTACCGGGGGCGCAGCCGGCGGCGCTCCGAGTTGATCGACCGGTGTCTCAGTGGCCCTGTCGTCGGGCAGTGGGGCACCCGCGTGCCACCATGTCGCCTCGCTCCGCGGCTCCCCAACAAGCTCATGGCCGGACAGGTAGCGACCGATCACGGCTACGGCCGTACCGATCCCCTGCTCGATAGCGCGGTTGAAGCGCTCCCGGTCACCGGGCTTGCTCTGCTGGGCCAGGACGCCCACGACAAGGAGCACGGCGAGCGCTCCCCCGCCTCCGAGCGCTCCGCCCGGCAGGCCGAGGCCGGGCAGATCCGGGATGGCGTAACTCATGAGTCCCCTCTCTCACACGCAACGTGCCGTGATGATCCTCGCCTACTGCGCACGGAGGCGAAGGAGACGGGGCCACCGCACCGGCCATCGCCAGGACGAGAGGTCAGCGGCCGTACATGCTGCGACAGAGGTCGGCAGCGCCCATGGGCGCGTTGATGCGACCGGCTTCCCGGCACAACTGGCGCATCGCCCGCGCCCTCACCCTGTCCGTACGGCTCGCGGACGGCTCCCGCGTCGAGCGGACACGGAAACTGCCCACGCCGTCCGGCCACACCGAAGACCTGCGCACGGCCGTGTGGCGCAGCTGGGACGGCCTCGCGTTCCAGCGGGCCCGCGTCCGCAGGGTCGCCGTGACCGCCGAGGAGCTCACGGCAGCCGAAGACGGCCCCGGCACTCAGCTGCCCCTCGACCCCGAGCGGGAGGCACGGCTCCGCATCGAACCGGTGCTGGACGAGCTGAACTCGCGGTGGGGACACACGGTCGTGCGGCTGGCAGGCACCTACCGCCACGCCTCCTGACGGAGATTCCGCCCGACTCTTCCTTGTTTTCGCTGGTCAGAGGTAGCGTCGCCAGTCGGGGCCGGACCACGGGCCCACATAGGGAGGGGATGACGCATGCGTCTCGACATCGGATGGGGCCTGACGGCCGATCCCGGGTGGGGGAGCTGACCCACTCATGACGGCGCTCTTCCCCCGGCTGTGTCGTCGGTGGCGGGGGCCGTCACGCGAGCAGAGCCCCGGCGTCTCACGCCGGGGCTCCACTCGTACCTGTGCCAGGGCGCGGCTCCGACGGTGGTCCAGGACAGCCGAGTGCCCCTCCTCGCGCGGCTGGGGCGGGGAGGGGGCACCAGACCGGCCGGTCCTCGATGGGGGCGCCACGGACCGGCCGGTCTGGAGGTGGTCAGTCGGTGAGGTACCTCTCAGTGAGCTCCCAGGAATGGCCGTCGGGGTGCATGGCGTGCAGCTCGCACGGGATGCCCGGCCCTGCCGTGACGGGACAGTAGAGACGCCGCTCGACCTCGTGGGGCTCGCGGCTGTCGAGCCAGGACACCCAGATGTCGCCCGCGTCCCTGAGCGGGAGCTCGGACAGGACGGCGTGGTGGACCTCCTCTCCGACACGGTGACGCTCGACCACACAGCGAACCGTGGAGGGAGCCTTGCCCTCTATCCCGGCCGCCGCGACCACCGCTTTGAACGCGTCGCTGAGGTGGGCCCGCTCGCCGCACTGGATGCGCATTCCTCCGAGGATCACGCGCGGACTCCTTCCGTACGGGCCGCAGGGGCGGCAGTGAGGGGGCGGGGCCGACAGCAGACGCATCCGCCGGCGGGCATCGCAGCGAGGGTGTAGGGGACGTGGCCCGGGCCGGTGATGGTGACCACCTCGGGGACGTACGCACCGGTGGTGAGCCGGTGCTCGACGTCCTCGCGGCCGATGCGGTCGTCAAGCCAGCCGCGCAGGGTGGCGCTGGGGAAGGGCCGGGGGTCGGCCGGGTCGGTGTCGAGGCGGTCGGCGAGGTGCTCGGCCGCTGCCGTCAGCCGCCGTACGGCACCCGAGGGCGTCGGGGCTACGTCGCGGGCCAGGAGCCACATATACGGGGCGGCCGGGGTTCCGGCCCAGGTCTCGCAGTGGATCACGGCCGCATCACCCGGACCTGTACGTACGCGCTCGGGCCCATGCCGTACTGGACGGTGCCGGTCTCGTCGAGCACCTCGACGTGCGAGAGGCCGCGGGGGTCGAGGTCCCCCCGGGCGTACCCCTGGAGCGCGATCACGCTGATCGTGGCGCGCCCGTCGGCGTAGTCGGAGACGACGAGGACGCGCTCGCTCACGGTCCAGGCGGCGACGTGGTCGGTGAGTTCACCCGCCAGGCAGGTGAGCCGCTCGACGTCCTCGTCCGCGAGGCCCCACACACCGAACGCGATCCCGGTGGTAAAGCGGGCCCGGCCCGGGGTGTCGTTGGCGGCGGCAGGGAGCCCGACCACCTGACGCAGACGGGCGGGGCGGTCGGCCTCGGTCTGCTGGATACCGAGAGGCCGGATGCCCTGGGGAAGCACCTGGTTGAGGCGGTGCGCAAGCGCGCCCATCACGCGGCCTCCCGTCCGGGCCCGGCGGCCGGTGCGGCACGCAGAGCGTCACTCAGGGCGTCGGGGTTCATGAGGCGGGGGAACACGCCGGGGGGCTGCACCCAGCGGCGTTCGGGGACCTGGGGGCCGCCCGGCCGGGGGACGGCGATCCACCACATCGGCCCGAGGGCGGTCGTGCCGGGGACATCCCACATCGTGTGGGTGCCGGTGGGCACCCACACGTAGGCGTACCCGGCGCCGAGGTCGGCGAGGATCGGGACATCCGCCCACGCCTCCCGCCGGTTCTCGGCCGCGCCGGTCAGCCGGTGCTGCGGCATGGCGATCACGTCCCATAACCCGCCGGTGGGCACGAGGGCGTAGGTGCCATGCAGCCACTCATCCCAGACCGCCCACGACGAGTGGCGGGCCGCAGCCAGCCAGTGGGCGCCGACGTCCGACGCATCCCTCTTCACAATCAACTCCCTACGTTCGCGGGGCAGTTGGAACAGACCTTCACTGGCCATCCGAGCCGACCGCCGCCGCTGGAACTGCTGTAGGCGTATCCGGCAGGGATGTGGGGGCTGTCGGCACCGCAGCGGGCGCATCCAAGTCCATGCAATCGCGTGCGCTGCTCGACCGATATCGATTGCAGGTCCACGTCACCAGCTCGAATGTCCTGCTGCGCGTGAGCCTGCATGGCCGTACTCCGATGCCCTCATCCAACCGAGTTCGGGGGCCGCGATGTTGATCACATGCCGTGGTCCTGGCAGTCGGTGGCGACCCTTTGACAGTCTGTCACCGGGATTCCCGCCATGGGAAGTCCGTCATGGGAATCCCATGGAGGTTGGCATATGCACGCCTTAGCGATACCGACGGGCCTTGCTGCGGCCGTCACCGCTTGGACACACTGACGGGTACTCGGAGGAAGGAACGCCCATGTCGGGACCGCGCAGAATGCAGCTCGCGAAGGGTCTGGAGAGGCTCCGCATCCGATCGGGTCTGACGCTTGAAGAAGTGGCCAAGCGCTCCGGCTACGGAAAGTCGACCGTCCAGCGCTACGAGGCATGGAGGAGCGAGAGCAAGCCTCAGAGCCGTACCGTCCGATCGATCGCCGAAGCCGCCGGCGGTGACCCGGACGAGGTAGCGGCCCTGGTCCAGCTCGCAGAGGACGTACCAGAGGGCTGGTGGGTCCGCGGCGCCGTGCCGGAGTGGCTGCACCCGCTCGTCGCCCTGGAGCACGAAGCCGAGGAAGAGCGAGCGTTCGCACCCTCGATCGTCCCGGGATTGCTCCAGACCCGCGAGTACGCCACAGCCATTCACCTCGCCGAGCAGGTCCGCAAGCCACTCAACGAGGTGGAACGCCAAGTGGACGGCCGCATGAAACGGCAGAGCGTCCTAATACTGCAACGGTCCTTGTCGTGATGGTTGGGCAGGTGAGTCGTTGTTCTGTCCATGGGTGGGGTATTGGTTGATGCCCGTTCGTGGGCGGGTGAG
>NZ_JBHWAQ010000069.1:0-19099 GCF_042743475.1 Streptomyces sp. NPDC059534
CCACCCCCGCAACTACCTGGCCTTCCTCGGCCTCGCCGCAGCCATCTGCTGCTACAAACGACTCCTCCGCCTCACCACATAGGACACGGTCTAAGGGGGGTGCTCCGTGCTGGAACGGGGCCGCTGCTCCGACGCGAAACGGCTTCCCTGAGAGGGAGCGGGACTATGGCACGCGAATGGCACGAGGCCCCGAGAGCTCTAGACAACAACAAAGTCTCAGGTCGCTGACCTGGGGTCGCTGCCCGTCAGCGTTCGGTGTTGTTCAGCAGCGTGGTGTCAACCACAAGCGGGTGCATACCGTGCTTCTCGTCGCCGTTGTCGACCTTCTCCAGAGGGCCTCCCGTGGCGACCACCCCGCTCGGGTGAACCCCGCTGCGTGACCTTGTCGACGAGATCACCACCGGAGTCACGTTCCCGCCTGATTGATCCGGGCGTAGAGGGCGTGACTGTCACGGCAGGGAGGGCGGCTGGCGTGTGTCAGTTGGGGTTCTCCTGCTTCCGTGCCTCGATGATTTCGATCGGGATGCGTCCGCGTTCGGGCAGGTCGTATCCGTTGGCGTTGGCCCAGTCGCGGATGGCCCGTGTGCTGACGGGTGTCCGGGCGGCTGCGGCGGGTGTGCTGCTTTTGAGAGTCGACGGGGTGAAGGCGGGAGCGTGGTCGAGGAGATCTTTGGGGAACATGGGGACGGTTGTGGTCCCGTTGAGGACGCTGACGAGGAATTCGGTCAAGGAGCCGTTGTAGGTGAACCAGGGCGCGCGCAGGGCCTCGTTGACGGCGATGGTCCACTCGTCCGGGGTGTCGGCGGGCTGGGTGACCCAGAAAAGGTAGTCTCCGTTGCCGGTGACTCCCATGGCGAAGAGGTTCCCGGGGGAGTGCGGCAGTTGCCAGGGGTGCCGTGCACCCTGTCGGACGTCTTCGCCCACTACTCCAACATCTCCGGCAACGGCTACTGCGAGCTCGCCGAGGGCGAGACGGTCACCTTCGACGTGACGCAGGGCCAGAAGGGCCCCCAGGCCGAGAACATCGTCCGCGCCTGACCCCAGGGCCCGCACGGAAATTGACCGCCGTCCCGCGTCGGCTGCTGTGTAGAGTGGTGTCACCGACGCGGGGTGGAGCAGCTCGGTAGCTCGCTGGGCTCATAACCCAGAGGTCGCAGGTTCAAATCCTGTCCCCGCTACGAGAGACAGGGGCCCGGCGTCAGCCGGGCCCCTGTGGCGTACCACGGTCGCCCGCCATGTCACCGCGGCCCAAGACCAAGGCGGAGATCCGGTGAAACTGCGATGCGAGGACGCGGCGGCCGCCACGATGGTGGCGTGAGCGAACAGGATGCGGGACCGGGGGAGTGGCCGGTGCTGGTGAGGGTTCCGGTGGAGCCGGTAGAAGCCGCGGTGGAGGCTGATGCCGCCGACGCGGCGGCACGCTACAGCGCTCTGGCGGTACGGGGCCCGCTGTTCGGCGTCGCCGCACAAGACCAGGACGGCGGGCGGCGGTGGCGGGTGGTCGTCGAGGTTACCCACGGCTGTCCGCAGCAGGCCCGCGACGCCCTGAACTCCCTGCTCTGGTTCCAAGCGAAGGACCAGGCGAAGAGCAGACAGGAACGGCGCGCGCTGCTGGCAGCGGTCGCCCGCCTGGAGACCGAGTACGTTGACGAACTCACCGTGCTCGGCACCTGCTACCGAGTGGTGCGGGCCGAGGAGTATGCGGCCATCGACGAGCACGGCGGCATCGAGACGCCGCGCCCCACCGACCCCGAACCCCTCACCCCGGACTGGAGCCCCGGTGCTGGCGCCCGCAGTCCGCGGGTTGACGACGACCTTGCCCTGGATCCGGACGCACCCCTCTCCCCGCTCCAGGCGGCGGAGCGAGTCGCGCTGCGCCCCTTGGCCTACAGCGGGACCAACTTCCCTACCCCGGTCCTGGCGGACTCCGCGCGGGCCGTGGAGAGTCATCCGGACGTCCTGCTGATGCCGGCGGCGTTCCTGATCGTCGAGCGATCTGGCAGCGGCCCTTGGTCGCCGGGCAGTGGGCTGCAGGCCACCGCCCATGACGCGCGCCGCACCCTGGACTTCGCCCTGACCTGGATGGAACCGCGCACCCGCGGACTGATCCCCTACGACGCTGACCGCACAGTCGACGCCCGCCACCCGGCCGCCGGCGTCACCGAGGCGGCAGCCGCAGAGCTTAGGGAATTCGCGGAGGCCGCGGACAGGCTGCGCACCGGCCGCTGCGACGAGGTCGAGGCCCACGGCACCGTCTACCGCATCGCTCGCTCCCGGCGCCTGCTGCGCTGGGGCCCCGACGGGCCGGAAGGCCCGCGCCTCTCCGACATCAGCACCCACGCCCCCGTCGTGCTTCATCCGCGCCTCGGCGAGGACGGCACCGTCCACTTCGACGAGTCCACGGGTGACGAACCCGCCTCCTGAAAGAGAGCGGGCGTACGGCCTCGATGCGGGTCCGCAGCTTCGCCGGCCCGCCCTTGCGCACGGCCCACGTGTCCCCGTCGGGGGTGAGGGTGGCGGCGGAGCCGGTGATGTGAGCCGGTGGCGGCCCGGGCCGGGTGTCGGTGCGGGATGCGAAGGTGGAGGCAGGGACCTGGCGCAGGAGCTGATGCGCGGCCGGTCCTCCAAACCGCAACGGCCCTGTCCTGGCCCGGCCACGTCTACGCCGAATGAGTTGGAGTGCGGGCATCTCGGCCCCGTACGGTGAAGCGGTGGTCGAACGAATACGGCGCTTCGCATAAGGCAGTGCCCGCACTACCACGGGGGAGCAGATGACGAGGAACAACCCGCATGAGGCTGTCGCCACGAGTGTTGACGCACCGGCCAAGCCGGTCGTTCTGTTCAGCGACGAGATGTCTGCGGTGATGAGCCCCCTGCCGGGCCCGGGGCGGCGCCTGCAGCGGCCACTGGAAACCCTTCTCTGGCAGGCACCACCCGCCCTGCAGGACGACCAAGACCCGAGCTGACCGTGCCCGACAGGCCGTCCGCATCGCCGCGGCTTCGGCGGACAGTCGCAGACGGCCCGGCATGCCGGAACCGTCGTCGCGGTGGCCGGGCCCCGTAGGTCTGCGACGGTGCGCTGGTACGTCGCTTACGCGCTCGGGGCGGCCCGGCGCTGCAGGTGCCCGATCTCGACCTGCTCGGTCGTGCCGTCGGCGTACTGGACGGTGCAGCGCTCTCCCGGCGGCGCACCGCACTTGGGACAGGTGCCCACGGGCTTGCGCGGCCCCGGGGGCCGCTTCTTCGGCGGCGGGGTCGCGTAGGCGTTCTTCGAGGAAGCGGGACGTGGCGGGCGCTCGGGCCGTGCCTTGGGATCGCACCGGCCGTGCACCGGCTTGTTGCGGGCGCGGCCGCGCTCCCAGCTGTAAAGGACCCGGCCCTTGATCGCGTAGCCGCAGATGGCGCACACCATCGGGCCCCTGCTGCGCCGGGCGGGGACCGTGGCTTTCGCCTGCTTCGCGGGCTCGGTCACCACCGTGCCGTCCGCCCGTGTCACGGTGACCTCGGAAGCCGGAGTGACGTCGTAGGACTGCAGGTTGGGCTTGGCGGTGTAGGTCTGGCCCTTCCGCCCGCCCCGGCGGGCACCACCTCGTGTCATGGCGCAGAGCGTAGGGCACAACCCTCCCCACCCGAAGGTCCCCACGCCACCGGCAGGACCGCGCAGACACGTGCCCGGCGGCGCACGCCGAAGCCCGCGCGCCGGGGCGAAGACACGCACCTGGGGCGCCCGGTGCGCGAAGCTGCCCGCCCCGCACCTATGAGGGCTCCGTCACCCGTGACGGCGGACGGCACCTACCGCGGCCGTGAGATCCACTGGAAGCACACGTACGAATCCGACTGCGCGCGGCAGTTCGCGACCGGGTTCGTCTTCGAGTTCTGATCCCCGCAGAGGTCCCGGACCGTCCCCGCGCGTGGCGGGCCGGGCTACTCTCGCGGAGAGGCGGTTGTGAGCCGATTGGTCGTCGCTCCCCTTGTAGCCTCCGCCTGTGCCCTCGCCATCCCCCCCCCGGCGAGGGCGCGGGTGTATGCGGCACAGGGCAGTGTCCTGGGCTGGGAGTGGTGAATCCCCGGCGGTGCCCTCTTCGGCTGCCTAGGGTGGGTGCATGATTCCTGATTTTGTGTCAGATCTGCGGAATGCGGTCGGTCCGGATTGTCTGCTGTGGCTGCCGGGGGTCGTCGCGGTGGTCCGCGACGAGCATGGGCAGGTTCTCTTGCAGCGTCGGTCCGCCGCCGGCTTGTGGACGCCGCTGAGCGGGATCGTGGAGCTGGGGGAGGACCCGGCCGCCGCGGTGGTGCGCGAGGTCGAGGAGGAGACCGGAGTACGGGTGGTGGTGGAGCGGCTCGCCGCCGTCACGCACTCCCCGCCGGTCAGGCACGGCAACGGCGACCGCGCGCAGTACCTGGAGCTGGTGTTCGCCTGCCGCCCGGCAGACCCGGGCCAGCTGCCCCGGGTCTGCGATGACGAGTCGGTCGAGGTCGGCTGGCACCGGCTCGAAGCGCTGCCGCCGATGAGCGAGCGGATGCGGGAGATCATCGCGCTGGTGGAGAAGGACGAGGAACGGGCCTGGTTCGCGCCGGCACCGTGAGCGCGGACCGGGACCAGCCCGTCGACCGGGGCCGGGGGTGTGTCGCTCAGGCGGGGACGGCCCCGGTACGGGCGGCGAACTCGCGCAGGCCGGGCAGGCGCGTGGGGCCGTAGAGCAGGTTCGACGTCAGGGCCCGCAGTGCCGGACGCTGGACCTCCTGCGCGGCTTCCTGCTCGACGCGGCGCAGAGCGGCGAACGCCTGCGTGCCGTCGCCGAGCGCGTGCCACATGCGGGCCGTGTCGGTCCAGGCACGGGCCCGGCGTTCTGCGGTCGGCATGAGGCCGACGTTCAGGCCCCGCGTGACACTCACCGCCTCGTCAGGGGTGCCCAGCGCGTTATGGGCGCTGATGCGATAGACGTCGACCTGAGCACGTGTGGCCTCGACGGTGAAGAGCCCGCCCGGGGCGCCGGGGCGGCGCTTGACGTCCTCCTCGGCCTCGTCCAGCAGGGCGAGCGCCGTGGTGCGGTCGCGTCCCGCGGCGGCCGAGTACGCCGCGCTGAGCAGCAGCGTGGTCCGGACGGCGCCGGTGCGGGCCTCGGCGGGGTCGAGACCGGCCGCTTCGTGGGTGAGGAGGCAGACGGCTGCGGCCGACCGGCCGGAGCGGCGCATGGTGATGGCGAGCACGCGGGAGGCCTCGCCGATGGGGACCGGCATGCCGCTGGCCCGCGCGGCGCCCAGGGCACGGTCGGCCGCGACCCACGCGGCGTCGGAGTGCTCTTTCGACGCCAGTTCGGCGGCCAGGACGTAGGCGCGGGCGAGGATCGCGGAGGCATGCTGCCGGGCCCGGCCGGTGGCGGCGTCCCTGGTCGCCTCGGCGACGGAGAGCAGGCCGGGCAGAGCGGCACTGAGCCGGGTGTAGCGGGCGGCAGTGAACGCCTCGCGCGCCGCGGCCGTCCGGGTCGCCAGGGCCTGGAGCGGCGCGGGCTCACCGCTCGGGAGATGAAACAGCACGTCTTCCAGGCGCGCGGCCGGCACCGCGGCGGCCGCGCCCGTGCCGACGACGGCCGCCGTCCCGGCAGCCAGAGCCCCGGTCAGCACAGTCCTGCGACGCATCGCGTCCTCCTCGTCCGGCACCGGTACGTCCGCCACGGTATCGATCACCGGGCCCGCGGGGACAGGGAACCCGCTCACCCGCTCCGGGGGGATACCCAGCGCGCGGGCCAAACGCAGGCGCGTCTCAAGGTCCACGCGCATCCGCCCGCTCTCGATCCGCGAGATCGCCGACGCCGAGTATCCGACGATCCGGCCGACCTGAAGCTGAGTCAGCCGCAGCTCACACCGTGCGCTGCGCAACACCGTGCCTAAGAACTCCTAACGGAATGACTCTTTGGGGTCGACTCCTCATCGCAGGGTGCTGTCGGGCAGCATGGGGCGATGCACTTCGATCAACCGCTGCCGCGCGAGGTGAAAGCCATCGATTCGGCCTCGCTGTTCGGGCTGGAGGAGCGGGCGTGTGACCTCAGCCTGAACTCGCGACTGGACCCGGCGTGGGTGCGGGCGAACGCGGCGCCCGATGGCACCCACTACCTGTGGCCGGCCCTGTGGAACAGCCTGTCCCACCGCCCGGACGTTCCACGCCAGCTGCGGTGCGAGCTGTTGATCACTCTGCGTGCGGGAGACCGCGTGGTGAGCTGGCTGGACGTGCTTCCCGACGACTTCGCCCCGCTGCCGAGGGTGACCTCACGCGAAGAAGGCATGCAGGTCAGCCAGTTCCTTGACCGTGCTCCTTCGGTCAGGGAATGGCTACTGCGGGAGGACAAGGGCTCGAGTCGGCTGTGACAGGCGCCGCCAGCAGATGAGTGCGCATCCCAGGGTGAGGAAGGCTTCGTGGATGTCGTCGCGGATCTCCCAGCGGATCCGCAGGCGGCGGAACCAGTGCAGGTGGGCGAAGGCACGCTCAACAACCCAGCGTTGGGTTCCGAGGCCGGAGCCGTGTTCGGTGCCGCGTCGAGCGATCAGTGGTTTCACGCCGAGTGCGCGGACGAGGCGGCGGTACTTGTCGTGGTCGTAGCCACGGTCGGCGAGCACCACGTCCGGGCGGCGCCGGGGCCGGCCACGCTTGCCCCTCACCGGGGGCACTGCCTGGAGCAGTGGGATGAGCTGGGTGACGTCGTTGCGGTTGCCGCCGGTCAGGGTGACGGCGAGCGGGATGCCGGTGGCGTCGGTGATCAAGTGGTGCTTGCTGCCCGTCCTGCCCCGGTCGACAGGGCTTCGTCCCGTCTTGGGGCCCCCTTTAACGCGCGGATGTGGGAGCCGTCGACCGCCGCACGGGAGAAGTCCAGGGCGTCCGCGCTGCGGAGCTTGGCCAAGAGCGTTTCGTGGAGCCGGGGCCACACGCCGGCCTCGGTCCACTCGGCCAGGCGGCGCCAGCACGTCATGCCCGAGCCGAAGCCGAGCTCCTGCGGCAGATGCTCCCAGGCGATCCCGGTGTGCAGCACGAACAGGATGCCCTGGAACACCAGCCGGTCCGGATGCCGCTTGCGTCCCGGATACCGGACCCGAGGCTCGACCTTCGGCAGCAGCGGCTCGATCACCGCCCACAACTCGTCATCGACATCCCACGGCTTCCGCCGAGCCACCCCACACCCCCGGATCAACGCTCCCGGAGCGATCCAACCACCTCAAAGATCATTTCGTTAGGAGTTCTTAAGCGGGCAGCCCCGGCTTCATTCAGCTCTTACCCAGGTGTGGGAAAACCGCTGCCCACGGGCGAGGCGGGCAGCTAGTTTCGGGCTGTATGAGCAAGCATTTTCCCCTGCGTGGAGCCGTGCTGTCGTGGCTCGAGCACGCCCGCGGCCTGCCGCCGACTCCTCAGGCCATCACCGACGTAGCTCTGGCGGCCCTGCCGCAGTGGGAGACCCTCGAAGATGCGGTGGTCGCCGCGGCACCCAGGGACGAGCACCCCGACCTCTACGGGAAGGTCGAAGGGGACTGGGTCCCGAGCTTTTCGGCCCTGCTGGGGGAGTCGGGTCTGGGCGCGGCGACACGCCTGATCGCCCAGGGCGCGGACGTGCCCCTGTCTGAGGTCGCCGACAGCTTCGTCGCCTTCTGCACCGGCCCGGCACCAGTCCCCGAACGATGGTTGCTCCTCAACGCCGACCTCCCCCGCGGAACGCGGATCCAGCTGGGCCAGTACACCCTGCAGACCTTCACCCTGGACGAACTGCGCCAGAGGGTTCCGATGCCAGCGCTGAACGGACTCAAGCCCGGTGGCCTCGATCTCGGCCTGCTCACCGGCGCACCGTTCCTCCACGTCCCCGACCCCGACCACAAGGTCACCCGCCGCACGACCTGGTTCGACTCCACCGGCCCGAGAGCGGAAGCCCCCCACTGGCAGGGCCTCCTCCCGCTGATGCTGTGGGACACCGAACTCCTGCGCGTGGACTCGGTCTTCACCGTTCAGCGCGGCCGCCGCTTCGCCCTGAACCCCTTCACTGTCCCCACCAGGATGCACACTTACGAAGACCACCACGGCAGGGAGACGGAGGCCGAGGTCCACGACACCGGTGCCTTCCACGTTCCGGCCGCCGACCTTCCGGACCTGACCACCTTCTGCAGCGCTATCTCGGCGAAGATCAACACGGTCATGGCCGGCGAGAATCACGAGGACGATCTCCCCAAGGAGCGCGCCCGGCGCCTCGAGCGCGCCGCCCGACACCTCCTGGCCGCTTACCAGCGCACCTACAACGACTACGGCGTCTGGCAAGTGGAAGCCGACGAACTGCTTCTCGACTACGTTATCGCCCTGGAAGCCCTGCTCCGCAGCCCCAACGACTCCCGCGGAGGGATCGTGCGCAGCCTGCGGACCCGCGCGTCCGCGCTGTTCCTCACCCCCGCCCACCGACACCAGGCTCACACCGTCATCGATGACGCGTACACCGCCCGGTCCCTCTACGTCCACGGCAAGGTGATCAACAACCAGACGGAGAGGGAGAAGCAGGAGGAGCTGCGCACCCTCAGGCTCATGACCCTGGAGATCATGCTGCGCTGGCTCGTCCTGACACCTTCCGACACCGACGACCTCGCGCCCCTGCTCGATGCCGCCGCCCAAGGCACCGGCCGTGAAGAACACATCGACCGACCCTTGCGCGCCTTCTTCACCACCACCCCGTCCCGCAGCCTCCCTGCCGACATCACCCCCGCCTGAACCCTGAGGAGGCAGTCACACCGAGCCGCGGCTGTAACCCTCCCGGTGCTCGGCTGCGACGGGGATCTGCCCGACAGCCTCGAACAGCGGTAACAGCACACGTGCCCGCGTCGGCGAGCATGCCTCTCCCGGGAGCGCAGTGAGCGGGGTGAGGGACACCGGCAGGGATACCGGCGGGTGGTCTGCGGCACCTGGCTCGCTGGGCCGCCAGACACACGAAAACCGGTGCGTGCGGACCCCAGCTGCTCCGATACTGCTGGTGACGAAAGCGAGGCCCCGTGTCCCAGATTGAGCCGAGCGTGCTGACCGCGCTTACGACGGCGGCGAAAGACGCCGTCTCCCACCCGGCCACCGCGCTGACCCTCAAGGCCACGGACGTCGGCTCGAACACGGCCATCGCACACCGGGACGCGCTGGTCGCGGCCTTGTACCGTCGGCCCTCTCAGGTGGCGAAGGCCCGGAAGGAGGCGGGGGAGACGCCGCCGGCTCCGCCCGCGCCAGCGCAGGTGGAGATCTGGAGCTTGTACGCAGACCACGTGGATGACCCTTTTCTCCGTGGCCACCTTCATCATCTGCTGCTCGACGCCGGCCACGGCCGTAGGCCCGACCACGTCCGCGGCGCGGCCATCGGATACCTCGACACGGTGCAACTGCTGTTGACTGCCGAAGACGGCCACAGGTGGCCGCGGGCCGCCCAGTGCCTGAAGAGGGCCGGGGAGCTCTCTCTCAAGTTCAAGCAGCCCGACCTGCGCGAGCGCGCGACCAAGGACGCCCTCACCCTCGCCGAGCGCCTCCTGGCCGGCACCGAGGAAGAGGGACGGCCCCTGCTGGCCGCCCTGGAAACGCTGCAGACCCTTAAGTGCGATGTCGCCGACCTCGCCGAACAGGCGGCCAGCCTCTTCACCCACGACATGGATGTCCGGCTCGGCCTCCTCGACGCGCTGCGCAAGGACGCGCCCCCCAGCCGCCACGCGGAGATCGACACCGCCGTGGTCCATACCCTCCTCGACGCCGCCGATACCGCCGACGCCGGCCACCGACGCCTGTACTTCCTGACGCAGGCAGCGACCGAAGCGCACAAGCGGGGACTGCCCGACCTGCGAGCCCGCGCCGAGATGGCCCTGCAGCAGACCACGCCGGAAGGAACTTCCATCCGCACCGAGGGCACCATCCCGCCCGCAGTGGTCCTCTGGCATCAGGATCAGGTCGATGCCGCCCCGGAACTGCGCACCGCCCTCTGGATCACCGTGCAGGACATCCACCCGGCGATGCGCGCGCAGGCCGAGGCCGAGGCCGACGGCGCGCTCGAGGGACTGCTACGGATCCCGCGCTCGCGTATCAACCCAGCCGGACCGGTCTTCGTCCGCCCGCCCGTCGACGCCGACGACGACCTCGCCGTGGCGATGCAGGTCCGCGGCCTGAGGCTGTTCGGAAGGCTGACCGCAATCCAGCTCGACCGCATCGGCGAGCGCTTCCGGCCCGACGAGTCCGAAATGACCGCCGCTCTGGCACACGAGACGGTGCTCCCCGAGCCTCGCGCACGCACCCTCGCCCGGGCCTTCCGCTACTACTGGCTGCAGGAATTCGACGCCGCGGCGTGCGTGGCACTGCCCCAGCTTGAACAGATCCTCCGCCAGCTTCTACGCCCCCAGGTCCCTGTCATCTCCGTGGCGCGAGGACAGAGCGCCGGTGGCGTCGACCTGATGGGCACACTCCTCCAGAGCATGCCGAAGGCCGGGTACCCGGCGGACTGGAGTAGGGCGCTGGAACTCCTCCTGGTCGATTCCGACCGCGGTATGAACCTGCGCAACGACATCCTCCACGGCCTGACCGGCACCCCGCCCAGGCACTACGTCGCACTCATCCTCCAGGCAGCCCTGTACCTGCTCAGCCACGCACACGGACAGCGCACGCCACCCGGGACGACACCCTGATCTGTGAGTTCTCATCCCCCGGCCCCTGACGGGACACAGCACAGGACCACAAGCGCCTCAACCCGTCAGAGCATGTGGATGCCCACCGGCTGGGCCGGAACTAGTCCAATCCCCGCCTTCACCAAGCGGGCGCGTGTCGCCGCCGATCTGGCCCATGCCCGCATCCATGGCGACCCGACGCGCGTACCGTTGCGCTAGGACCCGCCGCCGGGAGGAACAGCCGATGAGTGCCCAGCCCGACCACGCACCCCCCATGCCGCACGCTCCCGCGCCCGGCGCGCCGGCCGAACTGCGTGCCCAGCTGCGCGCGGACCGCCGGGCAGAGACGTGGGTCCCGGCATTCGAGCGGGACTGGGCCAAGGCCCTGGACGACGCCCGGCACACCTTCAGCCTCACCCCCCTGCACGAGGTCGTACGCACCTGGCAGCTGCGCGCCGCCGCCGCCGGGGACGTCGACGCCTTCATGGACGCAGGACAAGACGACTCCGACTTCGTGGACCTCGACGACGTCCTCGGCCGCCGCCCGTGACCGACCAGCCGTGGGCAGCGCGCCTGTCCCCCCAGGCCGCCAAGGCGCTCACCGCGCTCCCCGACCCCGCCCGGGAGATGGTCCGCGACCTGCTGGACATCGCGGTCCGCTCCCCGTGGGGCTGGCCGCAGTGGAACCCCGGCGACCCGGAGGGCGAGGACGTCCGCGCGGCATCCGTCGGACAGCTCTCCGTCGTCTACACCGTCAACCGCCTCACCCATCGCCTGTCGGTCCTGAGCATCGTCTGGCTCGGATAGCCCTAGCCCAGACCAGGGGCACGGCACCCACCGACCAGGAATGTGCCGAGGACGCTCCCCGCTCCCCGGACGATGCCGTGCTCGGCCCTTCAGGTCAGGAAGGGCAGTGCCCGCAGTCGGCCGCGGCGCAGGATCTGTCCCCTCGCCCGCCTTTGACCGCTCTCAGCCGGCCAACCTTGCCGGAGCGGGCCGTGCCGGCGGGGAGACCTGGGTGCCCGCCAGGGGGCGACCCGGGCCGCCCCCTGCAGCTCTTGACTTGATGGGGCTGGATGTTCCCGTCGCCGGTGGGGGCGATGAGGTCGATGCCGGTGTCGTCGGTGCCCGTGGCGAAGGCGTTGTCGGCAAAGGCACAGCTGAGCTCGACGAAGCGGGACAAAGCCACGGTCCAGGCAGGTAGAGCGGCCCAGTTGCGCTGTGTCTCCTGGTTGACCAGTCGGCCCACGGGTGCGATGCGATCCGCGAATGCCACGAGAGCGGGAGCCAGCGCGGAAGCCAGTGCGTCGGGTTCGATGTGGGGGACGGAGTCCGCGAATACCGTGATGGCTCTGGCCAGCGGGGCGACGTCGAAGCCGGTTCCGCCACGGGCCACGGGGACCGGGTGGACGGGACTGGGCAGTGCCATGGAGCGCGCCCCCGGGGGAGGCGGCGCGAGCCGCGCTGGGCGACGACGTGGATGTAGGCATCGATGTACCTGCGCTGCAGGGCCGGGCGGATGCCGCAGGCGTTCAGGAAGGTGATCAGCTGCTCGGTGCTGGCAGGCAGAGCCGTGCCGTTGAAGATCCGCCAGGCGGTCGTACGCGGCACCGGCTTGCGCCCGGGGGTGAGGCGGGGGTCGCTCAGGCAGGGAGCACCCGCCCCTGATGTGACTTCGATCCCCGGTGCTCGTTAGGAAGACCGAGCCACGCGGCGCGGACCGGGTGAACGGACCAGGGGAAGGTCGTCACGATCTTTGTCACCAGCGAATGTGTCCGAAGATAGGCGGCGGTACCTGTGTAGAAGGTCGGCGAGATGCTGAGGGTCAACCTCGACTGCCGACACCAGGGCGGCCAACAGCTCCGCGCGAGACGTGCGTTCGCCCACTGCAGCAGCCGCGCGGACGAGGAGGTTGACCCGGGTGTCGACGTCTACGGGCCAGCTCACCGACGTCACATGGCGCTGCTGCTGACACAGCAAGTCCAACGGTCCCCCTCGGTGACAGCCGACACATATCGAATATATATTGCGCCTCATGGTGATGCTGCTGCAAGACCGTCATACATCCGGCCCCAACGGCGCCGCTTCCGGGGTGGTGCGGGTGGCGGGTCGGACACTGCAGCCGACGCCGGTGTTCGACAGCTACTGGCGGTTCGCCTCAGCCCGGCAAGCGGTCTACGAGGCCCGCCTGGCGGGCCGGCCTCAACCGTGGACACGGGATCCGATCCTGAGGCAGTACCGCTTCACCAACTGCTACCGCGCGGCCGACCGCGTAAGCCAGAGTCTGATCTCCGGGGTGATCTACCAGGGTCCCCAGGAATGGGACGAGGTGTTCTTCCGGACCCTGCTGTACAAGATCTTCAACAAGGACTCGACCTGGCAGCTGCTGAACCGGGAACTCGGAGAGGTCCGCTGGGACACCTACGACTACCGCGCCTACGACGAGATTCTGTCTGCGGCGTTCGCCAAGGGCGAGAAGCTGTACTCGGCTGCCTACATCGTCCCGCCGCCCCAGCTGGGGGAAGGACGCAAGCACCGCAACCACCTGCGGCTGCTGCAGATGATGATGACCACGGGAGCCCCGGACCGTGTCCTGGACGCCGCCACCATGCGCGAAGCGTACGAGGTGCTGCTCAGCTACCCGGCGCTCGGACCGTTTCTCGCTTATCAGTTCACCATCGACCTGAACTACGCGTCGCAGATGCCGTTTTCCGAGATGGACTTCGTCATGCCCGGCCCCGGCGCCCGTGACGGCATTCGAAAGTGCTTCGGACGCAGGGCCGACGGCATTGAAGCCGACGTCATCCGCTACATGGCCGATACGCAGGAGGAGCACTTCACACGCCTCGAACTGCCCTTCCGCGGGCTCAAGGGACGTCCCCTCCAGCTGATCGACTGCCAGAACCTTTTCTGTGAGGTCGACAAGTACGCCCGGGTCGCGCACCCCGAGATCGCCGGCATCAGCGGCCGCAGCCGTATCAAGCAGTCCTACCGCCTCGATGCCAAGCCGGTCAGTGCCTGGTTCCCGCCCAAGTGGGGTCTGAACACCTGACCGCCTCGACCGACGCGCCGCTGCCCTCGCTCACGAGGAGGGCAGCGGCGCGCCGTTCATCGCCCGATGAACTCGCTCTGGACGACACCGTCCGGACAGACCCTGAGGTGTCGTGACACGCTCTGTGACTCCACGGGAAGGCTTGCTGCGCCCCGGAGGGAGGTGGCAGGAGCGCTACTCGTTGAGGCGGAACAGGGGCGGGTGAGCCACAGCGTCCTGGATGCGCTGGAGTTCGGCCTTGGTGCAGTCGAGCCGTGCGCTGCCGGCGAGGACGGTCAGCGTGCCGGGCTTCAGGCCCGCCTGCTCGGCTACCCATGCGCACAGGTGCCCCAGTGCCAGATAGTTGCCGTAGGCGCGGTCGAACATGTAGTGGCTGCGGTAGTAGGCGGCAAGGTGAACGGAGTTCGTGGCGGCGTCGAACTGGAACGAGCAGTGACTCAGGCAGGGGAAGTCCCGCGGCTGGGTGTCCAGCGCGGCCGCACGAACCACGGCCTCGGTGTCCTCGGCCGAGTCCGGCTCTTCCTCAGCGATTTCCTCGGAATCCAGGACGTGCGCGGTTCCTGCCTCGTACACCGCGCTCCACTTGGCGGTAGTACGCAGCTTGTCCATGCGGCTGATGACCCGGGCGATCTGGTCGACAGGATCGGGCTTCTTCCCCGCACCGGGGTAGGCGATGAGACGCCCGAAGTAGGTTCCGTGCGCATTGCGCCGGACTTTACGGAGCCTGGGGTACAGGGCCTGGTAGCGCTCGGCGAGTTCCTCGTGGTTCTGGCAGGTCTTTGCGAGCCCCACGGGGAAAAGGGTGTTGACGACGGTGTCGATGGGGTAGAGCGGCGCCGTGCGAGCCGAGCGCAGCCGGTCGAGCTCGCTGCGCAGCTGCGGATCCTCCCGCAGCGGCTGCGCGATGCGAACCACAGTGTGGAAGGCCCTGGTTCCGGGGAGCTTCGCGAGCTGCTCGCATGCTTCGAGCCATGCGCGCGAGATGTCGGGGGCGTCGACGGTGAACGTCTGCAACGGATCACTCCTTGTTCGGCCAGGTGCGCGGACTCGGGCGTAGGGGAGGAAGGTGCATCAAGGAATTGCGGCGCATCAGCCGCGGTAGTGGTCGGCGCCTCTGCGGTTCGGTGTTCGCCGGACCGTGACACGGAAAAGGTCCGTACTGCCGGGCACCTCTGCGGTCAGGGCGCAGTCGTCTGTCAAGTCCTCGCCCACCCACACGGCCTCTGCGTGCGTGGGGTCGTGGGGGCTGTCCAGCAGCGACATCTGGCCGGCGAACTCGGGGACTGTGAAGCTCAGGCATGCCGGCACATGATCGAAGCGGCCGCCGGGGATCTGCAGAAGGAGGCAGTCGCCGGCTTCCACGTGCACCGTGGCTTGGTGTGCGGCACCCGTCAGCACATGCAGGTGGTTCCGGGGCCCGACCGGCGTCCCGCCGGCGAGCTCAGCCTTCAGAGAGCCGGGGGAGTGCTTGAGCCAGAGCGTCTCCGTCGACCGGTCGATCATCTTCAGCCGCACCAGATGCCGCACGGTGGTGGCATAGGGCGTTCCCGTCCAGCGAGCCATCCGGTACACGTCGCTCGGGGAATCGGGCCGAACCAGCCCGCAGCGGGCCAGCGCAGCCCGCGCGGCGGGCCTGGGCATCAGGAACCAGGACCCGAACGCCTCCGCGTCCCGCTCATGCTGCGGCCACCCCTCACCCCACCGGCCGGGCGCATGCTGATGGTCATAGCTGGTCCTGTGACCCAGCCGGTGATGCCCCAGCTCGTGAGCGGCGGTGTGCCGCATGCTCACTTCTTCCAGGCCCGCGTTCAGCAGACATGCCGGACCGCCGTCCTCCTGCCCCACATACAGGCCCAGCAGCCCGCCGAGGAGCTGCCCCATGACTTCGACCCTTTCGGTGCGCAGGGCACCGAAGACATCGACGTATCCGTCGTCATGGGTGATCGCAAGGTCCTCATGCGCCTGGGCGGCCGCGATCATCGCCGTGCCATGGGCGTTGTTCCAACTCACCGCGCCCGGCCGGGCCGCCGCCGCGGAGCCTGCCCGTCCTGCTCTTCGGCCTCCCGCTTGGCCTGCAGATACTGGATGAACTTCGCGACCTCGATGCGGTCGCCCTCGCTCAGCGGCTGCTTGGTACGGGGCAGGCCTGCGAACGCGTGCTCCCCGGCATCAGCAGCCTCGTCCTCATCGAGGAAGTAGGACACCGACAGCCGGTACAGGCGCGCGAGCTTCTGCAGCTCCATCACCTCGACCCGGCGAACGCCTCGCTCGATGTCACTGATGGCCGACCGGACGATGCCGGTCCGCTCGGCGACCTGCTGCTGAGACAGACCCAGGTACTCGCGTGTGTCCTTCAATCGCCGACCCAGCAGGGCGCGCTGCTCCGATTCGTCCCCGCCGCCGGCCTGTGCCCTGTCGATCATTCTTCCTGCTCCTCTGCCTGCATGGTGTCGTACACGGTCTCCGCGAATGCCCAGACCGATCGCAGCGAACGCCCGGCTTCGGCGTCGGCCGGAATGGAAACGTCGAAACGCTGCTCGACCCGCGTCAGGATCTCCATCACCAGAACGGAGTCGACCGGCAACTCCTGTCCACGGGCGGCAAGTTCCTCGTAGACCTCCCCGACAGACCGGCCCTGGTGGTTCGCCAGGAAGCCGATCGTGATGTCGACGATCTCCTGGACCGTGTGCGGCGGCATGCTCTGAATCCAGCCCCTTCGCGCAACTCCCGGACGAATAACCCGGCATGACTTACTGTAGAACACTGTCGGGAAATCCGACAGACTTGCCTGAAGATCCATCAAGGGAGTGTGTGTGCATCTCGCCCGCTACCAGGAAGCCGCGCTCAAGACACTGCAGCCCTCCGCCGACGGCACTGATCCCGTCCTCGTGCCACTGCTCGGGCTGATCGGAGAAGCCGGCTCCGTCATCACCGCCTACAAGAAACGCCTGCGCGACGGCGGCGAGGCGACACCGTCCAAGCAGCAACTGCGCGAAGAACTCGGCGACGTCCTTTGGTACATCGCAGCCCTCGCCAACCGGCTCGGCCTCAGCCTCGAAGACATCGCCGCCGCCAGCCTTGAGAAGGCCAAGGACCGCTGGCGTGCCACCCCGGCCCACGAACGCATGCGATTCGACACAAACTATCCGGCCTGCGAACAGCTTCCCCGCAAGACCACGGTCACCTTCACTCCCACCCCCACGCCCGACGGGCGAACCGTCATCATCGTCACCCGCGAGGACGGTGAAACCGCCGGCGACCCCCTCACCAGCGCCAGCCACATCGAGGACGACTACCGCTTCCACGACGCCCTCCACCTCGGCCACGCAGCGGTCCTCGGCTGGTCACCCGTCACCCGTTTTCTTCTCGACTGCAAGCGTCGAAGCCGCCCCGGCATCGACGAAGCCGAAGACGGCGGCCGCGCCATCGCCATCGAGGAGGGCATCAGCGCCCTCGTGTTCTCCTATGCCAGTCGCCACCGCTACTTCGAAGACTTCCGCCACGTCGACCACGAACTGCTCACGACCATTGACCACATGACGGCCCACCTGGAGGTCAACGTGCTGCGCACCGCAGACTGGGAGAAAGCCATCATGACCGGATACGACGCATGGCGGCAGTTGCGCAAACACGGCGGCGGCAGCCTGGAACTCGACCTTGATGCACAGACTTTGACCTTTATCGAGCCCTAATCCGGTGCAGCGACTCCGATTCGGCGGCAGGGCGTTCCCGAAGCAGGCGCGGCGAAGGTGGCTGTGCGCCGGCTGCCGCGTCTCGCACTAGAGGCGACCAGCGGCTTGCCGGTGCCGGCCCTGCACTGCGCCAACCCTGACCGGCTTCGCCGAACGCTGCCGCCTACGCCCACCACAGTCGGCCCCGCCCAGGCACCCCCTAAGCAAACGGACAGCGCCGATGACGTTCAGCCCGTCCTGGGTCCTGTGGTGCGGCGGCTACCTGCACCCGAGCTTCGAGGCCGTCAGCTACCAGCAGTGGCTGCGCCCGGCCGAATGACAGCCGCAGTCCTCCTCCCGCCGTCCTTCTGACTCGAGGCGCTGCAGGATCCGAAAGCCTTGGGCCTGGCCCGACCTGCCTGCTTTTGCACTGGCGTGTTCGTCGACGGGGTCTCACCGTCCTCCAGCGGGGGGCTGTTCTGGTCCTGCTCTTGGGGGTGGGTCTGGTGGGGGTGGGGGTCTGGGGCCGGGGTGTGAGTGACTGGAGCGACTGGGATTCGGTGTTGGTTTTCTGTACGTGTCTGGGTGTGTGTGGCCGGTCTGTGGCTGGGTCGTTCTTCGTCACCGTATGCGGTTCCCGCATTTCTAAGGGATCACTCTTCAGGCGTTTGCGTTTTCCGCATACGTGCAGGTCGTGAAGCTGTGGGTGTTTGCGTTTTCCGCATACGCGGTCTGATGCCTCTGTCACCTGTGTGCCTGTCCGTCCTGGCCCGTTGCTGCTCTCGCTGCCCTGCGGGTCTGTGTACCGAATACGGAGCCCGTCGGGTGCACGACTCCTCAGGGCCGGCCACAACCCTGCGCCATAACCCTGTGCCCCAGCCCGGCGCTCGCAGCCACGGGCCCCTGCTGCGCCTTGGCGTTGTTCCTGTGGTGGCGGCCTTGCCCCGTGTTGCGGGGGACTCCTGTCGTTGTCCCGTTCATCTGTGGTGCGGGGCGCCTCGACGTCCTGGGCGCCCTGTGGGGGTGCTGGGTTTGTGGTGCGGGGCCGCAGGCCCTGTGCTTCTTGCTCGTCTTCGTTCTTGGAGAGGGGTGATGTTCGGTGTGGGTGATGGGCTGTCTTATGTGCTTTGCGTGGGGGGTGGTGATGTGGCGCCAGGGGGTGTTGGTGGTGCGGTTTTTGCGTTTTCGTCATGTGGCTGTCTGGTGGTGGGGGTTGGTGGTGGGCGCAGTTTTGTGGTTTCGGCATGCTCTTCCGGCTTCGGAGCATCGTGTGTCCACTCTGGGGGCGCCGCCTGTGATCATTTTGGGTCTAGACCACTTGAAAATCGGGATGCACTGCTAATCTCTACTTAGAGTGACAACTCTCTAGCGGACCGAGGGAACCTCTGAGCGCCGGCTGAGTCGCCCTAGACGCCTCCTGGAGCCTTCACGGGGCGAAGTGAAGGCATCCCGTATCGGCCGGCCCCGCAGGGACCGGCATCCAAACCCGTCACCCAACAACCCATCAACAACCAAGAAAAACAACTTACTTACCGCACCACAACCCGCCGCAGGCGGGCGCCAAACCACATACCAGCTTCCACCCCATGACCCGCACTCCTCCACCCACCTCACCATCCCGCAGACACCGAAGGTGACTGCCTCTCAGGTAGCCAGCCGAGCGCCGCGCAGCGGCGCCGCAACATTGGGAGTGACGCAGTCACTCCGCGTCGTGTCTCCGCAGGAGACC
>NZ_JBHWAQ010000070.1:0-18939 GCF_042743475.1 Streptomyces sp. NPDC059534
TCACACGATCGAGGGGCGGTCTCCGTGAGACCGCCCCCGCACGATCGAAGCCCCGCTACACTCCAGCCGCCCAGCGAAACCCGCAGGTCAGACAGCAAAATCCTGCTGGAGTATTAGGGCAAGAACGGGAAGAGCACGTCGTTGATACGTTCCTGGCACACCGCGCAGAAGGGCTCGCCAAACGCGCGCATCTTGCAGTCGTACTCGCCGCGGAAGACACCGCAGTGGTAGTGGTTGCCCCCGGTGAAGGCGCCGACGGTCCCAGGGGATACCGGGGAGAGTCCCGGTCCTTCGCACTCGCTGCAATCATCACGTGTAGAGGTGGGCATGGGTGTCGAGGGGTCGATGAGGTGGCCCCATTTGAGCGTGGAGAAAAGGGTGTTGATGGTGACGTTGGCAGCTCCGGGCTCCACCACTGGATGGTAGTCGCGCCCGGACTCCGCGCAGGTGCTGGAGTAGTCGTATTCGTCTGCCAGGCCGAAAGCCATGTGGCCGATCTCGTGGAGACCGGTCGCCATGCCCTTGGGGTGAATGCTCGTGGTGGCGACACTGCCTCCCGTGCCGCCGGGGAGAGGGCTGTTGACGATGACGAGTATGGCGTGAGACCACGGGAGTTCGGCGTACACGGTGTTCTGCGTCAGTGTGCTGTCGACGACGAGTGTGCGGCGGTCGACACCGTTGCCGCAGAATCTGGCGTCGAAATACGTGTCAGCGGTGGTGCCGGTGCCGCAGGGCGCGGGATCGTCCGCCCCTTCCTGGGTGGAGGCCACATCGAGGCGGTAGACGTTGATCGCGGAGGACGGGCCCGCGAACGGTGGCGTCGCGAGGAGGAGCGTGACGAACTCCAGCGCGTGCAAACGGAAGTTGGGGAGTTGATCTTCCGTGTAGCCCTCGGACACGATCGTCAGGTTCCAACGGTCGATGGGGGATCCGTGGTCCAGGAGAAGTTCGGAGCCGATGACCGTGCCGTCGTTCACGCCCATGTTCATTCGCTCCAGAGGTCGAATCGAGCGAGTTCGGTCGCGGCTTCCGCGTCGCTTTCCGTGTCGAGTGGGCTGCTGTAAAGGACCAGGAAGCGCGCGTTCAGGTCGCCGGGTGTGAGCAAGGCGAAGTCGCCGGCGACCGACCCTGCCGGGACCCGCGTGAACTGGCCCGTGTCGGGATCGGACACCTCGTAGTCGTAACGAATCGGAGTGCCGATCACGCGCCGGTACAGGACCTGATCGTCACCGTCTCGAGTTTCGTACCAGAACCCCGAATGCTCGCCCTCGCCGAGTTCGTCGGACGGGGGGAGCGTCATTTCGACCCGCTGTTCCGAGACCAGCCAGACGTCCTGTCCCTCGTAGTTGAGACGGAAGCGGATCGCCTCGACGGACATGGATGTCACCTCCTGTGCGCCACACCCCCTCTTTCTCCATGCTGCTCCCGGATCCGCTGCCGCGCTGCTTGGATACAGGTCAAGCGCGGACGCGTCCCTTGACCCGAAATTGACATGGTCTGCGCACGGGGCGAATCTGGAATCAGGTGCGCCTGGATGAGTCCTCAGACGTTCGCATTTCAATCAGACTTGCATGCGTCGGCCGCACCCGCCCCCGCACATCCTCGACGAGATTCCCGGCCGCGCCCGAGAGGAGACTCGCATGCACGGGCATGTGCGAACCATCACCGGGGACGAGCCGATCGTCATGATCAAGGTCAGCGTCTACCGCCCCGACCTCACGCTCATCGAACATGCTTACACCCACGACGACGGCTCGTACAGCGTCGACGTGCCCGCCGGTGAGACGGTCACCGTCCGGTTCGACACCCATCACTCGCTCAACAACGTGGACGCCTGGCAGCCGTCGCTGGTCACCGACGTGGTTGCCGACGACGCCGTCCCGCTCGACCGCCGTCTGGTCTCCGTGGGCCAGTTCGCGGACACGGCGCGCGGCATCGACGTACTCGCCGCCTTCCTCCTCGCCTCGGCGGTGGAAGGACCGGAGTACGCCGCCCACGCCACGACCCGGCTGTCCCAGATCAAACAGAACACCCTGTTCCTGCAGCAGATCCAGGCGGCCCTCGTCCAGCACTTCACGGAGCAGGCCGACGCCTGATCCGTACCCGACCCGGCCGGTGGTCACCGTGTCGAGCTTCCTCCTCGTCCGATCCTCGGACCATCTTCTTCTCGGGGTTTCGTGGTCCGGTCTGACCGTGGCCGAAACCCGCCCCGACGGGATGCCGGTCCTCAAGGCCACCGGCGGCGACGCCCGGCTCATGGTCTCCTTCCCGCCCCAACACGTGGCCGAGGAGACCTCTCTGCCCGGGCAGCCGGCCCCGCAGACCCTGTCGGCGGCCTCGGGCACCCTCGTACCCGTCTGGAACGGAATGCTGTCCGGGCCGAGTCGGATCGCCTTCGCCCTGCCGCCCGGCACGACCCTCGTGCCCACCGTGGACGGCATCCTGCAGGCCATGGGCCGGGGCCGACCGATCGCCGCGGAGACCGCCGTCGAACTTCCCTGGCGGATGGTCTTCGCCCTGCAGGACCGCCAGGGCGGCCAGGACATCACCTCCGACCACCCCGTGCTCCCCTTGACCGTCGCCGGGGTCTCGGGCCTCTGGCGCGCCCGCCTCCACTCCTTGCGGCAGGATCCGGGAACCACCGTCCAGGACGCCTCCCTCGCGCTGCACGCCGTCGACCCGGCGATCGCGAAGTCCCCGGATCCGGGGTTCTCCGTACCGCTGGGCCAGGTGGGCCGGGACCGGCTCGCCGGCAAGGCCACACCGGCGCAGCCCGTACGCGCCACCCGGCTGGAACTGAGCGCTCTGGGCGGCACCCTGACGGCCGCCGGCCGGTGGGACACCTTCCAGTGGGAGCACGACGCGGTGCTCGGCCGGGACGTCAGGGTCCGGACGGAGACGTCCGGCGTGCTCTATCCGCTGGGCCACCGGGCTCGGTACGTGGAGTTCAGCGAGCGCGTCTTCGACCCGACGGCCGGCCATGCGGCCGTACTCCGCAGTGTGTTCGTCCTCACCGTCACCGAACCCGTCCGGCGACCGCCGCCGGACGGACCGGTGGCCCGCGCCTTCCCGTTCGGGGACGTCGAGATCACCGACCTCGTGTACGTGGGCCTCGTCGGCGCCGGCTGGCAGAGCTTCACAGACCCGGCCACCGGCCAGACGCACCTCGGCGTCTTCTTCAAGCCCACGTTCGCCGACGGCGGCCGTCCGGTCGAATTCCCCGTACGCTGCGCGGCTCCCAAGGGCGACATCCGGTTCGCCATGCCGCTGCTCTTCGTCGCCGACGTCGCCAAACCAGGCTTCACCTCCCTCACCCACCCCGCCCTGGCACAGCACCTCGGGAACGTCTTCAGCCCGCAGTCCCTACGGCTCCCCGGCATCCCGATCGACCTGGTCCGGTCGACGGCACCCCGCGACAGCGACGTCCACGAAGTCCAGGGCATCACCGTCGGGGGCACACTGGACGCCACCGGATACCGACCGGTCCTCACCGGTCTCGACGTACGGCTGCCGGCGCTGCGGACACTGCTGGGCAAGGACGAACCGCGCCGGGTCGAGTTCACCCCCCAGTACCTGAGCCAGGGCGCCTCGCACGACCTGGTGCTGAAGCTGGACCCCCCGGTCGACATCGACTTCGTCGGCCGGAGCGACCGTTCGGGCGGTCTGGTGGCCCCGCGGTTCACGACGGACGCGGTATCCCGCGACCTCGGCCCCGTGAACTCCGCGGCGCGGCCCGCCCCGGGAACGGACAAGATCGATCCGGCGCGGCTGTTCCCCCCGGAGGCCAACCTGCTGGGCTTCCGGCTGATCGACCTCGTCACCGACCTCAAGAAGCCGCCGACCGTCACCTCCGTGCTCGTGCCGGGCCGCCCGCCGGCCGCGAAGATGGCGTGGAACGACGTACACCTCAAGGCGAGCGGCGCGTTCCGTCCGACCGGCGTGAGCACGCTCGACCTGACCGTGACGGCATCGGCCGACGGGACCGACACCCACTGCGAGGTCACCGACTTCGCCCTCGTGCTGCCGAGGCCGTCCGCTCCGCTGCTGAAGGTGCAGTTCGCCGCCATGACCTTCACCCAGAAGAGCGGCTCGCCGCCCTCGATCGCGCTGGACGGCGTCGAGGTGGAGTTCCTCGGCGCGCTGCAACTCCTCCAGGAACTGGCCGAGGCCGTCGACCTGTCCGACCTCGCGCCGCAGATCGAGGTGAACCCGGACGGGCTCGTGTCGAGCTACTCGCTGCCGCTGCCTTCGGTCACCGCCGGCGCGTTCATCATGACCAACCTGGAGGTGAGCACCGAGATCGCCGTCCCGTTCGACGGGCAGCCGGTGTCCGTCGCCTTCGGCTTCGCGAGCCGGGACAACCCGTTCACCCTTGCCGTTCTGATGTTCGGCGGCGGCGGATACCTGGAGATGGAACTCGACCACCGCGGACTACGGCGCCTTGAGGCCGCGCTGGAGTTCGGAGCGATGCTCGCCGTCGACTTCGTGGTGGCCCGCGGAGAGGTCCACGCCTTCGGCGGGATCCGGTTCGAGCTGGCCGACGGCGAGTTCACGCTCACCGGCTACCTGCGGATCGGCGGGTGCGTCGAAGTCCTGGGCCTGATCTCGGTGTCGGTCGAGCTGTGCATTTCGCTGGCCTATCAGTCGGCGACCAAAGCCCTGGTGGGCCGGGCCACCTTGACGATCGAGGTCGACTTCACGCTGTGTTCGGCCAGCGTCGAACTCGACAGCGGCACTTGGGTGCTGGCGGGTGGCGGGAGCGCCGACCCCGCTCCGCCCGCGCCCCTCGCTCCGCCCGCGCCGCCCGCCGCCGACGAAGGGCTGGCGCGCTGGCGGGCCTACCAGGCGGCCTTCGCACCGGTGTGACCGGAATGCTGTGACAGGAGTGCAGGCATGAGCGAGATCGGTGAGGTGCTGGCGAAGGTGGAGCTGGGCTTCGTTCCGTCCGAGATCGCCTGGGGCGGCGACGGGCTGAGCCTGGTCGCGTTCGGGGCGGCCGGCATGGTCGGCCCCTACAACACCCAGGCAGTGTCCGTCCTGAACACTGAATCGGGTGAGATCCGCTGGTCGATGGAGGCCCTGGACACGACGTCCGCCGTGATCAGCCCGGACGGGCAGCTCGTGGCCGGGGCCGGTGGGGACGGGAGGGTGGAGCCCATCCAGGAGTTCGTCGAGTTCCTCGACTGCAGCGACGTCCCGCCTTGGGACCGCGAGGAATGCAAGCGGTTCAACGAAGAGGAAGCCGGCCTCCACACCGTCGGCTGGACCCCGCCGCCGCGCCGGATCTGGGTACGGGCAGTGGATTCCATGATCGTGCGATGGACCCGGGACGACCCGGCCAAAGACGTACAGCGCCTGGTCCACAGCCCCGACGGCAAGCTGCTGGCGGGCTCGGGCAACGGCCTCCTGGTGCTCGACGCGCTTGACGGCAGTCTCAGGACCGGGTTCCCGACCGTCGTCTCGCAGCTGCCCGCCGCGTTTACCCGCGACTCCCAGCGCGTGGCGGCGGCCGACTCGGCCCGCATGGTGCTGGTCGACGTGACCGCGGGGTCCATGCGCTGGATGACAGGGCTGCCCGCCGCCGTCACGGCGTTCGCCTTCACCGCCGACGAGACGGCACTGGTCGTCACGACGGAACGCGAGGTGTTCACCCTCAGGGCGGAGGACGGGGTCATCCTCGAAACGGTCGCTCTCCAGGATCCGCTGCCGGGCACAGCGGTGACGATCCTCGGCAAGGGCGGCCGGCGGATGCTCCGAGTCGATCCCCAGACGATGGTCCTCTGGGACCTGTCCGACGGCGGGCGGCGCTTCTCGATCCCGGTCACCGCCCCCGCCCGGGCCCGGTTCAATCCGGTCCTCCCGGAGATCGCGATCGCGGATGCCGGCGGCGTGAAGGTCGTGAACACCCTTCTCGGCACCACCGTGTGGGAGGAGGCGACGGGCGCGCTGAGCCTCGCGTTCTCACGCGACGGGCAACGGCTCGCGCTCGGCGGGCTGGGCTCCCAGAAGCTCTACATCCGCAGCATGGCCCCGACGAGCGTGTCGAGCCTGGCCTTCGAGGGCCCGGTGAAGCAGATCGCCCTCACCTCGGCCTCCGCGCCGCTGGCCGTCGCGGCCGGTGAAGACCCCGAAGCCAAGGCATCGCTGTTCCGCGCCGACACGGGCGAGCTGGTCCTGGAGAAGAAGCTTCCCGGGCAGATCAGCTCCCTGGAGTTCAGTCCGGACGGCCACCATTTCGTCACCGGCAACGCGGACGGCGGTGTCCGGCTGTTCCGCACCGACACGGGCGAGCGGCGGTGGATCGTCACGCACACCGCGCCGGTGGAAGCAGTCGCCTTCCTCCTCTCCGGCGGAAACGGCGACGTGCTCACGGCCTCCCGCGACAAGACGGCACGGCGACTCGCCCTCGACGACGGGGAGGAGGTCTGGAGGTTCAAGCACCCGCAGCCGGTGACTCGGGTGACCGCGAGTGCCGACGGCCGGTTCGTCGCGACCGCCTGCTCGGACCGCTCGACCCGGATCCTGGCACCGGACACGGGTGTTGAGCTCGTCGCCTTTCCCCACGACGGCAAGCTCAGGGCGATCGCCTTCGACCCACAGGGCTCGGTCCTGGCCACCGGCGGGGACGACGGCGTGGTGCTCATCATCGCGACCGCCACCCGCAAGGAGATCGGGCGCTCCCAGCACACCAGCGATGTCACCGCCGTCGCCTTCAGCCGGGACGGGAAGCTCCTGGCGACCGCCGGCAAGGACAAGGCCGTTCACCTGTGGAACGTCGCGGTGGACCCGCCGCAGAAGATCCGGACCCTGACCTTGCCGCAGACGATCACCCGGCTTCTGTTCCACCCGACCGACCCGCAGCTGGCGCTCGTCAACGACGAACCGAAACCGACGGTGGTCATCGTCGACACAGCCGACGACACCGAGCTCGCCCGGCTGGTCCACCCGGCCACCGTCAACGACCTGGCCTTCAGCCCCGACGGGAAGCTGCTCGCCACGGCCTGCGCCGACGGTCTGGCCCGCGTCTACCCGGGACGGCGGTAGCGATGAGCACGTTGGTCTGGGCTGCGGTGCCCGCCGGACTGACCGGGGGCCCGCAGCCGGCGGCCCGGATCCGCGTCCTCGTCGTGCCCCGGCTGGCCGCGGGCGCCCTCTCCGACTTCGGTCTCCAGGACTGGCCGTCCCTGCTTGCCGACGCCACGTTCGACCTGGAGGTCCGGACCGCCGAGGGCGTCCGCGAGGCGGAACACGCCCCGCGGTACGACCCGGTCGCGAACAGCGACGCCTGGCACGCCTTCTTCGACGGCGACGCCGGGGCGGTCGACGACTGGACACCGACGGAGCAGCCCGCTCCGCGCGTCGCGACGACGTATGCCGACGCCCGTGCCGTCGTGATGTCGTACCGGGAGTGCACGAGCATCCTGACCCGCGAGCCGGCCGACGGCGAGGACGGCGAGGACGCCGTGCGCCGGCGGATCGAGCAGTGGAAGACCCCCCTGCCGCCGTCCGCGGACTCCGAACCGCCCCTCCCGCCGCTGCCGCCCGCCCTCGACTTCCACCGGACCGTGGCAACCCTGCGCGAGCACCCTGCGGTCCTCGAAGCCCTCGGGCTCGTGTTCGAGCTGCGCGCCGACCGGGCCGACCTGGACATCGGCACCGGCCCGCGGTTCCTGCGCATCCGCGGCACGGACCTGCCGATCGACATCAGCTCGCCCTGGACCAAGTACGACCTCACCGGTACGGGCTTCTGGCCGGCGCCCGCCAACGGCTCCAGCGGCATCCGCCACGGACTTCTCGACCTGTCCGGCGTCGGCCTCCTCGACTGGACGGAAGGCGCCACCCCACCCTGGGCCCTCAGCCTGATCGACGTCGACGGAGCCGTACACGCCCTACGCGCCGAGGCCAGGGCCCTGGACACCGACGACAGTCGCCGGCCCGCGCTGCCGGACCTGCGCACGGGCGGGCTCATGCTCATCCGCCCGGACCGACAGTCCGACTTCACCGCCCGCGCCGGAGTCGCCGCGGGTCGGCTCGGGGCCGGCCTGCACGGCGCCGAACTCACCGCCGAGGACCTGGTGCTCGGCTACCGGGTCGACATCCGGGCCGGTGACGACGAGCAGTGGCACCCGCTGTGCACACGCCAGGCGTCCTACACCGTCGAGGACGCCGACGGCCAGGTGATCACCCTGGGCGACCCCGCGTTGCCCGAGGAAGGGCACGTCAAGCCCTACGCGGCGGTGAAGACCCCCGACGGACGGCTGCACGCGGACGAAGTGGTCGTCCGCTGGGACGGCTGGAGCCTGGCGGTGCCGTTCGTGAACCTGCTCGGCGGCGCCCCCCTGCCGGAGCCCGACCCGGCGACCGCACCACCGTACGTGTTCCGCTGGGCCTTCAGCCCCGTCGACGGCGCCCTGCCCCGCCTGCGCTTCGTCATCAGGTACGCGATGCGGATACGGATCGCCGATCTCACCGGCGGCGGCCCGAGCCTCGATGAACTGACCGGCCCCACGGCCGCCACCGACACGGTCAAGTACGCCCGCAACGACCCCATCAGGCCACCCCGGCTCAGCCACGAAGGCACCTTCGGCGCCGGCGCGGCCCTGGACCGCCTGGTCGTCCGCAGCGACCTCGGCATGAACGCCGCCCAGTTCAGCGCGGCCCACCCCCAGTACCCGCCGGTCGAACGGCGCACCCTGCACAGGCCCACCGTCAGCTTCGCCCTCGCGGAGCAGCACGGGGTGTTCGACCCCCGGGAAGGGAACCCGGACGACGCCGGCCCCGCGTTCACCGAGCGAACCTGGCAACTGGCCCTGCGCGCACTGCGCGCCGAAGCCGCCGACGACCCCGACGACGCCCTCCCGGACCCGGCGACCAGCGGCGTCAGCGCCCATGTCCCCGCCGCCCCGGGCGGGCTGACAGACACGATCACCGACCGGTCCGCCTGGGACAACGGACCCTCGGCGGCCCCCAAGCGGATCACCCTCTCCGAGCAGTCGACCCCCACTCCACCCATCGCCCTCCGCTGGGTGAACGGCGACCTGGACCTGAAACTCGCCAAAGCCGAGGAAGCGGTCCTCGAACTCTCCTCCACCGTCACCGACGGCTTCCTCGACCACTTCTCCGTGAAGCAGTGGCTGGACCGACCTGTCAGCGCCTCCGGCGTACCTCTGCCCGACAGCGAGTGGGAGGTCACCGTCCTCAACGGCCGGCATCCGGTGCTCTGTCCCGTCCGGCGGATCCACCTGGTGCACGCCGTCCGACGCCCCCTGGCGGAACCCCGCTGGCAGACCCCGCCACCGGTCACACGCGGCGAGCGCGAGACCTTCGCCGTCCTGCGGCCCGTCTTCCTGCCCACTGGTCTGAACACCGACAGCACCGGCCGCCTGGAGATCTCCGCCGCCTGGCGGGAATGGACGAACGACGGCGACCGCGACGCCGGCATCGCGCACGTCTACGCGCAGACCGTCGCACGCGGTGACCCACCCGCCCCGGTCATCCGCCACGAATTCGGCGACACCAAACACCGAAAGGTCACCTACACCCTCAAGGCGATCAGCCGCTTCCGCGCGTACTTCGACGAAGACGACCCGGACGACGCCTTCCAACTGAGCCGCCCCCAGGACCCCCTCACCATCCCCTCCAGCGCCTCCCCGCCGGACCTGATGCTTCTGTCGACCACACCCTCCTTCCGCTGGGACACCCAGACGACCCCCTCGCGAATCGAGCGCGTCCGCGCCTCCCACCGACTGCGCGTGGAGCTCGCCGGCCCGTGGTACGCGACCGGAGAAGGAGAACGAGTCGCCGTCCTGTCCGCCGCACCCGGCGCGGCCCCCGCCATCCAGGTGACCCGCGTCGGCCGCGACCCACTCTTCGCGTCCGAGCCCCTCCCTCCCCTCGCCACCAAGGAATGGTTCACAGGATTCAGCGAACCCCCCGCCACCTCCGCCGACCTGGGCACGTCCGTACTTCTGGTCCCTTACGCCGTCACCCGCGACGGCGACCGCTGGTACGCGGACATCGAGATCACCCCACCCACAGCGACCCCCTCGTACGCCCCGTTCGTCCGGCTCGCCCTGGCCCGCTTCCAGCGCAACAGCCTGCCCGGCATGTCGCTCTCCCGAGTCGTGGTGGCGGACCCGGTCCGTCTCCTCCCCGACCGCCGACTGATCATCGAGCGCACCGGTCCCGACCTACGCATCTCGCTGCTGGGAACCACCCCCCGGCCGCCCAACCGCCTCGAGGCCATCCTGGAAGAGGCCCACGGCCCGGCCGGCACCATCCCGAGCACCACAGACCTCATCGACCTCGGTTCCCCGACCCCGGCCACGGCCGCCGTACCAGCCTGGCGCCCACTGCCCGCCAGGCTGACGACCGACAGCCCGGAAACCCCGTCGGTCCTCCGCATTCCCCCCGGCACCGCCCCGCTGCGCCTCCGCGTCCGCGAGGTAGAACGGATCCCCACCCTCCCGCCCTCCTCGGCCGCCCCCGCCGAACTCCAGGACCGAACGCTCTTCCTCGACGTCGTCCCCCTCCCTCCAAGCTGGCGGCCGGGCTGACCTCACTCCCCGGACGGGCCACCACCAGCCGTCGTGGCCTGCAGCCGTCAGCTGCGGAACCGTAGGGTCGGCCCGAACGCCGAAAGGCCACCACCGAGAGAACCGGGCGAATCATCCTCGCCATCAAGCTGGTTGCCGGGGTGTTCGCAGCTGTGCCACCGCCAACGCCAACGAGGGCGCCGACGAGGGCGCAGCGGCCGTCCGTGCGACACCCTCCGCCCGGACGATTCCCTTCGACCTCTACACACATTGCGGAATCAACGAGGCCCGCATCGGCTCGACATACTTCGAAGCGGAGCCCCCGCTCTCCGACGCCTCGGGAAATCCACCCGAAGGATGGGACAACCCGACCCAGCGCGGCACGAAACTTCCCGGACCGAGGTATCCAGGCGATCGACCGCATCACAGAGATCGCCCGGACAGGTCCTGGTTCCGGCCCGCGGGTCACCCGCTGACGCCGCCCCCCCGCCAGGGCCCGTTCGCCGTCGATGAGGCGTACGTCGACGTCAGCTACACCGGCACGCCCGAGCGCGAGTTCGTCCTGCTCACATGGCAGGGGCACCGACGACAGGCGGTCGGAGACGCTATGCCCGGTTTCTGAACGACTTCCTCGCCAGCGGCGAGCTCCTGCGCCGCCTACGGCTGGACCGCTACGTCATCTATGGTCAGGCTGCTCCGGTCCGGCCTCGTCAGGGCGATCGACCGGGTCCTGCGGCTTGCGCTTCAGTTTCGACTTGAGGTCGTTGAACCTGGTCTTGACGTGCGGCGTGGCGTTCAAAGCCACGATCCCCACCGTGGCGCTGACTGCTACGCCCACCGCGATGCCCACCTTGATGCCCATCGCGACGCCTGCCTTGACGCCCTCGGCTGTCGCCGCGGCCGTGGCTGCGGCGAGCTCGTCGTCGGCCGGGTAGAGCACGGAATGTGTGACGAGCACGTTGTCGTCATCCCGTACGAGAGCGCTACTCCCACCAGGAGTGCTCGACTGCGAGAGATGCGTCCCGGCTGGACGCACAACCAACATCAGCTCCCGGATCATCTCGACCAGGTCAACAGAGTCATCAGAGTCATCAGAGGCCACGGGACAACTGTAGAGACCATCACCAGTGCCCCGACGGAAATCGCACCGATACGTCCGGCTGCCCGCTCCTACACACCGGGGGGTGGGCCGTCCGCGTTGCGCCCCGTGCTGTCGTGCTGTCGTGCTGCCGTACCTTACCCGCACCACCAGTGTCCACGTGGATCTGCCCAGCGGCATCGTGACCCTCACTCCGACTGGGGCGACGGGTACTTCCACCCCACCCCCAGGCGCCCGCAGCCACCATCCATCCCCGCTGCGCCTGACACCTTCCCGCCCGGCACGGGGGAGCGGGGCAAGCTCACCACGCTCTGTCCTGCCTGTACGGGAGCCTGCTTCATCTCGGCCCCGCCCTGAACGAACCCGGCCCCGCGACTGCCCTGGACCAGAGGTCCCCGTTCCTGTCGTTCGCGGTCGGGACCCGGCTGGCCGGGGGCGGCCTCCGGACGGCTCGACGTCCTCGCCACCACCGTTGTCGTCGGAGGGGTAGGTACGTGCCGTGGCCGTCATCGGCGGCCTCACCTGGCCGACGCGCTACCTGAGCCGGAGCTCCCGACGCCGCGAGCGGTGGGCCTTGACGAGTACGCCAGCGCGAGGGTCGCCACCTGCGACAGCAGGAGGGCGGGCGTCCGTCCGGCTCACGTGCTGTCGTCACCGGCGTTGAGGATGGTGTGGGCGGCCTCGGTGAGCCGGACGCAGCGCCGGGTCATGGCCTCGGGCGACTGGTCGGGGTGGTTGATCCACCAGCGGACCAGAGCGGTGCACAGGCCGCGCCACGCGTGTTTGAGGGCGTCGGCGTCCAGCGGGTCGGTGGTGCCGGCTGTGTGCAGGAGTTCGGCGGTGCCGGTCGCGGCGAGGTCGTCGATGGCGTCGCGGTAGTGCGCGGCGCGCTGGGCGGCGTCGCTGCCGGGCGGGAGTGTGGGGTCGTAGAGGACGAACCATGCCTCGCGCCGGCCGTCGAGTGCGGTGAAGAGGGCGGTGAGGACGCGCAGGGGTGTGGGCGGCGCGTCGGTGTCGTGTGCGGCCATGGCGGCGCGGATGGCGTCCAGCAGCTGGTCGCCGACCGGGTCGAGGCAGGCGAGGTAGAGGTCCTGCTTGCCGCCGAAGTACTGATGCAGCAGTGGCTTGGTGACGCCGACGCGTACGGCGATGGCGGCCACGGTGGTGGCCTCGTAGCCGTGGCGGCCGAACTCCTCGGTGGCCGCGGCCAGGATCTGTCGTTCGCGATCGGCTCTCGGCACGCCCTTGGTGCCGGCTTTGGAGGAGGGCGTTGTCATGGAACCAGATCTTACCCTAAGGTAATTTACCAATGGGTAAGTTAAATCGGACCCCCACTGGGAGCACCCTCATGCCTGCGATCCCGTCCGCGCCCCGCTCCGCCCGCACCCGCTCCTGGTGGGGCTGGGGCTATGTCGACGCCCACCCCGACGACGCCGAATGCGCCGCCATGGGGGCCCTTCTGCCGGGCACCCTGGCCCGCCCGCTGCCGATACCCCGCATCGCCGACCTGCCCATCGGCCGACCCGCCATGACACCCCCGCCCTCCCTGGCGCACCTGGTCACCGATGACCCGCGGGTACGCGCCGCCCACGCCATGGGCAAGGCGTACCGCGACGTCATCCGGGCCCTTCGCGCCCGTCCCGGCAGGATCCCCGACCTCGTCGCCCACCCGACCGACGACCGGGGCGTGGCCGACCTGCTGGACTGGGCCGGCGAGCACGGCGTGGCCGTCATCCCGTTCGGCGGCGGCTCCTCGGTGGTCGGCGGCGTGGAGTACCGCGGCGACGCCCACCGCGCCGTGCTGTCACTCGACCTGACCTCGATGGACCGCGTCCTGGAGATCGACACCGTCAGCCGCTCGGCTCGGATCCAGGCAGGGGCCATGGGCCCGGTACTGGAGGAGCAGCTGCGGCCCCACGGCCTGACCCTGCGCCACTTCCCGCAGAGCTTCGAGTTCTCCACCCTCGGCGGCTGGCTCGCCACCCGGGCCGGCGGCCACTACGCCACCGGCCACACCCACATCGACGACTTCGTGCAATCCCTGCGCGTCATCACGCCCGCCGCAGCCGGCACGTCCTGGCGTCTGCCCGCCTCCGGCGCCGGCCCCTCGCCCGACAGGCTCTTCCTCGGATCCGAGGGCGCGCTCGGCGTCATCACCGAGGCATGGATGCGCCTGCAGGAACGCCCCCGCCACAAAGCCTCCGCCTCTGTTGCCTTCACCGACTTCCACCGCGCGCTTGACGCCGTGCGCGCCATCGCCCAGTCCGACCTCGCCCCGGCCAACTGCCGCCTGCTCGACGCGGGCGAGGCCCTGCTCTCCAGCGCCTCCCACGACGGCTCCTCCGTCCTGCTCCTGGGCTTCGAATCCGCCACCACCCCCGTCGACGACCGCCTCGCCACCGCCGTGGACCTGGCCAGCGCCCACGGCGGCCGCGCCGACGAGCCACCGGCGGACCGCGACCCCTCGGCCGCCTCCGCCGTCAGCGCCTGGCGCACGGCGTTCCTGCGCATGCCCTATCTGCGTGACGGCCTGGCCCGCATGGGCGCCGTCGTCGAGACCTTCGAAACCGCCGCCACCTGGGACAAGATCCCCGCCCTGATCGACGCCGTCCGTACCGAGGTCGGCACCGCCGCCCTGAAGGCCACAGGCCACCCGGCCACCATCAACTGCCGCCTGACCCACGTCTACCCCGACGGAGCCGCCCCCTACTTCACCGTGGCCGTCGCCGGCCGCCCCGGCGACGAGGTCGCGGTCTGGGACGACATCAAGGCCGTCGCCGGCGAAGTCCTGCACCGCCACCGCGCCACGATCACCCACCACCACGCCGTCGGCCGCGACCACCGCACCGGCTACGACCTCCAGCGCCCGGAACCCTTCGCACTGGCACTGCGCACCGCCAAGGACGCCCTGGACCCCCACCGCATCCTGAACCCCGGCGTACTGCTCGACTGACAAGACCGGGCAGTCGAGGGGGCGGTGAGGCCCCGCTGGGATCTGGCTGTGCGGTGATCCCGTCCAAGGGTTTCGTTCACCTGTCAGCGAAGCGATTCAGGCCGGGCGACGAAGCGGGCGAGCTCCTCGGCGGCGTCGCGGGGCAGGCCGGCCACCGCTGCATCCGGCAAGGTCGTGATCACAGTACGCAACTGCGTCCCGAGGTTCGGGAACATGGCCCAGGCCGAAGCCGGGACGTTCACAGCGGCAAGCAACAGGTCACCCTCGTAGAAATAGGCGTCAAGCATCGGCTCATCAAGAAGCAAGCGCACTGCGAGCGGAAGAACGTAGGACAGTGCGACCCGCTGGGAGACGAGGGTGAGTAGATCCGCCGGACCGAGTTCGCCTAGCGCAACTCGCCGCAACTCATGCACCTTGCGCACCAAGCGGGTCGCGTCAGAGCCAGGAGGCCCCCAGCGAGGCAGGTCCAACTCATCGAGCGTGCGGTCGAGGTGCAAAAGACGGTCCACAGGGTTCATTGTTGCCGGAACAGGAAGCGAATCTCGCGGGCGGCGACGAAGCCCTACGCGTTTGGAGAGCTCGCCGGAGCCGTCGGCGCGGAAGCCTCCGCCTGCTTCCACCAGCTCCGCTCCTGCACAACCTCGGCCTGGTCACCGGCGAACACCAAGGCTGTTCCCTCGTCTACTTGCTCTACGACAACCACGTCGTTGGGCTCCTCGACGAGGCCATCTACCGCGTCGAGCACCTGCGCCTGGACTGCACGTGCACGACGTCCCGGCCCGCGCGGCCGCCCTCGGCCCCCGCCGGGAGCCGGCGAGAATCCTGGTGGCCCGGCGCTTCAGCCCTGCTTGCCGTCGTCGTCCTTGTCCAGCTCGGCAGCGTCCGGGGCGCGCGGAGGACGCATGGCGTAAGCGCGGGCGGTGCGGGCGCCGGCGCCGAGGACCGCGGCTACGTGGTTGACGCCGAGGAGATCGTCGAGGTGTTTGGTGGCGGGCAGTGTGGGGAGCGGCCTGCCGGGGAGTGAGCGGAGGCATTCACCGACGGGCGCCGCGAGTACGGGCCCCTGACGTCGGTGTCCAGGACATTGGAGTGGCCCGAGGCAGGGCGGGCGGCGTGGTTACCGCATCGACCGACGCCGCTTTCTATCGTCGGCGCAGGTACGGCAGTGGGCCGGCCGCTCAGACCCGATGGGGAGTCATGGCACGTACGACAGCCAGGTCCAAAACGGTGACGATCGAGCCCGTAAAGGGGTCTGCCAGGCGCCGATGGGCCCGTCGGCTCGCCGCCGCCGTGAGCCTCGTGGCGCTGGGCACGCTACCTACGGCGACGGCGGGCGCGACCCCGTCGGCGGACGACCGGCCCTCCGCGCACACGCCCCTGTACGTGTCCGACTACGGAAACAACCGGATCGTCGCCATCCCCACGAAGGACGGCGATCAGGTGCCCGTGCCCTTCGAGGGTCTCGTACGGCCGACGGGCATGGTCTGGGACGCGGCGGGCCGCCTCTACGTGTCGGACACCGGCAACAACCGCGTGGTGGTGATGGCGACGCACGGGGGCGGGCAATCCACCGTCCCCACCGACGGCCTCTCCCGCCCCCTGGGACTCGCCCTCGACCACGCCGGGAATCTCTACGTCGCAGACAGCTTCAACGACCGGGTCGTGAAGGTGTCCGTGTCGAGCGGTACACAGACGACCGTACCGACCACGGGGCTGCTGCACCCTTGGGGGCTGGCGCTGGACGCCGCCGGGAACCTGTACGTCTCCGACTTCGTGAACGACCGCGTCGTCAAGGTGGCAGGAGACGGGAGCGGCCAGTCCACGATCCCCACCGTCGGCCTCTCCCAGCCGACCGGCCTGGCACTCAGCACCGAGGGGGACCTCTACATCGCCGACAGCGGCAACAACCGCGTGGTGAGGATCGCGCCGGGCGGCGGCCAGACCACCGTTCCTACCACCGGTCTCAGCGACCCGCTCGGCCTCGCGCTCGACGACTGCGGCGGGCTCTATATCGCCGACGGCTTCAACAACCGTGTGGTCCGCGTCCAGGAGACGGGCGGCGGCCAGACCACCCTCCCGGCCACCGGCCTCAACACGCCGACGGGCCTCGCCTTCCCGCCGATGGGCACCCGCCCGTGAAACACGCCCGATCCGGCGCCTGGGGCCGCGCGCGGGAGTGAGCCCGGCGCAGTAGCGCGGCGGCATGTACGCCGGTCGTGGAAGGTGAACGACCGGCTGGTTCGTGCCGGCGGGGTGGGGTGGTGCGCGAGGCCGTGGAGGCGTTCCGATCCGAAACACCTTCCCGCTGCGGTTGGTTGGCGCGTACTGTGCCCGGGTTCATGTGATCGTTTAATCAGGGGGATTGAATGGCTACTCATGGCATAGCGCCAGGCATCACGCTGGGATCGGTGCACTCCGCCGACGGCACCACCATCGGCTACCGCAGCGTCGGATCCGGTCCGGGACTCTTGGTGGTCCCCGGAGCGTTCGCTCTCGCGGCCGACTTCGACGCGTTCGCCGAGGCATTGGCGGACCGCTTCACAGTGCACGTCATCGAGCGGCGAGGGCGCGGTACGAGCGGCCGACAGGGTGACGCGTACAGCGCGGGGGCCGAGTGCGCGGACATCGAGGCCGTCCGTGCGGTCACCGGCGCGCGGTTCGTGTTCGGCCACAGCTTCGGAGGCTTCCTGACCCTGGAGGCCGCACTGGCCGGCTCCGCCTTCGAGCGCATAGCCGTCTACGAGCCCGGCGTGTCCATCGACGGCTCCATCCCCATCGACTGGGCCGACCGGTGCCGCAGTCAGCTCGATGCCGGGAAGCCGGCCGAGGCTTTCCTGACGTTCGTCCAGGGCGTCAACCCCGAGACCAGCGGCAAGGCACCGCGCTGGCTGCTGAGGCTGATCCTCCCCCTCGCCCTCAAGAAGCCCGAGCGGCTGCAGAAGCACGCCCTGCTGCCCGCCGCGATACTCGAACACGCCCAAATCACCGCCCGGGACAACACCTTCCGTGAGTACGGGCAGCTCACCCAGCCCGTCCTGCTCATGGCGGGCAAGGAAGTCGAGAGCACCGGGGCCGGACGCGCTGCCCCGCGTATCCACGACATCCTGTCCGGCTCCCAACTGAAGCTCTATCCCAAGCTCGACCACTTCGGCCCCGAGACGACCCCCGCCGCCATAGCCACAGCAGTAGCCGACTTCTTCCTGGAGACCCCTGCCCATTAGTTGCTGCCAAGCCTGTCTGGTGGGCCGCCGCACACGACCCACCAGACGGGCCCTTGGAACACCCGATGCGCCGATGCCTCCGGAGCGGGCCCCTGCCCCAGTGATGGTGTCTGGTAGCAACCAGCGGGGGCCATCGCGACCGACGAACCGCACGTCCTGGGCCTTCTCTTCGCCCGACCAGTGACGACAGGAACGCGCGCCTGGACTTCGATGCCGGACCGGCCGCCGAACTCCGTCGCCTTCCCACCATCCCCTGGTCAAGCGCCGGCCGCGCTCGCGACTGCGTTGAGCGAAGTACAGCCGAAGACACATCGTGTGATTGGCGACGATAAGCGGGCGACGAACGAAAACTGTTACAGCACCCTTCGAGGCAGGATCCGGCGAAGAGGAGCCAGGTGATCACCCAGGGCGTGAAGGTCGCGACACGATGCGATGCTTGCGGCGGTGTGCTGACACACGACATGGGCCAGTTCATCGACCGCGGGATCGGTAACCCGCAGCTGACCGACGGAGTCGTCGATGGCGACTGGATCAGCGACGCGGACAGCTACTTCCGGCACCTGTCCCAGCACCGATGGGGCAGCAGTCACAGCACCGCCTGCGGCATCAATCTCGGCGAGCCCGGCCGCTACCTCAGCCACGACGCGATGACCGAGCACGCCGTCGGCAAGCCCCAGTGCTCCGCCTGCACCGAGGGGGTTCGCGTATGAGCAGCATCGACGAGATCACGGCCGAATCGGAGCAGTGGCACGACTCCCACCTTTGCGGTCCCGCTGGTACCAGCTCGGGGGCCGGGTCAAGGTGACGGCCTAGGAACTCTGGGGGTCCTGGCGACGCTGACGCCGCAGTTCGATGAGCCTTCGCGTCCCGTCGACAGCCAAGCCGAACCCGGCGATGACGGCGAAGGCCGAGTAGGGGGAAGCGAGGGCGTTGGCCAGGTCGAGGCCGAGCAGCACTGCACCCACGGCGATGGCTCCGTAGGCAGTCCACTTGTTCAAGGGTTCCTCCTGTTACTGCTTCAGACGCGCGGGGTCGGCTAGGCACTGTTTCTTGGATCATGTTCGGAGCCAGATGACGAGAGCTGCGAGGGTGACGGTGCCGAGGTAGATGTAGGCGCGTTTCTCGTAGCGG
>NZ_JBHWAQ010000071.1:0-18767 GCF_042743475.1 Streptomyces sp. NPDC059534
GCCCCCTACCCTCCCCCCACGCCTCGCACGGCCCGCCCGATCGGGCCGGCCCTTCGAGGCATGGACGGAGGAACCGTCAGGACGCCCAGCCGTCGAGGGCGGAGAGGAACGCCGGCACGTCGTCCGCGATCCGTCCGCTCGCCGCGAACCTCCGTGACGGGAGTCCCTCGACGACCGTGCGCAGCGTCTCCCGCGTCTCCCGCACCACCGGCGAGAAGTCGAGCCGCAGCAGCCTCGCCATGGCGCCCAGTGTGCTGCCCGGCCCGGCGCCCAGGACCTGCCCGGCGCGGGTGTCGGCGGAGGCCGGGGCGTCGCCGTCCCGGTCCACGAAGACCACCAGGTCCACGGGGAGCGGCCGGTCCGGCGCCGGACCGGCCCCGGGACGCACCGGGAACAGGTACTCCCGGCCGCGGTGGTCCGCGGGCAGCCCGGCGGAGTGCCCGCCGACCGGCGTCCCGGTGACCCGCTCGATCAGCGCCCGGTCCTCCGGGTGCGCCCGGCACTCCCACGCGCCGCTCAGGAACAGCGGAACGACGGACCGGTCCGCGGTGACGAAGACCAGATCCTCCGCGATCACCCGCCAGCCGTGCGCGAAGGCCGCGAGTCCCAGGGTGCTCTTGCCCGACCCGGAGGCCCCGGCGAGCAGCACGGTGAACCCGTCGTCACGGGTGACGGCCACGCCGTGGACCAGGGCCACCCCGCCGTTCAGCATCAACGGGGCGATCAGCGCCGTCCGCGACAGCTTGCGCCGGAAGGACTCGTGGCTCGCGGAGACCTCCACGAGCGTGCGGGGCACGCCGTCGGGGCCGGGGACCTCGGGTGAGGCCGCGAGGAGACCGGCCGTGCCCGAGGCGTCCCGGGCCGGCCAGTGGATCCGGCGGACGTCCCCGCTCTCCGTGTACGAGGCCCAGGGCCCGCCGGCCACCGGCGGCGGCTCCCCGAAGGGCGGACGGTACGCGTCCACCGTCCGGACGCGCAGCCGGACCTCCGGGCCGCCGGAGGGGCCGGCGGACGCGTCGGTGGCCGAACCGCCGGACCCATCGGTGGCCGAACCGCCGGAAGGGCCGGTGGCCGGGCCGGTGGAGGGCCCGGCCCCGCGCCCCAGCGCCGCCGCGAGGACGTCGAGCCCCGCGACCGGGTCGACCGTGTCCCAGAAGGAGGCCGCGGCGCTCGGCCGGTGCGCGAACTCCCAGTCCACGAGCACCCGTTCGGAGGCCAGCCGCCCCGACCCGGAGGGTGCCGGGAGGCTCGCGGCGGTCGGGGCCGGGACGGTCGGGTCACTTGTCACGGTAGGCGGCCCGCCTGGCCATCGTGTGGAGCTCGTCGGACCAGTCCGGAGTCAGTGTCCCGCGGAGCGCGGCCCGCGCGGTCTCGATGCGCTCCGCGATGACCCGCTCCACCCGGTCGCGCACCCCGGTCCTGATGAGCACCTCGTGCAGCCGGTCGGGGTCCGCGCCCGCCAGGTCGTCCCCGACCAGTTCCCTGACCTCGGGTTCGTGGCGCAGGGCGATCGACATGAGCAGCGTCATCTTGTGCTGCTTGAAGTCCAGCTGGGAGGGCTTGCCGATGACGTCGGCGCTGCCGAACGCGTCCAGCAGGTCGTCCCGGAGCTGGAACGCCTCGCCGAGCGCGAGCCCGTACTCCTCGAAGACGGGGCGAAGCCCCCGCTCCCCGGCGAGCTCGGCGCCCATCGCCAGCGGCCGGTAGACGGTGTACCGGCCGGACTTGAACAGCGCGATCCAGCTGGAGAGTTCGGGGTCGGGTTCGAACCGGGCGGCCGCCCGCACGTCCAGGAACTGACCGATCATCAGCTCCGTGCACAGCTCGCCCCAGATGCGTCGGGCGTGCGGCGGGCAGTCGGCGAGCAGCCGCTCGGCGTACACCAGCGCGAGATCGCCCGCGAGGACGGCCACGCTCTCGCCGTACCGGCGCGGCTCGCCGCGCCAGTCGCGCTTCTGGTGCAGCGTCGAGTGCACGACGTGCGCGGTCGGCTCGTTGCGGCGCAGCCCCGAGTCGTCCATGACGTCGTCGTGCAGCAGCGCGAACGTGTGCAGCAGTTCCAGGGCCGCCGCCACGTCGACGATGACCTGTGCCTCCGGGTCACCGCCGCCGGCGAGATAACCGGCCACGCAGAATGCGGGACGAAGGCGCTTGCCCCCGCTGCCCACCATGCGGCTCACACAGTCGATCAGTTCGGCCGAATCCGCGTTGAGCGCCGCCCAGGAACGGCGCTCCTCGGCGAGGAATTCGTGAATGCGTCGCTCCACCCGCGCCAAGACGCGGTCGCGTGTTTCGCGGGCGGCGACATCAGTGAATTCTTGACTCACTGGAAAGGTAGTGGACATGCGGATCTCCTGATACCGGGTAGACCTCAACACGTTCTTTCTCGCACACCCGAGGGGCTTCGGGAAGAGGCAGCTTGGCGTACAGGCGCTGTCCAGAGGGGGTGGCGGTCCGCGGACTACCGTCCTGCGCAGTGTGCAGACGTTGTCTGCGGAGAAAACACCGACCTGATCGTTCTTGTGGTGCGCCGGGAATTGCCTGCCGCGCACCCGTAGGTGGATGGCGAGGAATCATGGACCTGTCTCAGTCTCTTGCCGACGGCGAGCAGCAGCTTCCGCTGACCGGGGCTCAGGCAGGCGTGTGGTTCGCGCAGGCCGTCGAACCCGACAGCCCGATCTTCCGCGCGGCGGAGTACCTGGAGATCCACGGGGCCCTGGACCCCGCCCTCTTCGAACGGGCGCTGCGCCGGATGACCGCCGAGGCGGACGCCCTGCACATCCGGTTCGTCGACACCGAGGACGGCCCCCGCCAGGTGCTCGGGACCGAGCCCGCGTGGACCCTGCGGACCGTCGACGTGTCCGGCGAGGCGGACCCGCACCGCGCCGCCGAGGAGTGGATGGGCCGCGACCTGCGCCGCCGGATCGACCTGACCGGCTCGCCGCTGTTCACGTACGCGCTCTTCAAGGCCGCGGAGGACCGCTGGTTCTGGTACCACGCCTACCACCACATCCTGCTCGACGGCGTCGGCGCCGCCCTCCTGGTCCGCCGCGTCGCCGAGGTCTACAGCGCGCTCGCCGCCGGCGCCGACGCCGGTCCCACCCCGTTCGCCTCGGTCCGTACCCTCCTCGCCGAGGACGCCGACTACCGCGCCTCCCGGGACCTCGCCGACGACCGGGAGTTCTGGCGCGGGCAGTACGCCGATCGGCCGGAGCCGGCCGCCCTGTCCCCGCGGCCGCTGAAGCCCTCCGCCGACTTCGTCCGGCGCAGCACCCCGCTGCCCCAGGACGTCCAGGAGGAGCTGGTCCGCGCGGCGGAGCGGGCCGGAGTCGCCCGCTCCCGCGTCGTCGTCGCCGCCACCGTCGCCTACATGCACCGGATGACCGGCCTCACCGACATCGTGCTCGGGCTGCCGGTCACCGCCCGCCCGGGGCCGAAGTCCCGCACCGCGCCCGGCATGGCCGCCAACGTGCTGCCGCTGCGGGTCGCCGTCGACGACGCCATGACCGTCGGCGAGCTCCTGGAGCACACCCGGGTCGCCCTGCGCGGTCTCGTCGCCCACCAGCGCTACCGCGGCGAGGAACTCCGTCGTGACCTCGGCCTGCCCAACGACCACCGGCGTTTCTTCGGGCCGCTGCTCAACGTCGTCCCCTTCGACTACGACCTGCGCTTCGGCGGACTGCGCGCCGACGCCCACAACATGTCGCTGCGGCTCATCGAGGACCTCGCCGTCTCGGTGTACGACCGGGGCGACGGCAGCGCCATCCGCGTCGACTTCGACGCGCACCCCGAGCTGTACGCCCCCGCCGAACTCGCCGACCACCAGGACCGCTACGTGCGGTTCATGGGCCGGATGGCCCGCGCGCTCCAGGAGCCCGGCACGGTCGTCGGCCGGATCGGACTGCTCGACGACGACGAACTCGCCGCCGCCGTCGCGCCCCCCGCGGAGCGGCCCGCCATCGAAGGCCCCACCCTCGCCGCGCTGTTCGAGCGCCAGGCGCTGGCCTCACCCGACGCGCCCGCCCTCGCCTTCGAGGACACCGTCCTCGACTACGCCGAACTGAACCGGCGCGCCAACCGGCTCGCCCGGCTGCTCGCCGCCCGCGGCGTCGGCCCCGAGGACCGGGTCGCGCTGCTGCTGCCGCGCTCGGCGGAGTTCGTCGTCGCGATCCTCGCCGTGGTCAAGGCGGGAGCCGCGTACGTGCCGGTCGATCCGGCCTATCCCGCCGCCCGCATCGCCCACATCCTCGGCGACGCCGCCCCCGCCCGCGTCCTCGTGGACGCCTCCACCGCCGCCGTCGCCGAGGCCGCCGGGCGCACCCCGCTCGCCCTCGACGACCCGGCCCTCCGGGACGAGCTGGCGGCCCTGCCCGACACCGACCTCGGCGACCGGGACCGCACCGGACCGCTGACCGCCGCGCACGCCGCGTACGTCATCTACACCTCCGGCTCGACCGGCCGCCCCAAGGGCGTCGTGGTCACCCACGCCGGCCTCCCCGCCCTCGCCGGCACCTTCATCCGGCGGCTCGGCGTCCGCCCCGGGGACAGGGTCCTCCAGTTCGCCTCCATGGGCTTCGACGCGATGGTGCCCGAGCTGTGCATGGGCCTGCTCTCCGGCGCCACCTTCGTCCTCGCCCCCGCCGACCGGCTGCTGCCCGGCGACCCGCTGGCCGCGTTCACCCGCGAGGCCGGGATCACCCACGCGATCCTGCCGCCGTCGTCGCTCGCCGTCATGGACCCCGCGACCGATCTGCCCCCGGGCATGACCATCCTCATCGCGGGCGAGGCCGCCGGCGAGGAACTGGTGTCCCGCTGGGCGCCCGGCCGGCTCTTCGTCAACGGCTACGGCCCCACCGAGACCACCGTCTGCGCCACCATGAGCGAGGCCCTCGACGGCACCCGCACACCCCCCATCGGCGACCCCGTCGCCGACACCCGGGTGTACGTCCTCGACAGCGCCCTGCTGCCGGTGCCGCCCGGCGTCACCGGCGAGCTGTACGTCGCCGGGCCCAGCCTCGCCCGCGGCTACCTCGGCCGCTCCGCGCTCACCGCCGAACGCTTCGTCGCCAACCCCTTCGGGTTCCCCGGCGAACGGATGTACCGCACCGGCGACCTGGTCCGTCAACTCGCCGACGGTTCGCTGGAGTTCGTCGGCCGCGCCGACGAACAGGTCAAGATCCGCGGCTACCGCGTCGAGCCCGCGGAGGCCGAGGCCGCGCTGCTGCGCCTGCCCGACGTGGCCCAGGCCGCGGTGACCGTGCGCCGGGACGCCGACGGGGCCCCCGCCCTCGCCGGCTACGTCGTACCCGCCGCGCCCGCCGACGGCCCCGGCCCCGACCCCACCGCCGTCCGGGAGGCCCTCGCCGAGGTCCTCCCCGGCTACCTCGTCCCCGCGACCGTCACCGTCGTCGACGCCATCCCCCTCACCCCCAACGGCAAGGTCGACCACAAGGCCCTGCCCAAGCCGGGGCCGGCCGCCGCCGGCACCGGCAGGGAACCGCGCGGCCCGCTCGAACACGCCCTCGCCGCGCTGTTCGCCGACGCCCTCGGCCACGACGCCGTCCTCGCCGACGACGACTTCTTCGCACTGGGCGGCCACTCCCTCATGGCCGCCCGGCTCGCCCGCCGGATCTCCGCCGAACTCGCCCTGGAATGCGGCGTCGAGGCCGTCTTCGCGGCCCCCACCGTCCGCCGGCTGGCCATCCGCCTCGAAGGCGCCACCGCCGAGCGCCCCGCGCTCACCCCCGTACCGCGCGACGGCGAACTCGCCCTCTCCTACGCCCAGCAGCGCCTGTGGTTCCTCGACCAGCTCGAAGGCCCCAGCGCCGCGTACAACGTCCCGCTCGTCCTCACCCTCACCGGCACGCTGGACCGGCCGGCCCTGGCGGCCGCGCTCGGCGACCTCGCCGACCGCCACGAGATCCTGCGCACCGTCTACCGCGAGACGGACGGCGTCGCCGCCCAGCACATCCTGCCCGCCGGCACCGCGCCCGCGCTCGACGAGCGCGCGGCGGGCGACGACACCCTCGACACGGAACTGTCCGACGCCGTTTCCCACCGCTTCGACCTCGCCGGTGAACCCCCGCTGCGCACCACCCTGTTCACCCTCGCCCCCGACCGGCACGTCCTGCTGATCCTGCTCCACCACATCGCCGCCGACGCCGGCTCCCTCGGCCCCCTGCTCGGCGACCTCACCGACGCCTACACCGCCCGCCGCGCCGGACACGCCCCCGAACAGGCCCCGCTCACCGTCCAGTACGCCGACTACGCGGCCTGGCAGCGCCGCGCCCTCGGCGACGAGACCGACCCCGGCAGCGCCGCCGCCCGCCAGATCGCCTTCTGGAAGCGGCAGCTCGACGGCCTGCCCGACCACCTCGACCTGCCCGCCGACCACCCCCGCGAGGCCACCACGTCCGCCCCCGCGGACCTGGTCACGCTCGACCTCGACGCGGACGCCCACCGCCGCCTCGCCACCCTCGCCCGCACCACCGGCACCAGCGTCTTCATGGTCGTCCAGGCCCTCGTCGCCACCCTGCTGACCCGCCACGGTGCCGGCACCGACCTCGCCATCGGCACCCCCGTCACCGGCCGCCCCGACGAGTGCCTCGACCCCCTCGTCGGCTTCTTCACCAACACCCTCGTGCTGCGCACCGACACCTCGGGCGACCCCACCTTCGCCGAGCTCCTCGCCCGCGTCCGGCAGAGCAACCTCGATGCCTACGCCCACCAGGAACTGCCCTTCGAGCGACTGGTCGAGGTGCTCAACCCGGTCCGCTCCACCTCCCGCCACCCGCTGTTCCAGGTCATGATCTCCATGGACAGCTCGGAGCGCGTCCTGCCCGCCGCCGACGGACTCGCCCTCGGCCTGATCGACGTGCCCACCGGCGCCGCCAAGTTCGACCTGTCGTTCAACGTCCGCGAGCACCGCGCCGCGGGCGGCGACGAGGCCGGCCTGCTGGTCGCCCTGGAGTTCCGCACCGATCTCCTCGACCGGACCACCGCGGACGCCCTCCTGGCCCGCTTCGCCCGCCTCGCCGACGCGGCGACGACCGCGCCCGGCACCCGCGTCGGCAGCGCCCCCCTCCTGTCGGACGAGGAGATCCACCGGCTCCTCGTCGAATGGAACGACACCTCCGCGCCCGAGACGATGACCGACGCCGTCGCCCGCATCCGTACCGTCGCCACCCGGCACCCCGACGCCGTCGCCGTCACCGACGACCACGGAGACGTCACCTACGCCGCGCTCGTCGACCGCGTCGACCGGCTCGCCGCCCGGCTCCGCGTCCGCGGCGCCCGGCCGGACACCGTCGTCGCCGTCCTCGCCGACCGGGGCGCCGCCGCCGTCACCGCCTTCCTCGGCATCCAGGCCGCCTCCGCCGCCTACCTGCCGCTGGACACCCGCGCCCCGCGCGAGCGGTCCGCGTCCCTGCTGACCGACGCCTCGGCCGTCTGGCTGCTCGCGGGCCCCGGACACGAGGAGGCGGCCGCCGCCCTCGTCGCCGGCGGCGACACCGGCACGCGGGCCCTGCCCGTGGACGACCCGGCCGACCCGGCCGACCCGGCGGACCCGGCCGACTCCGGCCCGGCCGACGACCAGCTCGCGTACGTCATCTTCACCTCCGGCTCCACCGGCCGCCCCAAGGGCGCGATGGTGCACCACCGGGGCATGAACAACCACCTGCTCGCCAAGGTCGACGACCTCGCCCTGACCGGCGCCGACACCGTCGTCCAGAACGCCCCCCTCACCTTCGACGTCTCCGTCTGGCAGATGATCGCCCCGCTGCTCACCGGCGGCCGCGTCCTCGCCGTGAACCAGCTCCTCGCCGCCGACCCGCTCGGCCTGTTCCGCCTCGTCGCCCACGACGGCGTCACCGTCCTGGAGGTCGTCCCCTCCCTGCTGCGCGCCGCCCTGGACACCTGGGACGAGGGCGCCGAGGTCCCCGCGCTGCCCGCCCTGCGCCACCTCGTCGTCACCGGCGAGGAACTGCCGGCGGACCTCTGCCGCCGCTGGTTCGCCCGCTTCCCCCACATCCCGATGACGAACGCGTACGGACCCACCGAGTGCTCCGACGACGTCACCCATGCCGTCATCACCCCCGACACCCTCGACGAGCGACGGATCACCGCCCCGATCGGCCGCGCCGTGCGCAACACGCGCCTGTACGTCCTCGGCGACGCACTGGAACTCGTCCCGCCCGGCACCCCCGGCGACCTGTACGTGGCGGGCGTCGGCGTCGGCCGCGGCTACCTCGGCGACCCCGACCGGACCGCCGCCGCGTTCCTCCCCGACCCGATCGCCGACGACGGCACCGTCATGTACCGCACCGGCGACCTGGTCCGCCACCGACCCGACGGCCAGCTGGAGTTCATCGGCCGCCGCGACGCCCAGGTGAAGATCCGCGGCCAGCGCATCGAACTCGGCGAGGTCGAGGCCCACCTGCGGGCCCAGGACGGCGTCACCGACGCCGCCGCCTCCGTCGTCCCCGGCCCCGGCGGACACCGCCACCTGGTCGGCTACGTCGTCGGCACCGACGACGTCCGCCGCCTCCGGGAAGCACTCGCCGCCGCGCTCCCCGAGCACCTCGTCCCCGCCGTGCTCGTCGCCCTGCCCGCCATGCCGCTCACCCCGAACGGCAAGACCGACCGCAAGGCCCTGCCCGCCCCCGACTTCACCACCGTCGAACGCCGCGCCCCGCGCACCCCGCAGGAGGAGATCCTCTGCGGCGTCTTCGCCGAGATGCTCGGCCTCGACCGGGTCGGCGTCGACGACGACTTCTTCGCCCTCGGCGGCCACTCGCTCCTCGCCACCCGTCTGATCGCCCGGATCCGCACCGCCCTCGACACGGACCTCGAGGTCGCCGCGCTCTTCGAGGCACCGACCGTCGCCGGCCTCGCCGGACGGCTCGCCGCCGCGGGACCCGCCCGCCCCGGCACCGCCCGCCGCGAACGCCCCGACGTGCTGCCGCTCTCGTACGCCCAGCGCGGCCTGTGGTTCCTCAACCGGATGGACCCCGCCGACGGCACCTACAACATCCCCCTCGTCCTGCGGCTCTCCGGCCCGCTCGACCACGACGCCCTGCGCCACGCCCTGGCCGACGTCGCCCACCGCCACGAGAGCCTGCGCACCGTCTTCCCCGAGACCGACGGCGTCCCCCGCCAGCTCGTCCTCGACCCCGAGCGGGCCCGCCCCCACCTCGACGTCGTCGACGCCGCCGGACACGACGCCGACGCACTCGTCGCCGAGGCGGTCGGCCGGGGCTTCGACATCACCCGCGAAGCCCCGCTGCGCGCCAGGCTCGTCGTCCTCGGCCCCGAGACCCACATCCTCGTCCTCGTCGTCCACCACATCGCCGGCGACGGCTGGTCCACCGCGCCCCTCGCCCGCGACCTCAGCGTCGCCTACGCCGCCGCCCTCGAAGGCCGGGCCCCGGCCTGGACCCCGCTGCCCGCGCAGTACGCCGACCACACCCTGTGGCAGCGCGACCGGCTCGGCGACGAGAGCGACCCCGACAGCGTCATCTCCGGCCAGATCGCCTACTGGAAGCAGGCCCTGGCCGACCTCCCCGAGGAACTCGCGCTCCCCACCGACCGGCCCCGCCCCGCCCTGCCCAGCCACCGCGGCGGCCTCGTCCCCTTCAACCTCGGCCCCGACACACACCGCGCGCTGCTGCGCCTCGCCCGCCACCACGGCGTCACCGCCTTCATGGTGCTGCACGCCGCGCTCGCCGCACTCCTCACCCGGCTCGGCGCCGGCACCGACATCCCCATCGGCGGCTCGGTCATCGGCCGCGACGACGAGGTGCTCGACGACGTCGTCGGATTCTTCGTCAACTCCCTGGTGCTGCGCACCGACACCTCCGGCGACCCCACCTTCGCCGAGCTCCTCGCGCGCACCCGGACGGCCGACATCGCCGCCTTCGCCCACCAGGACCTGCCGTTCGAACGGCTCGTGGAGGCGCTCAACCCGCGCCGCGCACTCAACCGCCACCCGCTGTTCCAGATCAAGATCGTCCTGCAGAACCTGGACCGCCCCGAGGTCGACTTCCCCGGCCTGCGCGCCGACGTCACCCGCGTCGACCCCGACATGGCCAAGTTCGACCTGCTCCTGTCCGTCGCCGAACGGTACGACGAACACGGCGAACCGCAGGGCATCGAGGCCGCGGCCGGCTACTCCGCCGACCTGTTCGACCGCCCCACCGTCGAGGCGCTCGCCGGCCGCTTCGTCCGGCTCCTCGAATCCGCCCTGAGCGACCCCGACCGCCCGCTCGCCCGGCTCGCCGTCATGGACGGCGGCGAACGGCACGACCTGCTGACCGGCCGCAACACCACCGCGCAGGCGACCCCGGACGCCACCCTCCCGCAGCTCTTCGAGGCCCAGGCCGCCGCCACCCCGGACGCCCCCGCCGTCGTCCACGGTGCCCGGGAGATCAGCTACGCCGGGCTCAACGAGCGCGCGAACCGCCTCGCCCACCTCCTGCTGGAGAGCGGCGCGGGCCAGGACACGCTGGTCGCCCTCGCCCTGCCCCGGTCCGCCACCGCCGTCGAGGCGATGCTCGCCGTCGGCAAGGCCGGCGCCGCCTACCTGCCACTCGACCCGGAACACCCCGGCGAGCGCGTCACCCGGCTGCTCGCCGACGCCCGCCCCGTCCTCCTGCTCACCACCACCGCGACCCTGGAGGCCGCCCCGCACCTGGCCGCCGCCGACGCCCGGGTCCTCGTCCTGGACGCCCCCGACGTCGCCGACGCGCTCACCCGCGCCCGTACCGACGACCCGGCCGACCACGACCGGACCGCACCCGCCACGCCCCTCGACGCCGCGTACGTCGTCTACACCTCCGGCTCCACCGGCACCCCCAAGGGCGTCGTCGTCGAGCAGCGGGCCCTGGTGGACTACGTGGTGCGCTGCGCCGCCGAGTACCCCGGTCTCAGCGGCCGCACCCTGCTCCACTCGCCGCTCTCCTTCGACCTGGGCCTCACCACCCTGTACGGCACCCTGCTCGCCGGCGGCTGCCTGTACGTCGGGGACCTCGACGAGACCCTCGACGTCCCCGGCGGCCTCACCTTCCTCAAGGCCACCCCGAGCCACCTGCCCCTCCTGGACACGCTGCCCGACGAACTCTCGCCCACCGTCGAACTGATGACCGGCGGCGAGGCCCTGCACGCCGAACAGCTCGCCGCCTGGCGCGCCCGCCATCCGCGGGTCGACGTCGTCAACCACTACGGCCCCACCGAGACCACCGTCGGCGTCCTCGACCATCGCGTCCCGGCCGGCGCCCCGCTGTCCGCCGGACCGGTCCCGCTCGGCCGCCCCATGTGGAACACCCGCGCCTACGTCCTCGACGCAACCCTGCTGCCCGTGCCCGACGGCGTCACCGGCGAGCTGTACATCGCCGGAACCGGGCTCGCCCGCGGCTACCTCGGCCGCCCCGGCGGCACCGCCGAGCGGTTCGTCGCCGACCCCTTCGGCCCGACCGGCTCCCGCATGTACCGCACCGGAGACCGGGTCCGCTGGAACTCCGCCGGCGTCCTGGAGTACGTCGGCCGCGCCGACCACCAGGTCAAGGTCCGCGGCTTCCGGATCGAACTCGGCGAGGTCGAGGCCGCCCTGCTGTCCTTCCCCGGCGTCCGCCAGGCCCTGCCCCTGGTCCGCGAGGACCAGCCGGACGACAAGCGGCTCACCGCCTACGTCGTCCCCGGCCCCGGTGCGCGCGTCCTGCCCGAGCGGATCCGCGACCACGTCGCCGCCCGGCTGCCCGAGTACATGACGCCCACCGCCGTGGTGGTCCTCGACGAACTCCCGCTCACCGCCAACGGCAAGGTCGACCGGGCCGCGCTGCCCGCCCCCGAGGGCCTCGGCGCCCCGGTGACCCGCGCCCCGCGCACCCCCGAGGAGGAGATCCTCGCCGGCCTGTTCGCCGACGTGCTCGGCGTCGCACGCGTCGGCGTCGACGACGACTTCTTCGCCCTCGGCGGCCACTCCCTGCTCGCGATGCGGCTGCTCAGCCGCATCGCCTCCACCCTCGGCGTCCGCGTCGGCGTCAAGGCACTCTTCGACGCCCCGACCGTCGCCGGCGTCGCCGCCCGGCTCACCGCCCCCGGCGAGACCCGCCCCGCGCTCGTCCCCGCAGACCGAGGCGACCGCGTCCCGCTGTCCTTCGCCCAGACCCGGCTGTGGTTCCTCAACCGGCTCGAAGGACCCAACGCCACCTACAACGTCCCCCTCGTGCTCCGCCTCTCCGGCGCGCTCGACCGGTCCGCCCTGCGTGCCGCGCTCCGCGACGTCACCGACCGCCACGAGAGCCTGCGCACCGTCTTCCCCGAGACCGACGGCGTCCCCAGCCAGTACGTGCTCGGCCCGGTCGAGGGCGCCGCCGCCCTGGACGAACGTCACGTCGCCGCGACGGAGCTCCCGCAGGCGATCACCGACACCGTCCTCGGCGGCTTCGACCTGACCGTCCAGCCGCCCCTGCGGGCCCGCCTGCTCACCACGGACGCCCCCGACACCGCCGTCCTCGTCCTCGTCACCCACCACATCGCCAGCGACGGCTGGTCCCTCACCCCGCTCCTCGCCGACCTGTCCCGGGCCTACACCGCCCGCACCCGCGCCACCGCCCCCGACTGGCAGCCGCTGCCCGTCCAGTACGCCGACTTCACCCTGTGGCAGCGCGCCGTCATGGGCGACGAGAACGACCCGGACAGCCGGCTCACACGACAGCTCGACCACTGGGCGGCCACCCTCGACGGCCTGCCCGAGGAACTCGACCTGCCCACCGACCGGCCCCGCCCCGGCATCGCCACCTACCGCGGCGACAACGTGCCGCTGGAGCTCGGTGCCGACACCCACGCCGCGCTCGCCACGCTCGCCCGCGCCCACGGCGTCAGCCTCTTCATGGTGCTCCAGGCCGGCCTGGCCGCCCTGCTGACCCGGCTCGGCGCCGGCGGCGACATCCCCATCGGCACGCCCATCGCGGGCCGCACCGACGACGCCCTCGACGACCTGGTCGGCTTCTTCGTCAACACCCTCGTGCTGCGCACCGACACCTCGGGCGACCCCACCTTCCGCGAACTGCTCGCCCGGGTCCGGGAGACCGACCTCGCCGCGTACACCCACCAGGAGCTGCCGTTCGAGCGCCTGGTGGAAGAGCTCAACCCGGTCCGGTCACTGGCCCGTCACCCGCTCTTCCAGATCATGCTCATCCTGCACAACACCACCCGACCCGAGATCGACCTGCCCGGACTGCGCATCGAGGTCGAGGGCGCGGACGCCCCCGTCGCCAAGTTCGACCTCTCCGTCAGCCTCTGGGAGCGGCACACCGACGACGGCGCGGCCGACGGCATCCTCGGCCGGATCGAGTACGCCCTCGACCTGTTCGACCGGTCCACCGCCGAAGCGGTCGCCGCCCGCCTCCAGCGGCTGCTGACCGCCGCCGCGCAGGACCCGGAGCTGCCGCTCAGCGGCCTCACCGTCCTCGCCGACGAGGAACTCCACGACCTGCTCGTCGTCCGCAACGACACCGACCACCCGCGGCCCGAGGCGTCCCTGCCCGAACTGTTCCGCGAGCAGGCGGCCCGCACCCCCGGCGCCACCGCGCTCGTCCGCGGCGACCTCGTCCTGAGCTACGCCGAGCTCGACGAGCGCTCCGACCGGCTCGCCCACGCCCTGGCCGGGCACGGCGCCCGCCCCGAGGACCGCGTCGCGCTCCTCCTCGCCGACCGGGCCGCCCACGTCGTGGCGACCCTGGCCGTCGCCAAGGCCGGTGCGGTCTACGTACCGCTGGACCCGCGCAGCCCCGAGGCCCGCACCCGGCAGATCCTCGACGGCACCGCGGCCGTCCTGGTCCTCGCCGACGCGACCACCGCCGCACGCGTCCCCGACGGCACGGCACCCGTCCTCCTCGTCGACGACGGACTCCCGTCGGCCGACGCGCCCGGCACCGGACTCCCGCCGGCCGAATCGTCCGGCACCGGACTGCCCGTCACCCGCCCCGACCAGCTCGCGTACGTCATGTACACCTCCGGCTCCACCGGTGAGCCGAAGGGCGTCGCCGTCACCCACCGCAACGTCGCCGGGCTCGCCCGCGACCGCTACTGGGGACACGGTGCCGACGACCGGGTGCTGATGCACTCGCCGCCGTCCTTCGACGCCTCCACGTACGAGCTGTGGGGCCCCCTCCTCAGCGGCGCCCGGATCGTCGCCGGCGACGGCGACGCCACCGACATCGCCTCGCTGGCCGCCACCATGACCCGGCACCGCGTCACCGTCGGCCTCTTCAGCGAGGGCGTGTTCCGGCTGCTCGCCGAGAACCACGCGGACGCCTTCCGGGACCTGCGCGACATCTACGTCGGCGGTGACACGGCCTCGGCGACCGCCGTCCGCAAGGTCCTGGAGCAGACCGCGGGGGCCCGCCTCACCAACAGCTACGGCCCCACCGAGACGACCCTGTGCGTCGTCCACCACGCCCTCACCGAGGAGGACGTCGCCCGCAACTCGTTCCCCATCGGCCGCCCGCTCGACAACACCCGCGTCCATGTCCTCGACGACCGCATGCGGCCGGTCCCGGACGGCGTCACCGGCGAACTGTACGTCGCGGGCGAGGGCCTGGCCCGCGGCTACCTCGGCCGCCCCGGCCTCACCGCCGAACGGTTCGTCGCCGACCCCTTCGGAGCCCCCGGCGCCCGCATGTACCGCACCGGCGACCGGGTCCGCTGGCGCGCCGACGGCACCCTGGAGTTCGCCGGGCGGGCCGACGCCCAGGTCAAGGTACGCGGCTTCCGCATCGAACTCGGCGAGGTCGAGGCCGCTGTCGCCGCCCACCCCGCCGTCGCCCAGACCGTCGTCGTCGTCCGCGAGGACCGGCCCGGCGACAAGCGCCTGGTCGCCTACGCCGTCCCGGCGGCCGGCGCCGCCCTCGAAGCCGACGCCCTGCGCGTCCACGTCGCGGCCCGGCTGCCCGACTACATGACGCCCGCCGCGTTCGTCGAACTGGCGGCGCTGCCCCTCACCCGCACCGGCAAGCTGGACCGCAAGGCCCTGCCCGCCCCGCGGTACGCGGGCGGCGGCGGACGCGCCCCCCGCAACGAACGCGAACAGCTGCTGTGCGCGCTCTTCGCCGACCTGCTCGGCGTGACCGAGGTCGCCGTCGACGACAACTTCTTCGCCATGGGCGGCGACAGCATCGTCTCCATCCAGCTCGTCAGCCGCGCCCGGCAGGCGGGGCTCGTCCTCACCCCGCGCGACATCTTCCAGCACCAGACCGTCGAGGCCCTCGCCCTCGCCGCGACCGCCCCCGGCCCGGACAGCGGGGCGGCACCGGACGACGGCACCGGAACCGTGCCCGCCACCCCCATCATGGAATGGCTGCGCGGACTCGGCGGCCCCGTCGAGGGCTTCAACCAGTCCGTCCTGCTGCGCACCCCGCCCGGCCTCGGCGAACCCGCGCTCGTCACCGCCGTCCAGGCCGTCCTCGACGGACACGACCTGCTCCGCGCACGCCTCGACCGGACCGGGGACGGACCCTGGACCCTGGACGTCCCGCCGGCCGGAAAGACCGACGCCGCCGACCGCGTCAGCCGGGTCGACATCAGCGCCGTCCCCGACGACGCGCTCGCCCCGCTCCTCACCGAGCGGGCCGAGACCGCGCGACGCGCGCTCGATCCCGACCGGGGCGTCATGCTGCGGGCCGTCTGGTTCGACGCCGGCCCCGAGCGCGCCGGCCGCCTCCTGGTCATCGCCCACCACCTCGTCGTCGACGGCGTGTCCTGGCGCGTCCTCGTCCCCGAACTCATGACCTGCTGGACCGACGCGCAGGCAGGGCGGGAGCCCGGAGTCGAGCCCGCCCGCACCTCCTTCCGCACCTGGGCCCGGCACCTCGCCGAGCACGCGCTCACCGGCGCCGCCGAAGCCCAGCTCCCGCTGTGGGAGCGGATGACCGCGGAGGCCGACCCCCGTCTCGCCGACCGCCCGCTCGACCCGGCGGTGGACACCCACGTCACCACCCGCAGGACCGCCCGGACCCTCCCCGCGGACCGCACCGAGGCACTGCTGACCGCCGTGCCCGCGGCCACCGGCGCCGGCCCCGACGAGATCCTCCTCACCGGGCTCGCGCTGGCCCTCGCCGAATGGCGCCGAGGCCGCCGGCGCGGTGTCCTGGGCGGCGGCGGAGCCGTCCTGCTCGACGTCGAGGGCCACGGCCGCACCGACGACGGCGGCGCCGAACTCTCCCGTACCGTCGGCTGGTTCACCGCCATGCACCCGCTGCGTCTCGACCCGGGCGTCAGGTGGCACGAGGTCCGGGACGGCGCCACGGCCGCCGGGGAGGCGCTGCGCCGGGTGACCGGCCAGATCCGCGCGATCCCCGCCAAGGGCGCCGGATACGGCCTGCTCCGCCACCTCAACCCGCGTACGGCGGAGATCCTCCGCGACGGCGCCACCCCGCAGATCGGCTTCAACTACCTGGGCCGTGTCCGCACCGACCACACCGCGGGACCCGCCGACTGGGGCGCCGCGCCCGAGGACGTACGCGTCGCCCCGACCGATCCGGACCTTCCGTTCGCCCACGGCCTGGAGGTGAACGCGGTCACCCACGACCGCCCCTCGGGACCCGAACTGAGCGTGACGTGGACCTGGCCCGGCGGCCTCTTCGACGACGCCGACGTCGACGCCCTCACCGGCCTCTGGTTCGAGGCCCTCGACGCCCTCACGCGGTACGCCACCGCACACACCGCCCCCGACGGGGGCGCCGCCCGCACCCTGACGACATCCGAACTCTCCCTGGTGGACCTGGACCAGGACGAGATCGACGAGCTCGAGGCCGACCTGGCCGACCTGGAGGATCTGACGTGACGCACACCAGCCGACCGGCCCGCAAGCCGTCCGGACTCGAGGGCGTGCTGCCCCTGTCCCCCCTGCAGGAAGGTCTCCTGTTCCACTCCCTCCTCGACGACGGCGAAGGCCCCGACGTCTACGCCGTCCAGCTCGCCGTCGACCTGGAGGGACCCCTCGACGCGGCCCGGCTCAAGGGCGCGATGGCCGCCCTGCTCCGCCGCCACGCCAACCTGCGGGCCGGATTCCGCTCCGTACGCTCCGGAAAGCCCGTGCAGTTCGTCCTCCGCGAGGTCGACCTGCCCTGGCGCGAGGCGGACCTCACCCACCTGTCCGCCGCCGAGCGCGACGCCGAACTCGTCCGGCTCGCCGACCAGGACCGCGCCGAGCGCTTCGATCTGGCCCAGCCGCCGCTGATCCGCTGCCTGCTGATCCGCCACGAGGACGCCCGGCACCGGCTCGTCGTCACCAACCACCACATCCTGCTCGACGGCTGGTCCATGCCCGTCGTCCTGCGGGAGCTGTTCACCGTGTACGAGCGGGGAGCGGACGCCCTGCCGCCCGTCACCCCGTACAAGAACTACCTCCAGTGGCTGGCCGCCCAGGACCGGACCGCGACCGAACAGGTCTGGCGGCGCACCCTCGCCGGCGTCGAGGAGGCCACCCGCCTCGCCCCCGCCGACGCCGGCCGCGAGGCCCGCATGCCGGAGCGCGTCGAGACCCTGCTCCCCGCCGACCTCGGGGACGGCATCGCCGAGCTCGCCGCCTCCGGCGCGGTCACCCTCAACACCGTCGTCCAGCTCGCCTGGGCCGTCGTCCTGGGCCGCCTCACCGGCCGCGACGACGTCGTGTTCGGCACGACCGTGGCCGGTCGCCCGGCCGAGGTGCCCGGCGTCGAGTCCATGGTCGGCCTCTTCATCAACACCGTCCCCGTCCGGGTCTCCCTCGACCAGGACGAGCCGTGGACCAAGGCACTCGTCCGGGTCCAGAACGAGCAGTCCGACCTGGGCCCGCACCAGCACCTCGGCCTCGCCGACATCCAGGCGCTCGCCGGCATCGGCGAACTCTTCGACACCACCGTGCTGGTGGAGAACTACCCCGTGGACCCCGCCGCCGAAGGCGCCCGGCTGGACTCCGGCCTCCGCCTCGTCGGCGCCCAGGGCCGGGACGCCACCCACTACCCACTGACCCTCGTCGTCTCCCGTACCGCGGCCGGCGTGCGGCTGCGCGTCGACTACCGGTCCGACCTCTTCGACCGTCCGCAGGCGGAACGGATCCTGGGACGCCTGGAGCGCGTGCTGCGTGCGGCGGTCATGGACGCGGACGAGCCGGTGGGCGCGGTCGACGTCCTCGAATCCGCTGAGCGTGAGCGGCTGTTGGGCGGCTGGGACGCGTCGGGTGTGGTGGTGCCGGTGGGTGTGGTGCCGGTGTGGTTCGCGGAGCGTGCGGTGGCGTCTCCGGAGGCGTCGGCGGTGGTGTGTGGTGATGTGGGGTTGTCGTATGGGGAGTTGTGGTCCCGTGCGGTGGGTGTGGCGAACGCGCTGACGGGTGTCGGTGTGGGTCGTGGTTCGGTGGTGGCGTTGGCGGTGCCGCGTTCGGTGGACGCGGTGGTGGCGATGCTGGGTGTGGGTCTGGCGGGCGGTGCTTTCCTGCCGGTGGACCTGGACTTCCCGGCCGACCGGATCGCCTACATCCTCTCCGACGCCCGTCCGGCGGCCGTGCTCACCACCCCGGACGCCACGACCGGACTGCCGGACGGCGTCGACGCGCCGGTCCTGCTCCTCGACGAGACGACCCCCGCCGCCGCACTGGTGACGGAGCGTGAGATATCGGCGTCGGATGCGGCGTACGTGCTGTACACGTCGGGTTCGACGGGCCGTCCGAAGGGTGTGGTGGTTCCGCATGGTGCGTTGAGCAACTTCTTGTGGTCGATGGGTTCGCAGGT
>NZ_JBHWAQ010000072.1:0-18276 GCF_042743475.1 Streptomyces sp. NPDC059534
CCCTTCCCAGTGGCCGGGAACCTTGCGGTCCTCGACCTCGGCAGGGCGGGCGCTGATGGACACCATGCCGCGGATGACGCCCCGCCCGGTGGGCCTAGCGGCGACCTTCGGCCGGCGCATCGGCCGGCCCGTCCGCAGTCGCTGCGTGAAGAGGCCGAGATCGAGAACCCGGTCATCTTCGAGGAACAGGCTGGCACCTCCAGCCGCCTCCACCCCCTTGAGCGGCCGAAGTTCGGCGAACTGCTCGCTACGCCCGGCCGGGCGACACCGTGCACATCTCCGAGATGTTCCGCCTCGTACGCGGCACCGGGCATATCCTCGACGTACTCGACGTCCTCCACACAGGCCGCCTCGCCCTGAGCATCCACGACGGCGCGTTCTCCGCCATGGACCTCACCGCCCGCCACCCCCGCACCGGCGAACTGCTGTCCACCGTGAAGTTCATGGTGCAGACCCTCGCCGCCGCCGGCGAACTCCAGCGCGAGCTGACCTACGACGGACTCCGGGCCGCCGAGGCCAAGGGCAGCAAGGGCGGGCGTCGCCCGCACGGCGTACCTGGACGGCCAGTCCATCGCCAGCCTCGCCCGCGAGCACGGCGTCAACCGCGGCGCCATCCGTACGGCCGTCGCCGACCTCCTGCCCGAGCACACCGCCGGCCACGAGGACGCCCCGACACCAGAGCTGGCCGTGACCCTCGACATGCCGGGCAAGGTCGCCGACTTCCTCCACGCGGCCGACCTGGACGACGAGCTGCGGGCCGCGCTCGACCAGGGCATGCCCGTACGGCGCGGCCAGGGCTACACACTCCGCGTCCGCGCCGTGCCCTCGGTGCACCACCAACTCCTCGCCCGATGCCAGCCCCTCGACGGCACCCCGGCCATCCCCCCCGCACAATGCAAGGCCCGCCGCGAGTACGAGAGCCGTGTCAGCGCCCTCGCCCCGCGACCAGGGCCATCCCTTTCTGCTGTATCCCGGTCTGCCTGACGGCCCGTCTTTCACACCGCGGCGCTCTGCGCGGTGAACCCCCGGCGCCGGGCCGTGGCCTGCACGTACGGGATGTGGGTCGGGCACGTCTCGATCACGGCGACCTCCACCCCGCCGGCGTCGGTGGGGGCCAGGCGTTCGGCGGCGGCCGGCACCTGCCCGTACCGGGCGCGCATCCCCCGCCCGACACACACCTCGCACTCGGTGTACGAGCCGACAGGCAGCGGCGGCGCGGGGACCTCGACGGTGATCTCGCGTACCACCTCGACCACTTCGACACGGGTCATCGCGGCCCGCTGCGCGGCCTTGACCTCCTCGGAGTCGACCTGCGCCTTCGGCATCGTCCACTTCGCGTCGATGCTCGCGGCCGTCGCGGCCAGACGCTCCTCGGGCGGCAGTGCGAGCCGGGCCTGGCGGGCGAGCTTGGCAGCACGGTTCCGCTCGTTCTCCTCCCGCCGCTGGGCCTTGAGCGCCTTCTTCGCCGCGGCCTCCTGCTGCCGTTCCCGGAACTGCTGGACGTCGCCGGGCGTGGGCGTCCCCGTCATCAGCGTCTCCCTACAGGCCCACGGACTTCAGCATGTTCAGCAGCAGGTCGGTGTTGTCGATCGCGTTCTGAAGCGCCTCACGCGCCGTCTGAAGCTGCCCGGCTTGCGCGGCCAGGGTGTCCACATCGCCGTGCGCGACGGCATCCTGGCTGGCGGCGATCACGCCGAGCAGCAGGTGCAGGCCGGTCGCCGTGTGAGCGGAGGACAGCGGGATCGGCCCAGCCCCCTGGTTCTGTGCCATCAGCCTCAGCGGGGTGCCGGCCCGCAGCACCTGACAGCGGATGAACTCCACCCGCCGCACCGGATCGTCCAACCCCGCCCCGGCCGACTTGAGCTGTTCCTTCCACGCCATGTGCCGCGCGTCGTCGTCCAGCTTCACCCCGTCGGCCATCGCCGCCTCGGCCTGAAGCACGCCCGCCCCGCCCCATCTGCTCACTCATCCCGGCAGGCTATCGACGCCGCTCACCCGACGTCCGGCGGAGCCCAGAACCCTCCCCCCTCCGGTGCGGGAAGCGGCGGCACGACCCTCAGCCTCCCGCCCGACGAAGCGGCCTTCGGCGGGCACAACGGCTCTACACGGGGCCTGCCCAATACGCCGCTCCAACTCCCGGAATAAATGCTTCCGCTGCTTCTCCTGCCCGGTGGCCGCACGGACCGCGCGCAGTGCCTCGGCCGCCATCGATAGCCTTCGTGGAGTCTGCATTGAGGCAACGACCACGGCCCTCCGGAGTTCCGCTCCCCGCATCACCTACGGCTCGCCTACGACGTACTCGGGCTTCCTCGCCAGGACTTCAAGATCATCCCGTGGCGGCTTTTGGGCTCACCTTGGCTGGACCCCCTCCGGGCGCATCCCGGACAGGTAGCCGATCGTCACCAGCGCGGCGGTCGACAGGTGGACGGCCAGGGACGGGCCTGGGTGAAGTCGACGGCCTCCGTCCAGCTCTGCCCATCGACAGCCCCGGCGATGGCAACCTGCAAGGGGGCGCCATCGGCGAACTCGAGGCCCTCCAGCTCGTGCGCGTGGTCCCGGGCGGTCTGGACGATCTGTCCTTCGCTGAGGTTCAGCAGGCCGGCAAGGTACTGGTCAGCCGCCGGTCTCCCGCTGATCCCGGAGCCAGTCCCGCAGCACGCGTCCCTGTCCTGGGACCGTTGCGCCCGGCGGCCGAATGCGCAATGTAAGCCGTTGCCACTCCTGATAGGCTGCCAGGATGTCCGTGGAGAGGTCGACCACCGTCCGCAGGCCCAGACCAGTAGCGGGGACATCGTGGCCGGGTGGATGACGGCGGTGTCGTTCTCTCCTGGTGCAGGGCGCTCGAAATCTTCCAGGAAGTGGTGATCGCCGATCCCGGGTCGTCCCAGAGCGGCATGACCAGCCCGGTCCTCAGGCAACAGGAAGGGGACATAGGTCCACATACGGGTGATGGCGAACAGTCGCCGCTCGTCCTGCATGTCCGTGAAGCCCTTCTCGCCCAAGCTTGCCGCGTAGGACTTGTCCGGCCGATCATGTGACCGCTTCATGTTCGGGTCGTTGATGTGGACATGGGGCGGGGTGATCTGAGTGATGCCGAGTGGGAACGGCTGCGGCCGTTCCTGCCGGTCAGCAACGGGCGTTGTGGCCGGTGGCGGGATCACCGGCAGGTGATCGACGGGATTCTGCACCGGGTTCGGACCGGGGTGTAGTGGCGTGACCTGCCCGAACGGTTCGGGCCGTGGAAGACTGTATATGAACGGCACCGGCTGTGGTCGGCCGACGGGACATGGGAGCGTCTGCTCCAGCAGGTCCAGGCCGCAGCCGACGCGGCCGGGGAGATCGAGTGGGATGTCTCGGTCGACTCCACCATCGTCCGCGCGCACCAGCATGCGGCCGGCGCCCGCACCGATCCACCGCCGGTACCCGGCTCAAAGGGGGCCGAAGTGGGGGAACACCAGGGCGAGACGCCGTGGCAGAGTCTTGTCGCCCGCCTGGTGGAGGTGGTGCTGGAGGTGAGGGCCTGGGCCGTTCGCGGGGCGGGTTCACCAGCAAGCTCCACCTGAGCGCGGACGGCCGCTGCCGCCCGCTGTCCCTGATCGTTACGCCAGGTCAGCGGGCGGACTGCACCCAGTTCATGCCCGTCCTGGAGAAGATCCGCGTCCCCCGTGTCGGGCTGGGAAGGCCCCGCAGGAAGCCAGACAGCCTGGCGGCTGACAAGGCATACAGCAACAGGCCATGCCGCGATTACCTGCGACGGCGGGGCATCCGGCACACCATCCCGGAGAAGACCGACAGCCAGGCCGCCCGTCTACGCAAAGGCGCACGCGGCGGACGGCCACCAGCCTTCGACGAGGACCGCTACAAGAAGCGCAACACCGTCGAGCGGGCGATCAACCGGCTGAAGCAGTCCCGGGCGGTCGCCACCCGTTACGACAAGTGCGGCTACGTCTTCCTCGGCACGGCCACAGCAGCAGCCCTCGTCATCTGGCTCCGTGCCTGAGCCGGAGTGAACCCTCAGAACCCCGCATCGGCGGGACGCTGGTGCCCACACGGAGCCGGGCTGCCGTTCTTGTCGAAGACCTCGGAATCGTTGGCCGAATTCACCCACACCGTGATGCCCTGGCTGTGAACGACGACATTGAACGGGGACTCCTCGGGCGCTGTCTGCGTCACGACGGTGAGCTCCTCACCCGGACGCATCCAGTGATCGGTTCCCCACGGCTCCACCCACAGGCAGAGCATGCTGTCCGTCTCGTTACTCACGCTCGTCTTCGCCACCCCAGCACCCTAACGAGCAGCATGATCGGCCGGACAGCTCCTAACACCATGCCCTCCTTCTGCCCCTGTCTGGGCCGTCCCGCGCGGGCCCGGTGGCGTGCAGCGGGCCGGGCTCCCAGGCATCGGTCTTTGTCCCGGGGCCCGGCCGCTCCTGCCGCACGACCGCTCATCAAATGCGGCATACCTCCAGCGAAACCCGGATGGATACCCTTGTCCAGCCGGCGTGTTCGCCGTGCCGCAGGCAGCGCTCCGCGCCAACCCGTGCCGAGAAGGCGCCGCAGGGGCACAGCGAGGCGGGCCGCCGGTGCTGCGGCGGTGAAGGTGCTGGTCAAAGCGCTGGCAGGCGGGTGATGATGGCTCCGTTTCATCCCGTTGGAACGAGAGGATCATCGTTGATGGGAGCCATACCGCAGCTCAGTGCCCAGCAGCGCCGGGCCGCCCTGGACAAGGCGCTGGCCGCACGCAGGGAGCGTGCCGAGGTCAGGGAGGCCCTCAAACAGGGCCGACTTTCGCTGAGCGAGGCACTGGCCAGTGAGCTTTTTCAGCAGCCACTCCGCAGAGTGAACGCTCTTCTGAGGTTGACCGGCTTCCGACCTGCGGCTGGGATTCCCTCCTGCGGACGTAGCCGTCACCCGATCGGTGGCCACTCTGAAAGAGCTCAGTGACTCCGAGGCCATGCTCAAGATGCCGGTGGGGGTGCTGCTGGAATCCCTTCCGCAGATCGGCAGGGTCCGCGCCCAGAGGCTTCTCATCGAGCTGGGGATCGCTCCCAGCCGCCGACTGCGCGGGTTGGGCCCCCGGCAACGGCAGCGCCTCCTGCAATGGTCCACGCCACGGGGCTGACCCGCGGCTGAGCAGGGCCGCGATGCCGCTGCCCGGTCCGGGGTGTCGGTGGGGGATGGGAAGCTTGCGGGTATGCGCAATGAGCTTGCTTTGACGGTGACCGGGAATCTGGTGGATGACCCGGAGCTGCGGTTCACCGCGGCCGGATTACCCGTGGCCCGGTTCACGGTGGCCTCCACCCCCAGAATCTTCGACCGGGAGACCAACGCCTGGCGGGACGGGGAACCGACGTTCCTGGACTGCAGCTGCTGGCGACAACTCGCCGAGAAAACCGCCGAATCCCTGACAAAAGGGGCCCGGGTGGTGGTGGCGGGCCGGCTGCGCACCGACCGCTGGGAAACCCCGGAGGGCGAGAAACGCTCCCGGATGGTCCTGGACGCCGAGGAGGTCGGCGCCGCCCTCACGTTCGCCACCGTCACCATCACCCGCACCACCCGCCCCGCTCCGACGCGGGAGACGGCACCGGATGACCCCTGGGCCACCGCCACCCCCACCCGCCCCGCCACACCCGCCCCCGGGCAGGACGCCCCCGCACAGGAGCCCCCGTTCTGATGCCCGACATTCCCCCTCTCCCGCACTCCTCTCCGAACGGGGCGGCGGGGCTGGAGGCGGCCGCGGCCGCGGTCACCGCGGCGCAGCGGGCGCTGGCCGCGGCCCGCCGGGACCTGTCCACGGCCATCCAGCAGGCCCGCCGGGCCGGACAGTCCGTGCGGGTGATCGCCGAACGCACCGGCCTGGACACCATAGTGGTCCGCAACATCCTGGCCGTGCCCCCGGCCACACCACCCGGCAGCCCAGACCCCGGTCCCGGCCAACCCCGGTAGAACGCACCCGCGCCAAAGGCCGCGGGGCCCGGCAAGGCTTCCCCGTCCCGGGGCCCGCGTTCTGCCGCTCCGGAACCGGCAGGTGAGTGCTGCGGCGCGCTTCATCCCGGGGACTGCGGAGGGTCTGGGCTGTCTTGTCCGGGCGGGGACGGGAGCTCGGGCTGGCAGTGGGGGCAGGGGATGAGGCCGTGGCCGTCGGGCGCGACGAGGGTGCCCCAGTCACGGCAGTACGCGCACCGCAGACCCCGGCAGGCCGGCGGCTGGGGGGAACGCGGTGCGGGGATAGCCCTCATATCGGAGCGAACAAGCCCCGCATATGACCTATTTCCCGCGTTGCGGGTGTTCTCGATGCAGGCAGGGGGTGATGCGGTGAGTCAGCGTGTGGGCCGGCGGTGAGGATGTGTTGCGAGGTGTTGGAGGAGGGGCCTGGGCTGGGTGCCGGGTGGGATGGGCACCGGTGTATCGGGGATTGCGTGGGCCGCGCCATGATCTTGGCCCTCGGGTCCGGGAAGGTGGCGTGGCCGGTGCCTCGTGCCGAAAAGCCCAAGAGGCCGTGCACAGGACGACTGAGGCGGAAGAGTCCAGCGCACGGCCCCCTGGCCGATGAGGCGATCAAGGAAACTATAGCGGCCCGCCCGCCCGCTGGACCGGACCGGCATGGCGGGTACCGGCGGCCGTCCCGGCCGTTCTGTAGTCGTTTGTCCGGGGGTGGGCGGGGCGTTCGCGTGTGCTGCCGGTTGCGGGTGGCACAGTGTGAGGCGCACAGGGCCGTGGGGGAAGTGTGCGGCCTGCATTCTGTCGGGTGTTGCTGGACGGGTAGAGGAACGTGGCTGATGGCGACTGGTGTGGTGAAGTGGTTCAACGCGGAGAAGGGGTTCGGTTTCATCGCGCAGGATGACGGTGGTCCGGATGTGTTCGTCCACTACTCCGCCATCCAGACCAGCGGTTTCAAGGAACTTACCGAGGGCGACAAGGTCGAGTACGAGGTGGTGCAGGGAGCCAAGGGACCGCAGGCGGACCAGGTCCACCGCCGGTAGCACATACCACCGCGGTGGACCCCTGGGCAGCGCCGTCGGGTGCGCACTGCTCGGTCTGTGCAGTGCGGCTGTCTTTCGCAGCTGAAGACCGGGCGGCTGGGGTGTCCGCACTGTCGTCGACAGTCCGCCGGGACAGCGTCTCCCGGGTGGCGCCTCTGCTTCTGGCTGGCACAGGCCGTATAGCCGTATAGGGGAACGCCCCCGGGCGGGACGTGGCAGCCCCACGCCAGGGTGGGTGCCGGCCCGCGGAACGGATCCGGAACGGCACCCATCACTTTTCCATACCCGCCCGCCTGCCACCCGCAGCCATTCTGAGGCCACGGGCGAGCAACAGCTTCCTGCTCCCGAACTCCGCCGATACCACTGCCCGCCTCACGCCGCGCTTTCTGGTGCGGGGGCCGGGGCGGGCTGCAGTGGGGCGGGTGGGGCTCGAACCCACGACCTACGGATTAAAAGTCCGCAGCTCTGACCAACTGAGCTACCGCCCCCTTGCCCCTGATGAGAACACATAGATCATCGCACTGCATCGCGCAGGCCGGTACGGCATTTCCCTGCACTCGCAGCCAGATGCCTGATCCGGTCCCCTCCCTCCCCAGTCCAGGGGACCGGGCGCGGTTCCAGCCCTGAGAGCGCAGGATCCCGCTCGCGCGGCTACGTCGTCCGCCTGACAAACCTCCGCCGTCCCGGCGGGGGATTCGTCGTTTCCGGGGTCGTTCCGGTTCACCCGTGCAGGTGGGTTTTGCCCTCGCGTACATGTCCGCGACTTGCGAGGCGCACGCCCCCAACTCACCCCATAAAAAGATTGGCTCTGTCCCGTAATCGGTGGTGACGAGGGGTGACGGTAGTCGTTGACGGTGCATGGAAGATGTCAACGACCTTGTGTCCGTGGTGTTTTCGGGACTTGGATCGCTCGTCGTCGAGGATGTGGCGGACGAGGGCGAGTTCATCCGGGTACGGGCCCGGACGCGGGACGATCCGGTGCAGTGCCCGGTGTGCGGGCAGCCGACGGGGCGGGTGCACGGCATCCACCGACGTACGATCGCGGATGTGCCGGCGGACGGCAGGCGGGTCGTGGTATCGGTGCAGGTCCGGCGCCTGGTCTGCCCGGCTCTGGGCTGCCCTCGGCAGACGTTCCGTGAACAGGTCCCAGGCTTGATCGAACGCTATCAGCGGCGCACATGCCGGCTCGCCGACCAGCTCGGGTCTGTGGTGAAGGAGTTAGCGGGCCGGGCGGGCGCCCGCCTCTCCCGAGTCCTGGCTGCGGCGATATCCCGCTCGACAGCGCTCAGGCTTCTGGCCCGCCTGCCCTTGCCCGTGGTGCAGGTGCCGCGCGTCCTCGGCGTCGATGACTTCGCGCTCAAGCGCCGCCACCGCTACGCGACTGTCCTGATCGATGCCGAAACCGGCGAACGCATCGACGTACTCCCGGGCCGTGGCGCCGACGCCCTGGAGCGGTGGCTGCGCGAGCACCCTGGCGTCGAGGTCGTCTGCCGCGATGGCTCCGGCGCATACGGGGAGGCCGTGCGTCGGGGCCCTGCCGGCTGCGGTGCAGGTCAGCGACCGCTGGCACCTGTGGAAGAACCTGTGCGAGAAGACCCTGGCCGAGGTCCGCTCCCACAGCGCCTGCTGGGCCACCGCGAACACGCCCCGCCCGGCCGGTGTCCACGAGCAGACCACCCGCGAACGCTGGCACCAGATCCACGACCTCCTCGGCAAGGGCGTCGGCCTGCTCGAATGCGCCCGCCGCCTGAACCTGTCCCTCAACACCGTCAAGCGATACGCGCGCACCCGCGAGCCCGAAGCCCTACGTCGGGCGCCGCGTTACCGGCCCACGCTGGTCGACCCCTACCGCGACCACCTGCGCGAACGCCGTGCGGCTGACCCCGCTGTCCCCGTGAAACAGCTGTTCCGGGAGGTCCAGGAGCAGGGCTACACCGGCAGCTTCAACCTCCTCTACCGCTACATCACCCAGGGCCGGGCCGAAGGCGACCGGCCCGTCACCACCCCGCGACGGCTGGCCCGCCTCCTACTCACCTATCCCGACCACCTCCGGGACAAGGACACAAGCCTCCTCGCCGAGCTCACCGCGTCTTGTCCAGAGGTGACCCAACTGGCCTCATTCATCCGCGAGTTCGCACAACTCCTCACGCCGGCCGCAGGTAATGACAAGAAACTCACCGCGTGGATCGTCGGCGTCCGCACGGCCCAGCTGCCCTACCTCCACGCCTTTGCGAACGGTCTCGAACTCGACCGTGCAGCCGTCAACGCCGACCTCACCCTCCCGCACCACAATGGGCGGACCGAAGGCGTCAACACCCGCACCAAACGAATCATGAGGCAGATGCACGGCCGCGCGGGCTTCGACCTCCTCCGCCACCGCATCCTCCTGCACTGACCGTCACCCCTCGTCACCACCGATTACGGGACAGAGCCATTCGAACTGACAGACCCACTCCCCGCAGCCGCAGCGTCACGCGACGGCCCGTTCCGCACGACGTGGGGACATTACGGGCAAACCGCCAATCCGATCAGCAGCCGCACCTTGCTGACGAATCGGGGTCAGATGAAGCCTGATCCGGCGTTCTGGGAACCGCGTACGGGTGATGATCGACCGGTCGTTCGAAACGAACGTAATGACAGCCCACCACTCAGCTGAGCCCGCCAAATGATCAAGTCCACCTTCGCCCGGTCCGGAATGAGCAAGATATACTCTCGCTTCAATATGTCTGCTACACGCAGTCTAATTTCAACTATGCAACTACCGTGTAGCGTTTCCAGGAAAGCGAAGCCTCTCCGAAGTATTTCATCGACCTCGGGAATCGATGGCTGCTTCCCGTTTAAGGCATCCAGAGCAAGGTCTACCAGAATTAAGTGGGAACCGCAGGGCCCGATACATCCCCGGCGCCCGAAGTACCCTCAAAGCGCGCCTGAGAATTCAGCCTGATCATGGGCTGGGCTCCTCGTAGTGACTATCGACAGCGATACAAAGGGCTGTGAGCAGCGGTTGCGACTAGAGGTCGCGACCCAAGGATCACTCGATGGCGACTGATCAGGCAGTCCTCAAAATATGCCCTTCGAGCCATCCAGCGAGAAATACCCCCTCGCGATCGCCGATGCATGGCATCAAATAGAATTTTCCGCCTCGAAAGCAAAAACACGGAGGAAGAATGTATGCAGAAAGCGAACTCAGGATCCCATCCTTCGAAGATCTGAAGATTCCATTCCCTGTCCGAATGAACGTTAATTCATCCCTGGCTCATGACTTGACTCAGGAGTGGGCCCTTCGCTATCACCTCATTTCTGATTCCAAATCTTTCGATCACTTCAAGAGGCTTGCTTACGCCCAACTGGTTGCAAGGGCGTGTCCGGATGCTGACCTAGAAGACCTGGCGCTCCTCTCTCAGTGGATGACATTCTTTTTCATTCTGGATGATCAGCAGGATAATGCGATATTCACTGACCGGATCAGGGCTTTCGAAGAGCTGCATAGCTCCCTGTCTCGCACCTTGCTCAGTTCCGGGGAGGATTCCCCAGGGTCGGGTGGGCCACTCGTCTCTGCGTTTGCTGATCTGTGTCAGCGCACCGCCTCTCAGGTTTCACCCGAGAGATATCACCGCCTAGCAGGGCACCTTAGGTATCTTTTCGCTGGGCAAGTCGCAGAAAATTCATACCGCCAAGATCAAGCCGTACCAACGGTTAATGATTTTATCTCAGTCCGGCGGGCCGGGAGTACTGTCCACGCCAACCTTGACCTCATAGAAATATGCGCCGGAGTCGAAGTTCCAGAATATATATACCACACGCCCGCATATCAAGAGCTAATACTCAGCATTGCCGATGTGACATGCTGGTGCAATGATATCTGGTCGGCCGAGAGGGACTGGTCTTGCGGCGATCCAATAAACTTTGTTGTTGCCCTGCGCAGTAACATGGGGGTGGATCTTCAGGTCGCAGTCGACCTAGCCGAGGGAAGACTTCGAAGGCGCATTTCAGAGAATATCGCAGCGGAACTTGAGCTGCGCAACACCATGAGATCCATGAATGTTCCTGAGGAAACGCGCCGAGACGTCCTCAAGGCTGTCGACCTTGGGAGAAACTGGCTTTCAGGTGTAGCAATTTGGTACTGGAGCGAGACGACTCGCCTGATAGAACATGCACGTGCCACTCCTCGAACGAACCCCGACTTCGTTGCAGACCTGCTTATTTAACCCGAAACGCTAATACGCCAGCCAGCCTTCTTCGATTCGTGACATATTCTCGCAATAGGCCGGTGAATACTATTCGAGGGTGGCTGAAAGAAAGCCATGAATGATTTGAAAAGGCGCCGTGTGCTGCTGTCTGCACCTCGCGGCTACTGCGCAGGCGTGGACCGCGCTGTGATCGCTGTGGAGAAGGCTCTGGAGCAGTACGGGGCGCCGATCTACGTCCGCAAGCAGATCGTCCACAACAAGTACGTCGTGCAGATCCTAGAGAAGCAGGGCGCGATCTTCGTCGATGAGACGGAGGAGGTGCCCGAGGGATCGATCGTGGTGCTCTCGGCGCATGGCGTCGCGCCGTGCGTGCACGACGAGGCCAAGCGCGGGAAGCTCGCCACCATCGACGCCACCTGCCCCCTGGTGACCAAGGTGCACAGGGAGGCTGTGCGGTTCGCCGAGGAGGACTACGACATCGTGCTTGTCGGGCATGAGGGGCACGAGGAGGTCATCGGCACCATGGGGCAGGCCCCGGCCCGTATTCATCTGGTGGACGGCCCGGGGGACGTGGCGCAGGTGCAGGTCCGCGACGAGTCGAAGGTGGTTTGGCTCTCCCATACCACCCTCTCGGTGGACGAGACCATGGCCACCGTGGGGGAGCTGCAGAAGCGCTTTCCGCTGCTGGTGAGCCCTCCCAGCGACGACATCTGCTATGCCACCCAGAACCGCCAGGTTGCGGTGAAGAGGCTGGCGCCCGAGGTTGACCTGCTGATCGTGGTCGGCTCCAAGAACTCCTCGAACTCCGTCCGCCTGGTCGAGGTCGGCCTGGAGTACGGCGCCAAGTCCGCCCATCTGGTCGACTTCGCCGACGAGATCGACGAGGCATGGCTGGAGAACGTCACCACCGTCGGCCTCACCAGCGGCGCCTCAGTGCCCGAGATCCTGATCGAGGGCGTCCTTGAGTTCCTCGCCGAGCGCGGCTACGCCGACGTCGAGACGGTCAGAACCGCGGTTGAGACCCAGCATTTTGCCCTGCCGCGAGAGCTGCGGCAGAGCCGCGCGGAACTGCTGGGGAGAGCTCATCCCACCACCGAGCAGGGAGCAGAAGCGTGACCGCGATTTCCCTCGGTATTCTGTCCGTGCCGGTCAAGCCGCTTGCCCCCCGCCGCCCGTCGAGGCAGATCATGGTAAGGAACGTGCCGGTCGGCGGTGACGCTCCTGTCTCCGTGCAGTCGATGACGACGACCCGCACGTCCGACATCGGCGCCACGCTCCAGCAGATCGCCGAGCTCACCGCCTCCGGCTGCCAGATCGTGCGCGTCGCCTGCCCCACGCAGGACGACGCCGACGCGCTCGCCACGATCGCCCGGAAGTCGTCGATCCCGGTCATCGCCGACATCCACTTCCAGCCGAAGTACGTGTTCGCCGCGATCGACGCCGGCTGTGCGGCCGTCCGCGTCAACCCGGGCAACATCAAGCAGTTCGACGACAAGGTCAAGGAGATCGCCAAGGCGGCCGGCGACGCCGGCACCCCGATCCGCATCGGCGTCAACGCGGGCTCGCTGGACGCGCGGCTGCTGAAGAAGTACGGCAAGGCCACTCCCGAGGCGCTCGTCGAGTCCGCCCTCTGGGAGGCGTCCCTCTTCGAGGAGCACGGCTTCCGCGACATCAAGATCTCGGTCAAGCACAACGACCCGGTCGTCATGGTCGAGGCATACCGCCAGCTCGCCGCCCAGTCCGACTACCCGCTGCACCTCGGCGTCACCGAGGCGGGCCCGGCCTTCCAGGGCACCATCAAGTCGGCCGTCGCCTTCGGCGCCCTGCTCTCCCAGGGCATCGGCGACACCATTCGTGTCTCGCTCTCCGCGCCGCCGGTCGAGGAGATCAAGGTCGGCATCCAGATCCTGGAGTCGCTGAACCTGCGCCAGCGCCGCCTGGAGATCGTCTCCTGCCCGTCCTGCGGCCGCGCCCAGGTCGATGTCTACAAGCTCGCCGAGGAGGTCACCGCCGGCCTCGACGGCATGACCGTCCCGCTGCGCGTCGCCGTCATGGGCTGCGTCGTCAACGGACCGGGCGAGGCCCGCGAGGCCGACCTCGGCGTCGCCTCCGGCAACGGCAAGGGCCAGATCTTCGTGAAGGGCGAGGTCATCAAGACCGTCCCCGAGTCGAAGATCGTCGAGACGCTCATCGAAGAGGCGCTCAAGATCGCCGAGCAGATGGACGGGGAGGGGGAGCCGATCGTCTTGCCCGTGAGCTGATGAAAAGAGCCAAGCACCGACCACGCAATGAGGTTGTCCCTATGACAGATATTCTTTACCGCTCCCTTGATGTTTTGCCGCATCTTGCGGTGCCGGCCCTCCTGGAGCGCGGCCGCACCCTGTGCACCCCGCGATTGCGCGAGGCCATAGGCCGGCTGGCCACCCCCATGGACACCATCGCCGCCTACCATTTCGGCTGGACCGACCGCGACGGCCAGCCCGCCGTCGGAGACGGGGGCAAAGCGGTGCGGCCGGCCCTGGCGGTGCTCTCCGCCCAGGCCGTCGGTGCCTCCTTGGAGACGGGTGCAATCGGCGGCGCCGCCATCGAGCTGGTGCACAACTTCTCGCTGCTGCACGACGACTTCATGGACGGCGACGAGACCCGGCGCGACCGCCCGACGGCTTGGACCGTCTTCGGCCCCGCCCAGGCGGTCCTGGTCGGCGACGCTCTGTGCGCGCTAGCCACCGAGGTGCTGCTGGAGGCGCCAGACCACTCGGCCGTGCGGACCGTCGACACCGCCCGCGCGGTGCGCCGGATCACCGTCGCCACCCGGAGGATGATCGACGGCCAGGCGCAGGACCTCTCCTTCGAGCACCATGACCGGGTCACCATTGAAGAGTGCCTGGAAATGGAGGGCAACAAGACCGGCGGCCTGCTCGCCTGCGCCTCCTCCATCGGCGCGGTGCTGGCCGGTGCCGACGACGCCGTCGTCGAGGCGCTGGAGCGCTTCGGTCACCACCTGGGGCTGGCTTTCCAGGCGGTGGACGACCTGCTCGGCATCTGGGGCGACCCCCAGGTGACCGGCAAGCCGCATTGGGGTGACCTGCGCCAGCGCAAGAAGTCACTGCCGGTATCGGCCGCCCTCGCCGAGGGCGGGCGGGCCTCCCGCCGCCTCACCAAGCTGCTCGCCGACCCGGAAGGCCGCGGCTACGAGGATGAGCAGCAGCTCGCCGAGCGCGCCGCCCTCATCGAGGAGGCCGGCGGCCGCGCCTGGACGCACGAGGAGGCCTGCCGTCAGCACAAGACCGCTCTCGCCGCCCTGGATGAGGTGCCCATGCCGGACATGGTGCGGGAGCACTTTGCCGCACTCGCCGCATACATCGTCCGCCGGGAGAAGTAGCCCACGCATGGAACCGATACCTTTGGCTGCCACAGACGCCGTGACCTCTTTCAGGAAAACTCCACCGCTCTGTCCGGCTTCACCCGTAGAACAGGGTTTCAGGTCACTTCTGCCGGATGTCATGCATCCGCGTGATCTCGATGCGTTGACCGCAGAGGAGCTCACCGCTTTGGCCGGGGCCCTGGACTCTGTTGCGCATTTTGGCTGGTGCTACGCGGCGAGTTGGTAGACGAGGCGGGACAGGTGGCTTGTCCAGGATCGTCTGGTGCGGTGGGGCTGGCGGCTGGCCCAGTGGGCGTCGAGCCGGATGATGTTGATCGCGGTGGCGGAGAAGGCGTGCTGGAGGGTGACCTTGGGCAGGCCGCGGTAGCGGGCCCGGCGCATCCCGGTGACGTCGAGGGCCTGGTTGATGGTGCCCTCAACACCCGCACGCAGGGCGTACTTGGCCTGCCAGGTGTCGCTCTTCTGCTCGGCGCGGGCGGCGGCGACGTGCTCGTGGACCTCGCGGGGCCGCAGGGTGAGCATGCGGCTGCCCCGGACGGCGGCGGTGCACCGCTCGCGGGAGGGGCAGGGGCGGCAGTCACTGCCGGCGAAGGCGATCACGATGGCGTCGCGGCCGTGCTGTTGCACGGGATACCAGCCGGTGCTGGTGCTGCCCTCGGGGCAGGTCACCTGGCGGGTGTTCCAGTCGATCCGGAACGCGGCCTTGTCAAAGCCCTCGGCCTCCCGTGCCTGGCGGGAGTGGTCGCCGAGGAGCGGGGTGATCATGGTGATGCCGTCGCGGGCCGCGTCGGTGACGAGGTCGGCGGAGGGGTAGCCGGCATCGAGGTAGTGCTCGCCCGGCTTGACCTGGCGTTCGGCCAGGCGGTGCTGGATGGCGGCGGTGGCAGTCACGTCCGGCGCGGTCGAGGCGGTGGTGGCCACGTCCGTGATCAGGTTCGGGGCTCCGGCCGCGGCAGGAGCGGTGCCGTCAGTGCCGCCCGCACCGTCGGTGTCGCAGGTCTCGGTGAGGTGGACCTTGTAGCCGCACCAGAACAGCTCGTCTCCCTTCGCCGACCAGCGGGCGTCCGCATCGCAGGGGGAGGCGAGCCGCAGTTGGCCGGGTGGGACGCCGTCACTGTCGGCCTCCCGCTTCCTGACCACCTCCCCTCCCCGGGCGTCGCAGGTGACGTGGTAGGTCTGCACGAAGATCCGTCGCAGCAGCTCCACCGGCTCCACTTCGCGCAGCCAGGCGAGGGCATCCGGCTCGCGCACTGCACGCAGCAGCACGAGCGCGTCCTGTCCGTAGACCTCGGCGAGCCGGTCCCGCTTGGTCTTCGACGACGGCAGCCGCCAGGAATCCACGCGGGCCGCATACCGCAGCTCCCACTCAGCGACCCGCTCAGCCCCGAACCGGCCCACCAGCCAGGACGGCGCCGCGCCCGCCAGCGCCTCCAGCACGGCGCGCACGCTCTCCCCGGCCAGCTCGAGGCGGTTCAGGTCCCGCACCGCACTGATCACGTGCGTGGAGTCCGTGCGCTGCTTCCCGCCCGCGCCGACCAGGCCCTTGGTGCGGCAGTGCTCCAGCAGCCGGTCGAAGACCAGGCGTTCCAGGCCGTGCCCGGCCAGCCGAGCCCGGAACCTCGCCAGCACCGTGAAGTCGAAACCGGTGTCGGTCAACTCCAGTCCCAGCGCGTACTTCCACGACAGGCGCTCACGCACCGCCTCCGCGGCCTGCCGGTCGGTCAGGTTCTCCGCGAACTGCAACACCGTGACCAGCGCCAGCATCCCCGGCGACAATCCCGCCGGCCCGCGCGCACCGAACGCCTCCGCGAACGGCTCGTCCGCGAACACCCCCGCCAACTCCTCCCGAACCCGCATCGCCAGCGAGCCGTCCGGGAACACCACCGCGGCCACCGCCGCCGTCAACTCCGGGACCTCTGGTAACCCCTGCTGTCGCATCGACACCGAGCACCGTCCTCCCCGGGCCCCGCAACAACCCGGCAGAACCCAACGGAACGATCATCCCCGACCCGACGAGCACCCGCAGCAAAATGTGCAACAGAGTCGGTGCGGGTCCGGTAGCCCTCCTTGCCGGTGGTCACCGGAATCGTCCTGACCGCCTGGCCGTTGCGGTAGACGGTCATGGAGAACCGGGCGACGTCGGTCACCGCCTCAACCCGGTCCCCCGTGGTGATCCTCAGCGCTTGTGACCGGCCGCCGTACAACCCGCCGGTGATCTTCACCCCGTCCAAGGCGCTGCGGGCGGTGATGACCGCGTGCGCGGGCCAGAACCACGAGGACCGGAAGTGGAGAGTCTGCGCGTCCACCCAGTGCCAGGACCCTCCGGCGTGCGGGACGGAGGTGACCCGCAGCCCTTGTTCGACCACCGCCCGCCCCTTCCAGTCACCCCGCGGCACCGGGTGACTCAGATGGGCGGTCAGCGGCTGCCCCACCCCATAGACACCCGGCCCGGGACCGAACCGGACGGCCAGCACCCCAGCCCCGGCCGACCGCGCACCAGCCCGGAACAGCGGCCGGGAGGCGGTCCCCGCCCACGGTGCACCCGGGGCGGCAGGAGAGACGCTGCCGGACCGGACAGACACACCAGGCGTGGCGGCGGTCCGGTCCGTGTCCCGGAACACGGCCCGGGCTGTTTCCTCACCGGAGTGCATCGAAGGAGCCAAGAGCATCACCCCCGCGGACACCGACCAAGCACCCCGCACCCACCAGGCACGCGCAGACATGCCCACCTCCCGCACGAGAACCGACAACACCGATATACCGGCCTGTGCCTGAATGATCACCGCGTCTGCCGGCCGGCGCGAGCCGGCCGCCAGGAGCAGAAGCGCACACAGCGCGGCCAGAACTCTTCGACGCGAACGGCAGCCAGTTCTCCGGTGAACTCGAAAGCCGTCTTTTGAACCTCAAAGCGGCAGCAGGAGCAGGTCCCTGCTCAGAGCGGCCCGTTGCCGTCGGCGGGAAGTGGGCGTGCTGCACCGCCACGGGGTCGAAGTGAGCGGTGCGCGGGTCGTTTCAAGGCCGTACCCCTCACATGCTCCTTCACCAGGGCATCACCGGTGCCCCTTTCCAGGCGATAGGAGAGGAATGTACTTTCTGTGGTGGCGGGTCGTCTGTGGGGTGAAGTAGCCGATCCGGCCGGGAAATATGCCGTCCTGCCCCCCTGGAAGGTGTGATGTGGCCCGGGTGCGCCGTTTCCACCTCGATATCGCCGGCTGCTCCGTTACGGTGTAGACACGCTCTGCCACACTCCATGGCATGTGCGAGGCGGAGCTGCTCCTGGACGGCAGGGTGGTCGGCTACCGGCGCGCCCGGCCGGGACGCCGCACGCCGGTCATCGTGCTCGCGGCCGAACTGCCCCACGACCCTCCCCAGCCCTTCGCGATCACCCTGCATACCGCACCGGCCGCCGACCAGCCCACGTGCGTCCTGCAGATCGCCGGGCAAAAATACCCAGTCCCGGAAACACCCCCGCGCCGGAACACTCCTGCCCAGACCCTGGCAGCCCTGACCCTCCACCAGGCACGCCTGCGCGCTCTCCTGCGCCGCGACCGCCGCCACGGAGAGGCCGAGGCGGCTCCCTTTCCGCAGCGGACGGGGGTTATGCGGCCAGGGCGGGGTGGGTGAGAGGCTGTCGCACGACTTCTCCCGTCCGGGAGTCAAGAGCGCGATTTTGCGGTGCCGGCGAGGAGTTTGCTGAGGTTGTGGACGGTGCCGAGGAG
>NZ_JBHWAQ010000073.1:0-17423 GCF_042743475.1 Streptomyces sp. NPDC059534
GTCAGGCCCCCACCCTCCGGATACCTCATCCCACCGGCATACCGCAGGGATCATGAACCGTCACTCCCCGACGACAACCCGAAAACCTCAGTAATCATCCGGTGATGGCATATTTGAGGCCCATGAGCACCGGCCGGTGATTCTTAAGGGTTCCTTGAGGTCACGATCAGGCGGGAATGAGGCTGCCCCTCAATTCATGGCATGAGAGAGCGTCATACCCCTTGCCGCATATGACACATGGGGCAAACGCCTGTGCCATAATCCTCTTGCGTGCACGAGGTCTTCCGGCTCTCTCCGGGACACCTCCGCCCTGCCGGCGTCCCCCGCTGGAGGGCAGGGCCCTACCGGCACGCACTCCGCACGGCGCGGATGGTCTGGTCTCCCCCGTCCGGCCGTCCGCGCCGTGCCCCTTTCCCGCTTCCTTCGCCTCGTGCCCGTCTTGGCTTGTGCGCCCACCAACTACCAGTAAGGCCGGTGCGGATGGGCGCCGCGCAAGAGGCCGGTGATCGTCACGGCGGGGGTGAGAACACCCCCGTCGGGCTTCGGGCGGAGACGGCGCGGCATGGTCTCACCAGGGAATCGGCCCGTCCTCGGCCAGAAGGGCGCCCGTCGGGCCGTCCTCGCCCGCCGTCGCCAGGTCAACCGCGACGGCCGCGCCCTCCTCCGCCGTGCGTATCCCGGAGTGGCGGTTGAGGTCGGTCGCGCAGTAGCCGGGACTCACCGCGTTGACCAGGATCCCTTCGGCGCGCAGTTCATTGGCGTAGAGCACGGTGATCGCGTTCAGCGCGCTCTTCGAGGTGCAGTAAGGGAGGAGAATCGAGTAGTAGGCGGACCACGGGCTGCCCGGGTCGGCCAGGTGGGTGAGGGAGCCGAGTTCACTGGACATGTTGACGATGCGTGCGGCGGCGGAGCGGCGTAGCAGGGGGAGCATGGCGTGGGTCACCGCGATGACGCCGAACACGTTGGTCTCGTAGACCTGCCGGACGGTGGCGGCGGGGGTCTCGCTCGGCTTTTGCGGTCCGGCGGCGATCGCGGCGTTGTTGACGAGGATGTCGAGGCGGCCGAACGTGGCGTCGATGTGCTTGGCGGCGGCCTGGACCGAGATCTCGTCGGTGACGTCCAGCGGTACGAACCGTACGTCGGCGCCGTCGGCGCGAAGCTCCTCGGCCGCCGCCTCGCCACGCTCGGCGTTGCGGGCGCCGATCAGCACGGTGATGCCGAGGGCCGCGAGCCTGCGCGCCGTTTCCTTGCCGATGCCCTTGTTCGCACCGGTGATCAGAGCAGTCTTCTGCGAAGTCGTCATGACACCCAGCCTCTCCTCACCCACAAGCGGTAGGGAAAGACCGGAAGGCTCTGGATCTATAGTCCACAGATATGAGTGAGCTGGAGGTGCGGGAGCTGAGGTACTTCATCGCGGTCGCCGAGGAACTGAACTTCAGCCGGGCCGCGCAACGCCTGGGGATGGCGCAGCCGCCGCTGTCGAAGGCGATCGCTCAGATGGAGTCCCGGCTCGGTGTACGCCTGCTGGAGCGCACCACCCGGCAGGTGAGGCTGACCACCGCCGGTCAGGTGCTGCTCGACCAGGCCCGGATCGCGGTCGACGCGGTGCACGCGGCGGCCCGGCGTGCATGCCGGGCCGGTCAGTCGACGCCCCAGCTCGTCGTGGCGGTCAAGCCGGGAGGCGATGCCGGGCTGCTGCGGGACATCCTCGCCGCCTACCGGGGAACGGGTTCGCATCTGCCGCCGCCTGAAGTCGTCGTCGGCGGCAGCGGAGAGGCGATCGCCATGCTGCGGGACGGCCGTGCCGACGTAGCGCTGCTGCGCAGCCCGTTCGACGGTCAAGGGCTGGATTCCCAGACGCTCGTGGTCGAACCGCGACTGGCCGTCCTCCCCGCCGCGCATCGCCTGGCCGGACGCCGGCGACTGCGGCTGACCGACCTCAAGGGCGAACCGATCCCGCGCTGGAAAGGGGCCGACCCCTCCGCCACCGCCTACTACACAGGATGCGACGGAGCGGAAGCAGGCGACGGCCACACAGGCTTGGCGCCGGCCGACACTCCTGAGGGGCCGCTCGTGGCCAGCGTCGAACAACTCCTGGAGGTGGTCGCGCTGGGCCAGGCGGTGGCCTTCCTGTCACTCTCCACCACCAAGCGGCACCAGCGCCCGGACATCGCATACCGGCCGGTCACCGGCCTCAGCCCCAGCGCGGTCATGGTCGCCTGGCCGGAGACCTCGCGATCCGCAGCCGTCGCCGCCTTCGTCCAAGCCGCCCACGACGTCGCCGCCCACCACCCCGACCACCTGACCGCACTGGCCGACTGACCGGGGGCAGTAGGCCCTCGCCATGACGATCACCGCAGGACCGATTTCAGACCACCACCAGCGCGAAGAAAGGCCGGCACCCCCCTCAGCCGCCACCGCCGTGCGCATGCCGCCTCGTCCCCGCGCTCGACCACTACGGCCGATCCCTCAAGGACCTGGTCAACATGGTCGGCGAACTCCGCCGCCGCGAGATCGGCTTCTGCTCTCTGCACGAACGCCTGGACACCACCACCCCCGACGGCCGTCTCGTCTGCCACGTCTTCGCCGTTCCTTCGCCTACCGCGGCTATGCCGTCAGGGAGCGGTGGCGGCCCGGGGGTCGGAGAGCGGCCGCGGACGTCTCGTCGGCAGCGGCCGCGGCCTCGTCCTGGACGGCCGAGGGCAGCTCCAGGACGTAGGTGCCGCCACCGGCGTCCGGCGCCCGATGCGCGCGGAGCGTCCCGCCGTGGGCGGTGGCGATGCGCTGGACGATGTCGAAGTGCTCCCGTGCGCCGCCGTTGCAGGGGCCGCGCACCTCGATGCGCAGGAGGCTGCGCTGGTGCAGGGCCGCGACGAAGACGTGGTGCGGTCCGAGGCCGGCCGCGTCGTCCTCATCGGTGTGGATGACGTGGGCGATCAGCCGGCCGACGGCGGTCGTCATGTCGTCGGGGTCCACATGGACGAGGAACTTCGGCGCGTGGACCGAGAACCGCACGCGGCCCGGTCCCGCGAAGGCCGCCGCCGCCCGCACCCCTGCCTGCACCAGGTCGTCGATGAGCACCGTGCGCCGCTGCGGTCCCACCGGCGTGCTGTCGTGGCGGTACGGCCGGGACCGGGCGTCCACGACGGCCATGGCCATGCGCACGTCCGCCGCCAGGGCTTCGAGGCTGACGGTCGCCTCGGGCCACAGCGGGCGGGAGCTGTCTTCCGCGAGCCGGCTCATCTCGGCGTGCAGGTGGTGCAGCGCCCCCCTCAGGGGGCCGGAGAGGAACTCGGTGAGCTCGCGGGTGTGGTCCACGGCCCGGTCGGTGCACTGCTGCTGCCTTTCGAGTTCGGCCTTGTGGTTGCGGAGGCAGCGGGTCTGCGCGGCGACGTACTCGTCGGCGAGCCGCTCGTAGGGGCGGCGGTCGGTGAGCGCGACGACGGCGCCGACGGTCCGGCCCTCCTCGGTGACGGGGCGGACGGAGACGTCCGCGGTCAGGCGGGTGCCGTCGCTCGTCCTCAGCTCCTGCGCGAGGAGCCTGCTCGCGCGCCCGGTGCGCAGTACCTCGGCCGGCGGGGCGTCGTCGGCGTCCTGCCTGTCAGGCCGTCGTGGACTCTCGTTCGTCTTCGAGGCCGGGCATGGGCGGTGGCAGGCTTCCCGCCCGCGCTTCCCGGCATCCGTCCGAGCCGCGTCGTCGCCCGCCCACCGCAGGTCATGTGCCCTGCGCCACCGTCACATGGAAACACAGGAGGGACGGTTGCATATGTCTTCGTACCCACGCTTAGGACTTCATTAAGGAAAGCGTTCGGCAGCGCCATCTGTGCCATGGCATATGTGTCTCCCCCGAGGGGATACGTCATGGCCGGCCTCGGCTCCGCGCCGGGACTGCGGTGCACGGTCCGATCGATGGTCGGGGCGATCGTGGTGGTCGGCCCCCTGCCGATCCTCGGCGACGACGAGGCGGCCATCGGCCGGCACCTGCGGAGCGACCGCGGCTGAGCGACCGCGGCCGGTGACGCGGCGCCCGATTCCCGGTGGTTCCACCGGTCGAAGCGGTCATCTTTGTTTATCTCACAATTTCTTAGACACAAATTGGTCGTATGGCCAATAGAGCTCCCCCATGGCATGCCGATACCTGAAAGCCGTGTATGTGAAGGCGATGCCTTACAGTGGGCGTCGGCTTACGCAGCCGACTGTGCGCCACGCGCCGCTCGGCGCACTCGGATTCCGCGTCTTCCTGTGGCATCCGCGGCGTGACCGCGAGTTCGAAGGGAGCGCGTTCCATCAGCAGACACAGCGACGTGTCGCGGCTCCGCACCCTCGCGTCGACACCGCCCGGCGGAGCCCGGGACGAGTCCGCCGCCGGGCGACACCACTGATGTGAGCCCTCTCCGGAAAAGCGAAGAACGACCAGCGGAACACGGAGAAGCCGACAGCGGAAAAGCGGCGGGGCGACGTCCTGCGCGTCCGCCCCATTCGACGAAGAGAGAAGCATGCCGGGAGAAACGGAACTCACGTCCGCGTACAGCAGCAAGGTCGCCGATGACCTCGAGCGCAATGTGGCGGAGCAGGAGCGGATCCGCGACGAGGTCGAACGTCTGACGGCCGAACTCGACGAGCTGACGCACGACCACGGCGTTCTGATCAATCTTCAGCAGGCGCTTCAGGCCGGCGCTCCGGCATCCGGCCGCCAGGTCCCCCGGCAGAAGGCCGGGAAGGGCGGGAAGGCCGGGAGGAATTTCGGCGCCGGAAAGCCCACGCTCGTCGACCTGATCCGCCATTACCTCGCCACGAGCAGCACTCCCTGTTCCGCGTCCGAAGTGACGACCGCCCTCGGCGAGCAGCACCGCGACCGGCATATCCAGACCACCGTCGTCCGCACCTCCTTGGAGAACCTCGTCGCCAAGGGGCAGGCACACCGCACCAAGCAGGGGTCCTCCGTCTTCTATACCGCGGCCACCCCCGCGAAGTAGCGGACCGGCCCCTCCGCCGGTCTGCACGCATTTCCGGGACCGCTCGAAGCATCGATCCCCTCCCGCCGGCGAGAGCTCCCGGCGTCGCCGTCTGCGGCACATGCCATCTTAGGAGGCGATGTGCGCGGGAGGGGTTAACTCGGGCTTTCCGATGTCTTAAAGATCCTTAACCGGGCAGGTGTGCGATGCGGCCCGCAGCGGCCCACCCTCGCCCTGCGGCCGACATGCCGCCGCATGCCATGCCCTCCCATTCCATCCGGTACCTGCCCCGGCGTCACCACACATATGTGTGTCACGTAGCGTGCACCACATGGCAAAGGTGCTACTCGTCGAGGACGATCCGTCCGTTCGCTCCGCCCTGCACAGGTGTCTCTCGGACGCCTCGTACACCGTGCGGGATCACGGGACGGCCTTGGGCGCGCTGCGCGCCGTCCTGGACGAGCCGTTCGACGTGATGGTGCTCGACCTGGGCCTGCCCGACCTCGACGGCCTGGAGATGCTCAGGATGCTCCGTACCGTCTCGGACATCCCCGTCGTCGTCGTGACGAGCCGGCACGACGAGCGCGAGATCGTACGGGTGCTGGGCAGCGGGGCCGACGACTACCTCGTCAAGCCGTTCTCCGTGGAGCACCTCATCGCGAGGATGACCGCGGTGCTGCGGCGGGCGGCCTCCGGCACCGGGGCCCGGTGCTCGGACGTCGTGAAGGTGGGCGGTCTCGTCGTCGACGCGGCACGCCGCCTGGCCTTCCTCGACGGCTCCCCGCTGGACCTGACGCGCAAGGAGTTCGACCTCCTGGAGTTCCTGGCGTGGCGCCCCGGAGTCGTCGTGGCGCGCAGCGAGCTGTTCCGGCAGGTGTGGCTGCGGACCTACCGAGGGGAGCGCACCGTGGACGTCCATCTCTCCTGGCTGCGCCGGAAGCTCGGGGAATCGGCGACCCGGCCCCGGTACCTGCACACGGTCCGCAACGTCGGGATCAAACTGGAGGCCCCGGAGGCGTTGGCCTGAGGGGCGGGCCGGAGCCCGGGCGGTCGCCCGGGCTCGTCAGCCTGCGAGCGCTTGCGGCTTTCCCTTGCTGCGCGGGCGTTCTTCGACCAGCCTGCCCCACACGATCATGCGGTAGGTGCTGGTGAACTCGGGTGTGCAGGTGGTCAGCGTGATGAACCGGCCGGGCTCGGTGAAACCCGAGCCCTTCGGGACGGGTTGGATGACCGAGACGTTCGACGGCGAGGTCTGGGGCAGGATGCTAGCCATCTCGTACGTGTAGTACGCGTTCTGCGTCTCGACCACGATGGGGTCGCCGGGCGTGAGCCGGTTGATGTAGCGGAACGGTTCGCCGTGGGTGTTGCGGTGGCCGGCGACGGCGAAGTTGCCCTGCTTGTCGGCGGGCATGGCCGTCTTGAGCGTGCCCTCGCCGTAGTGGCCGACCATGCCCTTGTCCAGGACCTTGCTCTTGCTGATGCCCTCGGCGATGGGGACGACGACGTCCAGTTTGGGGATGTACATGATGGCGAAGCCCTGCCCGGGCTCGAACGCGTCGGGCTTGTCGCCGTCGTCCTCGCCCTTGGCCCAGGTGTCCTCGATCTGCTCCTTCGCCCGGTCGGTCTCCTGCCCGGCCAGGACGTTGGTCCACCACAGCTGGTAGGTGACGAAGAGCAGCATGACGACGCCGAGGGAGATGAACAGCTCGCCGACGACCGCCCCGACAGCGTCCGTGGCCGCCCTCGCCTCCCGGGCCGCACGCCGCGCCTCCACGCGGGAGAGGGGGCGCCCGTCGGTGGTCCCGGTGGCGCCCCGGTTCGGCACGGGCGCGGTCCTGCGGCCTCTGCCGCGCCCCTGCTCGGCGGCGGCGGCGCGGCGGCGTTCGGCCCGCCCGGGCCCGGGGAGGGCCTCCATGGGTGCGTGAGCCGGGCTTGCGTGCCGGCCGGCGTCGTACGGGGCGCCGGCCGAGGGCGTCACGCCGGGCGCGGACCACGGAGGCCGCGCGGTGCGACGACGCCTCCGTCGCGCTCTGCCGTGTGTGCCGTTCCGGCTGGGTTCGACGTGCCATGGCATGTACCACTGCCTCCTGTCTCTCTATGGCATCACCCGGAACTGTATATGCACGATTCGGGGGGCTGTCGCCCCGTGAAGTCGGGTGGACGCAGGCCGTTCTGGTGGCGCGTCACCCACATATGGGCGGGGGTCGGGGTGACGTGCGTCACTTATTAAGGGTTGTTTAAGAACCAACGCCGCGAGCGCCCGGTTTTGCGTGACTCGTCCGCAGTTGACGCTTGCCTTGAGTGGCGGTCAAAGTCTCCTCGACTCCCCCCCGACACACACGGCTTCGCCACATATGGAGCACCCGCATGCGCAACAGGACTGCCCTGACCACAGCAGTCACATCCAGCGCCACCCCCGAACCGGAGGCATGGCCCGCGCCGGGCGACGAGGTCTTCGGGAAGGTCGCCCGCCCCGGCGGTGACGGTCCGAGGGCCCGCGTGCAGGACGTCGAGCTCTTCGACGCCACGCCGAGCCTGCCGGCGGTCTCCAGGGCGGGCGGCTCGCACGCGCGCCACCGGGCGGGGAAGCCCCGGCACGTACGGAAGGCCCCGCGGGCACGGAGGGCCGCGCCACCGCCCGAGCGCGAGCGCGAGCGGCGCAGCGGCATGTCGCTGCCCCTGCTCATCACGGGTGCGCTCGCAGCCGGGTTCGGACTGTCGGTGGGGCTGACCTCCGGAATGGACCGGGGGCCCGCGGACGAGCTGACCCTCACGATGCCCGATCTCCCGCCGCCCCAGGAGACCCCGGACGCCGAACCGCCGTCCCCCACCCGGACGCCGACGCCCCCTCCGCCGGCCACGACACCGGCCACCGTGCCCCCGGCCACCGGCACGGCCGGCCCGCGGCCGACGGTGTCCGGCCGCCCGACGACCTCGGCGGCGCCCCGCACCCCGGCGCGGACCTCCGCACCGCCCACGCGCCCCACCCGCCGGCCCGATCCGACCCCGCCGCCGACCCGCACCACCCCGCCGCCCGAGGACCCGGACACACAGGTACTCCGCCTCGGCAGCACCGGTCCCGAAGTCGCGGACCTCCAGCGTCGGCTCCAGCGGCTCTACCTGTACCTCGGATCGACCGACGGCGTGTTCGGCCCCTTCCTGGAGGCGGCCCTCAGTCGCTTCCAGAGAGCCCGCGCCATCCCCGAGGAACGCGGCGTGTACGGTCCGCTGACCCGCGCCGCCCTCCAGGCCGAGACCGCCCGCGGCGACCGTCCGGGCCGCGGCGGCCGCGGCGGCGCCTGGGACGGGTGGAGCGGCCTGGGCGGCCTCGGCTAAGGGTGCGAAGTCGACGGGTACCAGGAGCCGTCGAAGTGCCTCGCCCCGTGCCGGCTGCCCGCGCGCCGGACGGGCCATCGCGGGCGAGGCGGCGACGGCCCCGACGCCCCAGCGGTCGCGGACCCCGGCCTCGACGACACCGCCGCCGCGCCCGAAGTCCCCTCCCTCGTACCGCAGTCCGGCCCACGTCGCCGCGCCGGACGCCACGTCAGACGGCCGGGGCCGCTGAGGGCGTCGCCGATGCACCTGTCGTCCGCGTACGCGGAGAAGTCCGCCCGTCCTACGCGGCCTGCCCGGCATCGGCGCCGCATTTCCCCGCACGCTTCCCGACCGGTCGACGACCCGGAGCGCATGCGGTCCCCGAACGCGTGAAAGGCCGCCCTGGCCGGGCGGACGTACTCATGATTGAATACACAGAGTCACTGTTTGACTTCCTAGCGTAGCAACGTCCCCGGCTCGGCCTTGTGCCGAGCCGGCTGTGGAGGTGGCCGACACCCTCCTCCGCAACGCCCTTCGCCAGGTCGGGTGATCCCGCCGCGCGTGGAACCGGGGGCCGCGGGCGCCTTCGACCCCGGCGGGGACAACAGGGTCGGCTCGACCCGCCTCGGCGAATGCAGCACCTGACACCGAACTTTGGAGCTCTCATGCGAGTCCGGAACCTTCTGACCACACTGATCATGACGGTGGCCGCGCTGTCCCCCGCCACCGTCGCCCATACGGCTTCCGAACTGCCGTCGGCGCCGAGGGCGGAATGCCCGGCAGGCCACATCTGCCTCTGGGAGGGCCCCGACTTCCAGGGCTTCCAGTGGGGCGGCCCGCCCGAGCCCAACGAGGAGCCGAACGGCTGTGTCGACTTCACCGAGAAGTCGCCGGGATCGGTCATCAACAACTCCGACCGGGCGTACTACGTGTTCCGGGAGGGCACGTGCACGAACGCCGGCCGCGCCATGGACCTTCCCCTTGGGGAGTCTCCGCGGTTCCCGTGGCGAGTCGGCTCCGTCTCGTGGTGCCGAGGCTGCTGATCACACCGCAGACGCACGCCCCGGTCCCTGCCGAGCCCGATCGCGGTCGCCCGCTGACCGGTCAACGCGAGTTGGTCCCCAACTGGTCCCCAAGATCCCAGGGACTCGGCAACGCCGCGGTAGCGGGGGCCGGCCGTTCATCGGACAGGGAAGCGCCCCTCGCAGCACCGATCGCGGTGGATCCCTCGCAGTCGCAGCCCATCTACCCCTGATCGCCGGCGGGCGCCAGGAAGCGGCCTACGCCAAAAGCGGATGAGTCCGCGAAGACGAGAGTCAATTGACTGAATGCCCCGCGTGGAGTCCGCGGGTCAAGGTTTCGAGAGCGGACCGGAGAGTCTCCAGCGCGGAGCCCTCTGCTGTCAGGGCATGTCGGGGTCGGGGCGAGGGCTTCCTCTTGCCTGGTGGAACGGCTGGTGGCCCGCTCCCTGCCGATCGTCGGGCGTACGACAGGGAGCGGTCGGCAGGGGTTACTTGACGGAGCCGGCGGTGAGACCGGAGACGACCTTGCGCTCGATGAGCGCGAAGAGGATCACGACGGGCACGATGGCGATGACCGAGCCGGCGAACAGGAAGTTCCACTGCACGGTGTAGTTGCCGATGAAGCTGTTGATGCCGACCGTGAGGGGCTGGCTCTCGGGAACGGTGGAGAGAGTCAGGCCCATGACGAACTCGTTCCACGCGGCGATGAAGGTGAAGATCATCGCGGTGACGACGCCGGGCATCGCCAGCGGCAGGGTGATCCGCAGGAGCGCGCCTGCCCGGCCCAGGCCGTCGATCATGGCCGCTTCTTCGAGCGCCTCGGGGATGGAGGAGAAGTAGGCGGTGAGGATCCAGATCGCGAAGGCAAGGTTGAAGGCCGCGTTGCAGAGGATCAGGGTCCAGACGGAGTTGAGCATGTCGAGCTGGTAGAACTCGCGGTAGAGGCCGACCAGCAGCGACGTCGGCTGGAACATCTGGGTGATGAGGACCAGCAGCAGGAAGAGCTTGCGGCCGCGGAACTTCATGCGCGCGGTGTAGTACGCGGCGGGGATGGCGACCAGCAGGACGAGCAGCGTGGAACCGGCGGAGACGAGCAAAGTCACCCGGAGGTTGTCCCCGAGGTGGGACTCGCGCCACACGTCGATGAAGTTCGCCCACTCGAACGTGCTCGGGACGTAGGTGGCGTCGCGGAGTTCGTGGGCCGGCCGGAGCGCGGTGACGATCATCTCCAGGTACGGCAGCAGGAATACCGCAGCCAGAGGCCAGGCGACGGCCGCGATCAGCAGGGTACGGGGAGTGACGGACCGCTGGCGCCGGTTCCGCGGAGGCGCGGGGGCGGCCTCCGGCGCGGCGCCGAAGGGGGCCACGGGGCGGGTGGGGGCGAGGGTGCGCTGGGTCATCGGTTCTCCTCCTGGTTCCAGCGGCTGGCCTTGAGGAAGAGGACGACCATGACCACGACGAGGACGAAGTTGACGACGGACATCGCCGCGGACTCGCCGATGTCGGCGTTCTTGAGCTGGTACATGAAGACCGTGGTGGTGGCGGTGTCACTGTCCGGGCCGCCGCGCGTCATGGACCAGATGATCGGGAACGAGTTGAAGACGTTGATCAGGTTGATCACCATGCCGACGAGCAGCGCCGGACGCAGCAGCGGCAGGGTGATCCGCAGGTACGTCTGCCAGTTGTTCGTGCCGTCCACCTTGGCGGCTTCGTAGACCTCGGTGGGGATGGTCTGGAGGCCGGCGAGCAGGGTGTACGTGGTGAACGGCAGCGAGACGAAGACGGCCACGAACATCATCCACGGCCAGGCGGTGGACGGGTCGCCCAGCCAGTCTTCGGGGCTGTCGATGAGGCCGAGGTCGGTCATCGCGGTGTTGAGGACGCCGGCCGTCTGGTTGAGCATCCACTTGAAGCCGATCGCGGTCATCACGAGCGAGGCGGCCCAGGGTGCGATCAGTGCCCAGCGGGTGACGCGGCGGCCGGGGAACTGCTGGTTGAACAGCTGGGCCAGCGCCAGGGAGATCACCATCGTCACGGTGACCACGACCAGGGTCCAGACCACGGTGGAGACGATGACCGAGGGCAGCGACGGCTCCGCGAACAGCTGCTTGTACTTGTCGAACCCGGCCGAGCCGCGGACGAAACCGCTGCTGCTGATCTTCAGGAACGACGTCCGGACCATCTCGTAGACGGGCCAGAGCACGACCAGGACGATGAGCAGGACCGCGGGGCCGATCCAGGGCAGCGGGCCGAGGCGGGCGAGGCCGCCCCGGCCCTTGCGGCTGGGGCGGGCGGCGGAAGAGGTGGTGGACACGAAGGTGCCTTCCGTGACGGTGCGGAGCGCGGGGCCTACTGGTCGGCGACCGCTGCCTCGGCCTTCTTCTGGAGCTCCCCCAACACCTTCGCGGGGTCGTTCACGGCGGTGCCGCCGCTCTTCTTGATCTCGGCGGAGACGGCGTCCCAGGTGGTGTCGCCCAGCGGGTAGAAGACGGCCTTAGGCAGCAGGGAGAAGAAGGGCTCCAGGTCCTTGTGCTTGCCGTTGGCCGTCATCTCCTTGAGGGTGTCCTCGGTGACCGGCATGAGGTTGTACGTCTCGTCGAACTTCAGCGTGTTCTCCTTGGAGTACGCGAAGTCGAGGAACTTCTTGACCTCTTCCTTGTGGCCGCCGTCCTTGAACGCCATCATCCAGTCGGCCACGCCGAGCGTGGACGCCAGAGCTCCGTTCTTGCCGGGGATGGGCGCGACGCCGTAGTCGACCTTGCCGTCCTTGGACATCTGGATCAGCGAGGGGTGGCCGTTGAGCATGGCCGTCTTGCCGGCCGCGAAGTCCGCGAAGGCCGTCTTTCGATCGGTGGTGGCGGGGTTGGCGTAGGTCAGGCCGGGCTCGACGATGTTCGTCCTCAGCCAGGAGAACGCCTCGATGTTGGCCTTGCTGTCGAGGGTGTAGCCGCCCTTGGCGTCCGTGTAGCCGCCGCCGTTGCCCAGTTCCCAGATCAGGGACTCGCCCTGAGCCTCCTCGGGGCCGAGGGGGAGCGCGTACGGAGTGATGCCGGGCGCCTTGGTCTTGATCTTCTCCGCGGCGGCCCGGATGTCGTCCCAGCTCTTGGGCGCCTCGGCCACACCGGCCTTGGCGAACAGGGTCTTGTTGTAGAAGAGGGCGCGCGCGGAGGCCACGAAGGGGATGCCGTACTGGGTGCCGTCGACCTCGCCGGCCTTGGCGAAGCTGTCGACGAGGTTCGCCCGGGTCGACTCCGAGAGCACGTCCTCAGCCTTGTACAGCAGGTCGTCGGCGACCTTGTCGGCGTAGCCGCCGGTCTGGAGCACGTCCGGTACGTTGCCGCTCTGGATCATTGTCTTGACCTGGGCGTCGATGTCGTTCCAGTTGATGACCTGGACGTCGACCTTGATCTTCGGGTTGGCGGCGGTGAAGCGCTTCGCCACGTCGTTCCAGTAGGCCGTCGAGCTGTTCGACGCCTTGTCCCCGTAGTCCGCGGCGACGAGCTTCAGCGTCACCTCTCCGTTCGCCGAATCGCTGCCGCCTCCGCCGCCACCGCAGGCCGTGAGGGTGAGCACACCGATGGTGCAGGCCGCCACGAACATCCGCTTGTTCATCGTCAGTACCGCCTTCGTATCTGCCGATCGTCACGACGATGCGGCCGGTGGGGTGCAGAAACCGCAGCAGCCTCGGAGCTTGCATGAACCTGGGCTATCTTCCAGGTTTTCGCTCAGTAACGAGCATCTGCCGTGGCCAAAGTAAACACGATGGCGGCCTTCGGTACCAGGGGCTGTGATGCGAACGATGCACAATCAGGCTGGAGTCGGGCGTTTCACGACTCCAGCGCGGGCATCACGTGCGCGGAACAGACCCGCCCCCGTACGCCGTCGGGCGTACGGGGGCGGTGAAGCATGCGTGGTGCCCGTCAGGGCACCCCACTCAGACGGTGATCACTTCGATGCCGGCCTCGGTGAGCTTGGCAGCCATGTCCGGGGCGATGTCCGCATCCGTGACGATGGAGTCGATGTGGTCGAGGGCGCAGATCCTCGCGAAGGCGCGCTTGCCCATCTTGGAGGAGTCCGTCGCCAGGATCACCTTGCGGGCGCGCTCCGCGAAGAGCCGGCTGATGCCGGCCTCGTCCTCCTGGTGCGTCATGACTCCCAGCTGCGGATCCACCCCGTCGACACCGAGCACGGCGATGTCGAGCACCACCTCGTTGAGCACTCCTGCCGTCAAAGGTCCCACCAGCTCGTAGGTCTGCGGCCTCGCCACGCCCCCGGTGACCACGATCTTGAACTGCGGGCGGACAGCCAGCTCACCGGCGATGTTCAGGGCGTTGGTCACGACCGTGTACAGGGGGCCGGAATGCCCCTCTCCCGACTCACCTGCGCCCCCACGTGTCCGCAGGGCCAGGGCGCGCGCCACCTCGGTGGTCGTCGTGCCGCCGTTGAGGCCGACGACGTCCCCCACGCTCAGCAGGTCCGCCACGGCTGCGGCGATCCGCCGCTTCTCGGAGGCCCTGCGGGAGGACTTGTATCGCAAGGGAAGCTCGTACGACACGCCGTGCGCGATCGCCCCGCCCCGCGTGCGGACGAGGAGCCGCTGCTCGGCGAGCTCGTCGAGGTCCCGGCGGATGGTGGCGGGTGAGACGTCCACGGCGACCGCGGCCTGCTCCACGTCCAGCTTGCCCTCGACTGCCAGCAATTCGAGCAACGTGCTCCACCGCGTCTGCTTGGACATTGCCCCAACCCTTCTGTGCCCCTGAGACGTTCGAACCGCACGCTCGGGTTCCCGGCCGCCTGTGCGCCTGAAGGCGCCTGGAGGCGCCTGAACAGGGACCGCTGGACCGAAGGGAGCCTGCGCGAAGTTGATCGTAGCGCGACAACATCGAGCATCACCTCGGACGGCGTTTCCCGCACGCGAGGCGGCCCCGCACCCGTCCGCCGTTCCGTGAACAACCCTTCCAGACCTACCTCACGATCACCTAGTCTGAAAGAATACGCTCGATTTATGGTTGCAGCGCGCATAAACACTCACTCTGAATGGTCGTCAGTTATGGACGTCAGCGCCTCAAGCGCCTCGCCCACGAGCGGTCTCCCGCCGTGTGTGCTCGCTCTCGACGTCGGCGGGACCGGCATGAAGGGTGCGGTGCTGGACCGTGCCATGCGTCCTGTCGTGTCGCTGCACCGCCCGACGCCGCGCGGCGACGGACCGACCGCCGTGGTCGACGCCATCGCCGAGACCCTGCTCGCACTGGAACGGCTGGCCGCGGAACGAGGGCTACGGGTCGCACACACGGGTGTCGTGGTGCCCGGCATCGTGGACGAAGGTCTGCGTCGGGCCGTGTGGTCGGCCAACATCGGCTGGCGCGACCTCCCACTAGCTGCCGTCCTCGAATCGCGCACCGGGCTTCCGGTGGCACTCGGGCACGACGTACGGGCGGGCGGCGCAGCCGAGTGCGCCCTCGGCGCGGCGCGGGGCGCGCGGAACGTGCTCTTCGTCGCGGTGGGAACGGGCATCGCCGCCGCGCTGGTCGCCGACGGCAGGCCGGTCCGTTCGGACGGATTCGCCGGGGAGCTCGGCCATGTGAGGGTGCGCGGGGGCACGGCATGCGCCTGCGGAGGTCACGGCTGCCTGGAGACCTTGGCGTCGGCTCGCGCTGTCGCGAGCGCCTACACCGCGCGTACCGGCCGGCCGGCCGCCGGCGCCGCGGACGTGGCCGCACGCGTGCGGGAGGGCGACCCCGTCGCCCGGGCCGTCTGGGACGACGCCGCGGACGGCCTGGCGGAGGCGCTGGCCATGGCCACCAGCCTGGTCGCCCCTGAACTCGTCGTCCTGGGGGGAGGTCTGGCCGAAGCCGACCGGCTCCTGCTCGACCCCGTACGGGACAGATTGGCAGCGCGGCTCACCTTCCAGCGCACCCCGGTTCTCGTCCGGGCCGGTCTCGGAGACCAAGCGGGTTGCCTGGGCGCCGGCCTGACCGCCTGGCAGGCGGTCGCCCACCACGCCCCCACCCCTTTCACAGGAGCAACCACACCATGATCGTCACCGTCACGCTCAACGCGGCCCTCGACGTCACCTGGGACGTCGCCGAGCTGCGGCCCCGGACGTCGCACCGTGTCCTCGCGGCGCACGAGCGGGCCGGCGGCAAGGGCATCAACGTGGCACGGGTACTCGCGTTCCTCGGGCACGCGCCTGTCGCCACCGGACTGGCGGGAGGGCCGACGGGCCGAGCGGTGCGCGAGGATCTGCGTGCCGCCGGAATCCGTGACTCCTTCGTCGCCGTGGCGGGCGACTCCCGGCGTACGGTCGCGGTCACCTCGCGCGAGGACGGTGACGCCACCGTCTTCAACGGCCTGGGCCCCGAAGTGACCGCCACGGAATGGGCGGCGTTCGTCGCGCACTACACCACCTTGGTCCAAGGCGCGAGCGTCGTCGTCCTGAGCGGCAGCACTCCCCCGGGGCTGCCCGTGGACGCCTACGCGCGCCTGATCCGGATCGCGGCCGCCGAGGGGGCGTCGACCGTGCTGGACACGTCGGGCCCGGGCCTCGTCTCCGCCTTGGAGGCGGGCCCGGACGTGATCAAGCCCAACGCGGCCGAGATCGCGGAGGTGACCGGCTGCGACGACCTGCCGAAGGCGGCCTCGGAGCTCCGCGCCCGGGGCGCCCGGACCGTCGTGGCGTCAGCGGGCCCCGACGGTCTGTACGCCATCACCCCGGAGGGGGCGTGGCGGGCCGCTCCGCCGGAAACGCTCTTCGGCAACCCGACGGGCGCGGGGGACGCCTGCGTCGCCGGGATCGCCTCGGGCCTGGCCGACCGCGCGGCATGGCCGGTCATCCTGTGCGAGGCGGTGGCCCTGTCGGCCGCCGCCGTGCCGTGCGCGGTCGCCGGCGAGATCGATTCCCCGGTCTACTCCCGGTTCCGGCGCAAGATCTCCATCCAGATGCTCGAAACTGCTCAGAAAAGCTGACTTTCACGCATGTATTGACATCTCAAATGCTCGCAACAGAGCATGGGCAATCGACCCTACGAACCCAAGGAATCGCGTGACCACCTTCGAGAGTTCCCGCACCTCCGTCGAGATCACCTCCCAGCCGGACACCTGGCGCCGTGCGGCCGAGTCGGTCGCCCACTTCTCGGATGCCCTGCCGCGTCGGGGTGAGCGCGTCGCGGTCGTCGGCTGCGGCACGTCCTGGTTCATGGCCCTCGCCTACGCAGAGCTGCGCGAGGCGGGCGGGCACGGCGAGACCGACGCCTTCGCCGCCTCCGAGTTCCCGCACGGCCGGAGCTACGACCGCGTCCTCGCCATCACCCGCTCCGGCACCACCACCGAGGTCCTGGACTTGCTGACCCGGGTCAAGGGCGTCACCGCCACCGGCGCCATCACCGCCGACCCCGCGACTGCCGTCATGACGGCCGCCGACGCCGTCGCGGTCCTCGACTTCGCAGACGAACAGTCCGTCGTCCAGACCAGGTTCGCCACCACGGTCCTCGCCCTCCTGCGGGCGCACCTCGAAGCCGAGAACGCCCTGCCGGCCGGTGTCCGCAAGCTGGCCCAGGCCGTCCAGGACGCCGAGCGCGCCACCGCCGAACCCCTCCCGCCCGCCGTCCGCGACGCCGAGCAGTTCACCTTCCTCGGTACCGGCTGGACCTACGGCCTCGCCCTCGAAGCCGGACTCAAGATGCGCGAGGCCGCCGGGGCCTGGACGGAGGCGTACCCGGCCATGGAGTACCGCCACGGCCCGATCAGCATCACCGGCCCGGGCCGTGTGGCCTGGCTCTTCGGTGACGCGCCGCGCGGACTCGCCGACGACATCGCCCGCGTCGGCGGCGTGTACTCCGCCGCGTCCGGCGACGCGAGCGACGCTCTCGACCCGCTCGCCGACCTCATCCGCGCGCAGCGTCTCGCCGTCCACCTCGCCGAGGCCCGCGGCTACGACCCGGACCGTCCCCGCAACCTCACCCGCTCCGTGATCCTCGAAGGCTCCGAAGCCTGAACTCCGCCGACGTCGCCCCGGCCGGGCGGGGGGGGGGTGGGGTCCGCGGCTAGCGCCACCCCCGCCGGTGCACGGCATCTGAACCTTCAGGCACTGCTGACCCTGTCGTTCTGCATCGGCGCGTCCGCGGTCGCACCG
>NZ_JBHWAQ010000074.1:0-16393 GCF_042743475.1 Streptomyces sp. NPDC059534
CGGCCGCCAACTCCTCGAGCCCGTCCGGCGAGACCCCGCCGCGGTCGCCCCGCTCGCCGGACTCGGCGTCGAGTGCGACCTGGATCAGGCAGCCGTGTCGGGGTGCCTGCCTCCGGCAGGAGAGGGCGCCGCTGGCGCCCGAAGCTACTCGGGGTGACCGCCTTCGGCGGTCAGGGTCCGTCGTGCGGACTTGATGTTGAGTGGAGTCGGGTGCACTCTCACGCAAAGATGCTGATCACTAGGCACGGAAGGCACTGGGTTGAGTAGGTCACGGCTAATCAGTCTGTGCAGTGAGTCCAGTGAGTCCAGTGAGTTCAGTGGTCTCGCAATCCTGCCTTCGGCACTCTGCGTGACGTCTGAAAAGGTAGACCAATTTGGGTGCGGGCACAAGAAGAGCCCCGCCTCCCGATCGGGTGGCGGGGCTCTTGGGGATCTTGCTCGGGTCAGGTCGGGGGGCTCGTGATGGGGAGTGCCGGCGCCCCGTACTCCGGGGTGGGGGCGCTCGTGCTCCGGGGGCCGTCGCCGTAGCCGTGGCGGGCGAGTGCGTCGAACCAGTGGTCGCGGTGTTCGGTCGTGGGCCAGTAGGTGGGGGCCGGGTGGATCGGTACGGGGCGGGTGCAGATCGGCACGGGGAGCGGGGGGTGGGTCTGGTCGCTCATCCGGCGGGCTCCTGTCCTGGTGGTGGGTTCTCGGTGTGGTCAACGATTGCGGTGCAGGTCAGGTGCACAGTGGGTTCAGTGCCTCCAGTGGGGTCAGTAGAGGGTGCCGACGAGGTCGGCGAGGGTGTCGGCGGGGCCGGTGGGCAGGAGCGGCGGGAGGCTCTGTGCGGCCTTGTGGGCCACGATGGCGGCTCCTGAGTGTTCGGGTCCGGAGACCCGGCCGTGCGCCCGTCAGGGAGGCCAGGAGGCGGCTTCCGTAGGCGCCCGCGTTGGTCTGGTCGAGGATCAGGAGGGCGTCGGCGGGGCCGTCGCAGGGGGTCGGGTCGGCCGGGTGGGCGGCGGGGCAGCGGCCGGCGGGGCAGCGGCCGGCGGGGCAGCGGCCGGCGGGGCAGCGGCCGGCGGGGCAGCGGCCGGCGGGGCGGGTGCAGTGGTCGTGCCGCTCGCACTGGCACAGGCCGCACCCGGCGCACATCGCCCAGTCCTCGGTCTCGCACTCGGGGCACTCGCTCATGCGGTCTTCTCCTCCTTGGTCTCCCAGACCCAGCCGCGGACCGTGCGGCCGGTGGCGGCGGCCTTCTCGATGCGGTCGGGGAGGTCGTCAGTGGCCCACGCGCGGTACTGGGCCCACTGCAAGGTGATGGCCTTGAGGGCCTTCTCGCGCTCCTTGAAGAGCCGGACGACGGCGCCGCCCACGAAGCAGTAGACGACGATCAGGACCCAGGTCCAGAGGTGGAGCTGGTGGAGCTTCCAGGCCAGGCCGACGACGACGTTGAGGAGCAGGAGGCCGGCGCCGATGCCGAGGGTGGCCCCGGCCGCGATGGCGAGCCGGGTGGGCAGGGGCGCCTTCTCGGTGGTCTCTTCGGCGGTGGTCTCGGTGGTGGATTCCTCGGCCGGGTTTTCGGTCTTGACGAGGGTGAGTTCGGCGGGGCTCATGCGTCCAGGCTCCTGACGTTGTCGGGGGTGACGAGGTATCCGCGCTCTTCCAGTCGGGCGACGAGGGCCAATGTGGCGGCCTCGTCGGTCAGTTCCAGGTTGAAGAACTGACGGGCTTTCTCCTGCATGTCTCTGGTGGTGACTTCGGTGCCGATTTCGGCCGAGTTGATGACCGCGTCGGCTACGAAAATCAGCTTCTTTGCCGTGTGCAGCATTCCTTGGCGCTTTTCCATTCGCCTCTTTCTCGGGTTTTCCATGGCTCCGTTTTGCCTTTCAGAAGGGCGGGGAACTCGTGGCGAGTTCCCCGCCGGATTTCTCTACTCGGTGCCGGTCTCGGCGGTCTCTGATTCGGCCGATGCCTTGATCCGATTCCGGGTCCAGCGCTCCAGCTCGGTGGGGTTGTAAAGCTTCTCCTTGCCCTTGAGTGCGACGTGGTCGGGGAACTGCTTGTCTCGGGAGCGGGCATTCCTGAGGGCGAAGAGGTCGCGCTTTTCCTGCGGGGTGTCGACGCCGGGCTGGGCGGGGCCGGCCACTCCGGCGCAGACCGTGCGGGCGGCCTGGGAGAGGCTGATCGGGGTGGCCTCGGCCGGGGCGGCGGGTTCGCCCAGGTCAGGGTCGGGGACGACCCGCAGGGGGCGGCCGGTTGTGTCTGACACAACCTCTTCTCCCTGGTGGGTCCCCTCCCTGTGTCCCTTGTTCACTGTGTCGGTGCCGCGCATGAGCTGCTCGATGGAGGGGACCGGGGTGACCACTCCGGAGGTCGCGTACGCCTTCGCCTCCTCGTCGGTCATGAAGACCACCTGGGTCTCGTGGGCCTGGCCCGCGAGGACGATCTGGACGCGGCCGGAGTGGCGGGACGCCTTCGGAATGGGCGAGACTTCGGGGACGAGCATTCGCCATGCATTCTGCGTGTAGCGGGCGAGAATTCGGGCGGTGAATGCCTCTCGCATTTCCGGGCCGCCGACGGTCTGGGCCGTAAGAGACTGGCCGATCAGAAGCGCGTGCATGAGCTGCGAACGACCCATGAAGAGGAATTCTCCGAGCGCTTCAACGGCCGGGGACTCGTTCCCCTTCGCTCCTTCCGGTTTGTTCTTCGCCCAGTACTTCGACAACCGCTTGCGGAGGGTGTTCGCCTCTTCCAGGATCAGGAGAATTCGCGGGCCCATGGGAAGCGGCGGTTCACCGCGCAATTCCCGGTGCACGTTCTCCTCGGCGATGGCCATGCGCCGGTTTCCCTCCTGGGCCAGGGCCAACAGGAGGAAATGGGCGTCCATTTCACTGCGGATGTACATCAAGTTCTTGAGCCCATAGGCCCACTTGTGGGATGTCCGCTTGAAGTCGATGAGGAATGCGATTCCGCCGTGGTGGAGAACCTGGGCGGCAAATGCCTTTGCCAGTACGGACTTTCCGCCACCGGGGGCGGCGGAGAACATGATGTGCGGGCTCTCGTCGTCCAGGTCGATGGAGACCGAGACGTCGCGGTGGGAGAGGCCGAGGAACGGGGCGGAGGCCGGCGCCTTGTGCACGCGCTCGGCGACCTCGGGGTCGGAGTACATGACCCGCTGCGGGGCCCGGGGCGCCTGGGTGAAGGTGATGTGGTGCTTGCCGCCCTTGAGCCGGACGGTGGCCTTCACGTCCTGGAGGGCGAGCTTGCTGGTGACGGCCTGGACCACTGCGCTGGCGTCCGTGCCGGGCGCCCAGGTCCCCGGGAGCTCGATGCGGACGACGTCCCCGGCCCGCTCGGCGTAGTCCGCGGGGACCTTGAGGTAGTCGGAGGGCTTCACGCCCTCGGGCAGGCCCAGGAGGTCACGCAGGACGACGTGCAGGGGCCAGATCCAGTGCTTGCGGTGCTTCCAGGTGACGACCCCGTCCATGCCCCGGAAACCGGCCCAGGAGGCCGCTGCGGCGGCGGCGCCGACCCCGGAGAGCTGGAGGCTCTGGAGGGTCTCCGTGGGCTCCACAACGGCCGCGTAGCCGGTTCCGCCGACGACGAACGTGCCGAACGCGCGGAGGCCGGCGGTCTCCAGGCGGGAGAGGTAGTCCCAGGAGTGCGGCATCCGGCCGTCCTCCCGCTTGGTGGTCAGCGGGGTTCCGCGGTGCGTCCAGGTGCGGTCCGTGCGGGGCTTGCCGTCCAGGGTGTCTCCGGAGACGACGCGCCAGCCGAAGGCGACGCGGCGGCCGATCTTGTGCCAGTCGGTCGGCCGGCGGACCGGGCGGGCGCCGGTGGCGGGGGAGGGTGCGAACATCGGGGGGACTCCTCTGTGGCTCTCTGCGGGGCTGTGCGGGGTCACCCGGGGACCGGCTGCTACCTGGCCCTCGGAGGGCCCGTCCGCCTCCTGCTACGGGGCGGACGGGCCCGGCATGGTCCGTCCGGCTGCTACCTCGGACGGGCCGGTCTTGCGGGTCTTTCACCTGCTACAGGTGTGAGATCCGGCGGCGGTGTGACAGTCGCCAGAAGATTTCTCAGCGCCAGGCGAGCGGGTTCGGTCCGCCGCGCTCGCCGGAGGTGTCCTCCAGGGACAGGTCGGTGTCCTGGGGGACCTGGGCCGGGGCGGTCTTCCCGCTGCCGGTGGCGGGGCCGAGGAGCGGGGAGACGGCAGCGAGCTGGGCCCAGACGGCGGCGGACTGGATGAGGAGGCCGGCCTCCTGGCGGTCGCGCTCGATCTGGTCGAGCTCGCGGGCGATGAGCGTGTGGTGCGGCCGGGCGTTGGTCTTGGCGACCAGGTCGTCGGCCCTGCGCAGGGCGGCCTCGGCGCGGGCGGTGAAGGTCTGGCGGTCGCTCATGTCGTGTCTCCTGTCTGCGGGATGTGCGGGGCCGGTTAGAGGTACTGGCCGGTGCCGGCGGTCTCGTCCTGGGCCGCGCGGACGGCTTCGATCGCGGGCCGCTGGCGGGTGATCTCCCGGCGGACCGAGTACCGGTTCGCGTCGGGCATGGCGGTCATGACCTCGGCGGCGATGGCGTCGGCGTCGATGAGCCCGGCGGCGACGGCCTGGCGGACCGCCTCGGCGATCGTGGCGGGAGGGGTATTGCCCGAAGGCTTGCCCTCGGCACGGGCGGCGGTGCGGGCAAGCCCGGCGCCGGGCTGGGCAACCGTCGTGGCGGCGGGCACCACGGCGGCGGGCTGGGGCTTGCCCAGGTCGGCGGGGGCCTTGCCGAGGTCGAGCGGGATGGGCTTGACGAGGGCAAGCGCGGGCACGGCGGGGGCGGTGACCTGCGGAATCTCGGTGCCCGTGTTCTGCCCGTCGGTGCCCTCCTCGGCACGGGTGACACTGAACTCAGTGGGTGCAGTGCCCACAGTGGGCTCCGTGGGCTTGCCCGCCTCCTGGAGAGCGGCGAGCGGGGCAGCCTCGGCGGCGCCGAGGGCACGGACGCGGAGTTCCTGGAACTCGGCGCGGGTCATGCCCAGGGCCTCGGCGGTCTGGCGGTGCTGGTGCTCGATGGCGAGGAGCTCGCCCAGCACCATGCCCTCTGCGCGGGCGACCTGACGCTGTACCTGGGCACGGGCCAGGACGAGCGTCGCCTTGGAGGTCTCGGCCTCCAGCCAGGCGGCGTCCTCGTCGCTCAGGTCGCGGTCGACGTGCTTGAGGACGGCGACCCAGAGGACCTTGGCGATGACCGAGACCATGGCGCCGACCACGGCCAGGGCGATGTCCTCGGCCTTCCAGCCGTGCCAGAAGATCGCGCCAGCGGTGATGACGACGAGGATGATGCCGAGGACGCGGGCCCAAGTCCGCTTCTCGCGGTCGTAGCGGGCGAGGATCTCCAGGATGATGCAGGTGATCCAGGCGGCATCGAAGAGGGCGGCGGCGGCGTATCCGGGGCCGCCCTGGAGGAGGTCGCCGATCGAGATCGTGGACCAGACGATCGCCACGGCCGTGAGGGCCAGGACGACGGCACCGGCGGTGCGGAGGCCGATGACGTCCCAGTTGCGGGGCGCCATCGGGACGAGCTTGGTGACGGGCTTGGGGATCTGGTGGGTCTTGCCGTCCCGGGTGACGTCGGTCAGGACGGACTGGGTCTGGGTCTTGAAGCGCATGGTCACTTCGCCTTCTTGCTGAGGAGGCCGGTGCGGGCGGCCTTGGCGGGCTTCGGGGTCTCTCGCAGGGCCTTGATGCCGGCCGCGACGCCGACCACGCCGATGCCGATACCGATGCCGCCGTAGGCGACGGCCTGGCCCATGGCGGCGACCGCCGGGGCGGCGACGACCAGGAGCACGGTGGCGGGGGTGCAGAGGATGACCAGGCCGACGGCGGCGATCAGGCCGTTGCGGAGCCAGGCCGGGATGGGCTGGGTCGGCATCTGGACGATGACCGGCTGCTGCTGGGACTGGGTCGGGATGTAGACCGGCTGACCCTCGGCCGTGTACGCCACGGTCACGCCGGGCGGGATGGAGTGGAGGGGCTGGGGGACGTACGGCTGGATGTCCTGGTGGTGGGTCACGGTGTGGCTCCCTGGGGAGGGGTGGTGCCGCGCGGGGCGGCACCACTGGAGGGCGAGAGGGTCAGGAGTCGAGCTCGACGGTCGGCCATCCGGCCCAGTCGGCCAGGCGGTCGGCCATCTCCAGGGCCATGTCCACGCAGGCCCGGCGGCCGGGGCCGGAGGAGACCCACCAGAGGCAGGCGCCCAGGGCGGCGGCGGTCGCGACGGGGAGGGCCGAGAGGATCGCGGCGAAGGAGGTGAGGCCGAGGCCGAGGAGGGACTGACCGAGGAGGAGCGCGACGCCGACGAGGGTGAAGAAGAGCACCAGGGCGTCGGTGCGGACCAGGGCCCAGACCAGCGGGCGGACGAGGAGGGTCTTCACGGTCACCACCAGCCCTGGGACTTGCGCTCGGCCTTGGCCTTGGCGGCCTCCCCGATGACCCGGGCCTTCTCGGTCTCGGTCGCGTTGATCTCGGCCTGGAGCGTCTGGGCGGCGTTCGCCCAGATCGTGTCGATGGCCTTCTCCGCGCGGGGCGAGTCCTTGAGCTTGAGGGCCTTGCCGAAGACGACGGCCGAGTGACGGGCCAGGGCCGCCTGGTCTCGGGCCGACAGGGCCCAGGACTCGCGGGACTGGACGGCCTTGAGCTTGGCCTGGGCGGTGCGGATCGCCTGGTCAAGCTTGCGGGTGTTCGCCATGGGTCAGCCCTTCGTCGGGTAGGTGTGGCCGGCGGGCGGGTAGGTCTCGGCGGGGTCGTAGCCGACGCCGAAGAGCACGGTCTCCTCGAAAGCGGACAGGTCCGCGTCCCCGCAGGGGTCGCCGGTCCGGGCCGCGTACGCGGACTCCAGGCCGTCCAGGAGCCGGTACGTACGGGCGTCGTCGTCCTTCTTGGACTCTCTGCGCTTGAAGAGGCCCATCGAGATCACCCGTTCTTCCCGTACTTGTGGCTGGAGGTCTTGTTCGCGTCGCGGACCTTGTCGGAGAGGGACTGACCCTGGCCGCTCTGGGTCTGGGAGCTCTGGCCGCTCATGCCGCGTCCTCCAGCTCCCACGGGCGCCGGCGGGCGGTCGCGGCGGCGGCCTTGCAGCCGGTGCAGGCGATCTCGCCCCGGCGGAGGTGGGCCTTGTAGCCGCGGGGGGTGCCGCAGACCGGCGGGGTCGAGCGGACCGTGCGGGTCTGCTCGGGGAACCAGCCACGGAGCGTGCGGCGGTCGACGCCGACCTGGACGGCGACGAGGGTGTACTCGATCCCGGCCTCCAGGAGGAGGCTGGCCGCGTACTGGGCCTCGTCGGTGGTGAGGGTCGCGTCGTTGCGGTTACCGGTCACGGCCCGCTCGACGGCGATCGTGTCGATGACGGCCAGGCCGTCGCGGCCGGACACGAAGACGGTCGGGGCCGCCATGCGGGGGAGTCGGATGCTCGTCGTCACGGCGATCACCGGGACCCGGCGAGACGGAGGCGGCGGGCGCCCGCGTGGATGTTCTTGCAGACGACCTGCTGGGCCTTGCCCATGCGGCGGGCGATCCGGTTCTGGGACATGCCCTGGGCCGCGAGCTTCACCGCCGTCGCCTGGGCGGGGGTGAGGTCGGCCAGGGCCAGGACGTCGGCGTCGGCCGGCGGGGCGGCGGGCAGGAGCCGGATCGCCACGACATCGCCGAAGTCGGTGACGGTCTCGGTCGAGCTCTTCGGGCGGTAGACGTCGACGGCCGCGCGGAACGCGATCGAGCGGAGCCAGCCGTACGCCTTGGCGTCCTCGGCCTGGAGCCGGTCGAGCGAGCGGGCCGCCCTCAGCCAGGTCTCGGAGACGACGTCCTCGGCGGTCGCGTGGTCGCGGGTCTGCGTACCGGCGAACGCCAGGAGGCGGGTGTTGTAGAGGCGGAACAGGCGGTCCAGCCGCGCGGCGGCGGCCGGGGACAGGGGCTGTACCTCGTTACGATCCATCTCAGGATCGCTCCCTTCTGGCAGGTCAGAACGGGGATCGGTCTCAGGCCCCCGGGCAGGCGGTAGGACGCCAGCCCGGGGGCCGCTCTGCTTTTGAAGCAGGCGGTGCACCAACAAGGTAGACCACTAGCGCTGTTGAGCGCTAGTGGTAGCGCTAGGTGTGTACGTGGACTAGCCTTAGACGTGCACCCCTGCACTCAGTGGTGCAGCACGAGACCAAAGAAGGGAGGCCAGTTATGCCCGAGAACACCGGATACGCGGAAATTGCCGCCTACTACCGCCAGCAGATCCAGGACGGAACGCTCCGGCCGGGCGACACCATGCCGTCGCTGCGGCAGGTCTGCGAGCGCTTCGGCGTGGCTCAGACCACCGCCAATCGCGCCTACCGGGCACTCAAGATGGAGGGCCTGACTCTCCCCAAGTCGGGCGTCGGCACGGTCGTGGCCGGCCTCGTCAGCAACAACATCGCCACTCGGGTCCACCTGCACGAAACGACGGGCAGGGCCCTGGGCGGCGGCGAGAGTTCCCGCATCTTGGAGGTGGGGACCACCGGAGCTGACGAGCTGATCGCCCCTCGGCTCGATGTTGCTCCGGGGACGCCCGTCCACGTAAGGCGCCGGGTGGTAAGCCGCAATGGCGTGCCGGTGCACATCAGCAGTTCGTACTACCCGGCCTACGTGATCGCGGTGACTCCCGAACTGACCGAACCGGTGTCCACCGGCGGGTCCCGAGAGCTAGCAGCAGAGCGCCTCGGGGTGGCACAGGAAAGGGTCTTGGAGGAGGTCACCTCCCGTCTCGCAACCGAGACGGAGAAGACGGCCCTCGGTCTGACTGCCGGAGACGTGATCGTGACCCAGGTCGTCCGTACGGTCACGCTCGCAGATGGGCGGGTCGTCGAAGTCGCCGTCAAAGTCGTCGGCGGATCGACAATCCTCCGGTGGTCAACGTCGTTGAACACTCAGCCGGAAGCCTGAGCCCAGATCTACGGCCCCACGGACCTGTCCACCTACCGGCGTAAGCTGCACGGAATAACCGAACAAGATCCATAAACGCAAAAAAGCCGCACGCCCCACCCGGGGTCTCAATCAGGGGTCGAAGCCTGAAAGAGGTCGAAGTCCCGGAGAAGGGCGTCGCGGCGACCAAGCAAAGGTCTGCTGCCGAGTGTAGAGCAGGGGTGGGGAGATTTCTCCCCCACCTCTGACGACGTCGTGACGTCACATTCGCGTGGCAGGCCGCAGAGAGGACTCTGTGAGCACGTCCACCGAGATCCCCGCCCAGTCGCCTCAGAGGCGGCGCGGGGGCAATGTGCGGGCCCTGGAGCGGGATGGTGTCCCGCCGGGTTGCCGCTCGATCGCCGGGTTGCGGCGGGGCTGGTTTTACCAGGAGAGCAGCCGCGCGATCCTTCACCAGTCGGGCGAGGAGGCGCCGACGATCATCGGGTACGTCCCCGAGATCCAGGCCACGGTCGCCCACTACACGGACGATGGCGAGTACATCCGGACCGAGTACCTGGCCCGGGGGAAGCGTCAGCGCAATCCGCGGATCCTGACCGAGGACGAGCTGGACCGTGGCACGTGGGCGGCGAAGTGCGGTCAGCGCCGGCCGACCGGCAACGACGAGAAGCACGCGTTCGCCCGGATCATGCGCGAGGAGGGCGACAAGGCGCCCGAGGTCCCGGCCAGGACCTACTACAACGAGGCCGGGGACCTGATCTTCCCCGAGGCCCACGCGCAGACCCTCGGCTACCGGATGCTGCGGGGCGAGGAGGCCAAGGCCAAGGACGCGTGGGAGGAGATCGGGTACTGGACGACCGAGTGCGGCAAGTCCGCCCTCGTCCAGGGCGCGATGTTCGCCGGTCCGGTGCTCGACTCGCTCGACGTGCTGGCCCACATGGTCAACTGCTTCGGCCCCGGTCAGCAGGGCAAGTCCACGATCCTGACGATCTGCTCGGGGACGTTCGGCGACATCAAGCCCCGTCGTCAGCAGCTGATGATCACGTGGAACGCGTCGAAGCAGGGCATCACCCAGTCGCTCCGTCAACGCGGTTTCCTGCCGCTGTGCCTGGACGAGCACTCCAGCTCCGGCCGGCGCATCCAGGAGTCGTCCCGCGAGATCTCCCAGATGGTCGCCGGTGCCGTACGCGCCATGGGCACGGCCGACGGATCGCCGCGCGAGTCGGACGGCTTCTGGCTGTCCTGCGCGGTCTCCTCCTCCAACGAGCCCTTGAAGCACGAGGGCCAGACCGAGGACCTGGCCACCCGCCTCCAGGAGTTCAAGGCGCCGTTCTTCCCCGACAAGATGCTGCTGCCGGACGGGTCTCCGGCGCCCGAGGGCCACAAGGGCGCCGAGCACGTGTCCAAGCGGCTCAAGCGGCTGGCGAAGGCGTACGGCGGCTGGCCCCTGGAGTGGGCGATCCGCAAGGGCATGTTCCGCGCGGAGAACCTGGAGCGGATCAAGACCCGGCACCTGGAGCTCTGCTCGAAGTACCGGCCGTCGACCGGCGGCATCGCCGCGACGATCGCCGAGCTGCACATGGTCTGGGTCGTCGGCGCCTACATGCTCGGGGAGGCCATCGGCGTCCCCGAGATCGGCAAGGCCGCCGAGGCCGAGGCCGCCGCCCGGTTGGCCGACGCCATCACGGCGGCCGACGAGGCGAACGTGCCCGACCACGAGAAGCTCTGGTGGGCTCTCGATGCCCTGCGTCTCCAGAAGAGCGCGTTCCCCGACATGGACCGGCTCCCCGCAGCCGCTGAGGAGGGGTTCCGCCAGCTCCGCGGCTTCACCGACCCCGAGAGTGGCGAATGGTGGGTTCTCGACCCCGTCGTCCAGGAGGCCAGCGCCCAGGCCGGGATCGACAACATGACCGCCGCGATGCGGAGGCTGTACGAGCTCGGCATTCACCTTCGGGAGGAGAACGGCAAGCGGGCACAGTGCCAGCTTCCGAAGCCACTCCGCGGCAAGGGACTCGGACTCAGGATGCACCGCTTCAACACCCTGAGGGCCGAGGAGCTGTACGCCAGCGACGAGCCCGGCGGGAGCTCTGACAACGGCTCTCAAGGAGGCCCCGGCAGGGGTCCCGGACCAGAGTTCCGGAGCGGAACCACCACCGGGAACCACCCCGGAACCACCGAGGTGGTTCCGGAAAATGGGCCTCTGACCAGCACCGGAACCACCGGAACCACCGGAACCACCTCTTGGCTGTTGGACTTCTCTATGGAGAAGTCCAACGGCCCCGAGGAGGGCCAGGCCGAGGACGCTCCGGACACCCCCTCCACTGCACCCACTGGGGGCACTGCACCTACTGCACCCACGGAGAGCACTGTTCCGCCCGTGGGCGGACCGGTTCCGCCTGCGCGGGAGGTCGCTCCGGTCGTGAGCGAGTCCGTTCCGCCTGTGCGGGAGGTCGCTCCGGCCAAGGCCCGGCACACCTCCAAGAAGGAGCCCGTGGTGCTGGCCCAGGTCCGAGCCGTCACTGCCGAGGGCCTGTTCGACCCGGCGACCGGTACGTGTACCGCGCTGGAGGGCCAGGCCGTGACCGACCTCGTCGCCCTGGTCGACGTGGTCGCCGACTCCGCCGGATCACACGACGTCACCCTCGTCGTGGACGACGAGGTCCGGGCCCGGTACGGGCTCAACGGGCCCCGCCCGGGTCTCGGTAAGCCGTGGCACGCGGCGTTCCTGCCGCTGGTTGAGGCCGGGTGGCACCAGCCCCGCAAGGCCGGTCTGCGGCCCCGGGTGCAGCCGACGACGTCGATGGAGCACCCGAAGCGTCACGGGCATGTGCGGATCACCGTGGCGGCCTGGTTGAAGCCGACAGAGTTCCCGATGGGGCCGAAGGGCGACACCGCCGGCGCCGCGCGAATGGCGGAGCGGCTCGTGCAGTACGCGGAGCTGGTCCGCTGGTCCTACACCGGGACCGCCGCGAACACCGCGATCTGGGCCCTGCGCGGGTGCCTGGACGCGACGCGGAAGACGTTCGTGCAGATGGTCCCGAAGAACAGCCCGGAGTGGCCGACCTGGCAGGCCGCCGACTCCTGGTCCCGGCCGCTGACCGACCAGGAGCGGGCCCACGGGTTCGTCATCGGCTACGACGCCATCAAGAACTACCTGCCAGCCTATGGCCAGGCGATCGTCGCCGGGACCGAGCTGGTCCACGAGACCGGCGGGGTGCTCTTCGACGAGAAGATGGCCGGCCTCTGGCTCATGCGGGTGCCCGAGTGGCCTCACGCCCTGGTCCCCGCCCCCGTCCACGAGGTCCCGGCCGGGAAGCTGGTCTGGGTCACCACGGCGATCGTGAAGCTGTACGTGGAGAGCGGGATCAGCCCCGAGGTCATGGAAGCGTGGATTGCCCCGGCGGTCGGCTACCAGGGGTTCCGCGACTTCACCGCCCGGCTCCGTGACGGGCTCAAGGTCGTGGAGGCCCGCACCGGGGACACCGAGGCGACGATCCTGCGCGACGCGATGAAGGCCACCTACCGCACCCTGCACGGCAAGCTCCGCAACGACGACCAGTTCGTCATCGCCCGCCCGGACTGGGGCTACGCGGTCCGTGACGAGGCGTGGACCGGGCTCCTGCGGAAGGTCTACCGGGGCGCCGGAATCCTCGGGAAGGTCGACGTCCGCCGGTACCCGATCGCCGTGAACACCGACGAGCTGGTGTACGCGACCACCGACACCGACCCCCGGGCGTCCGTCCCGGCCGGGCTCCGTCTCGCCCCTGAGGGTGAGATCGGCCATCTCGGACAGTTCCGCCCCAAGACCGCCATGACCACGAAGGAGTGGGAGGAGAGCCGTGGCTAAGCCGCAGCAGACGACGTGGGCCGGTGCCCTGATGGCCAAGCTGACCGGCCGCGCGGCCGGCGGACACGAGCGGATCGCGAAGAAGTCGATCGGCGAGCGTCTGGGCTGGCTCGGCAAGCGCAACCGAGGCGACGAGGAGAAGACGGCCGCCGCGGCCGGGGTCACCAAGCGGACCCTGCGCGGCTGGCTCTCGGGCAAGGCCAAGCCCTCGGCCAAGAGCCTGGAGAAGCTGGAGCGGGCCGAGCGGGAGGCGATGACGAAGCTGGTCTCCGCCAAGGACCGGGCCGAGATCGACTCCTCCACCAAGAAGGTGGGCACCCGGTCCCGTGACACCCGGGTCTCCGGGGGCGCGTACCTCTCCGGCACGGTCCGGGTCTCCGGCGACGAGCGCGACCGCACGATCCAGTTTGGCCGGCACCTGCCGAGCGGGTTCATGGACGAGGTCCGCCAGGCGTTCGTCGAAGGCGGGCAGGAGGCCGCTGTCTCGAAGATGGAGGAGGGTCTGGCCCAGCACTACTTCGGGACGTCCGACTTCGAGATCATCTCCGTCGAAGAACTCTCCTTCGGCGGAATCAACGATCCTCTCGGCGACGTCGGCGACTCCGGCGGACGGTACGTCTCCGACACCGAGACCCTCAAGCCAGGCGACATCCTGGAAGACTGACCAGCTCACAGCGGAGCCCCGCACCCCAGGATGGGGTGCGGGGCTCCTTCTCAAGCGCTTGGCTAGCCCTGGAAGTTCCGGAAGGCATCCTGAGCCTTCTGCAAGTCAGCAAAGCTAAGGTCACGGTCCTGGGCCCATCGCTGGAGGCCGTCGACGTCGTCATAGACATCTGAGATCTCGGCGATCCTCTGCCAGGGGTAGAACGCGGTACCGACCCTGAAGTGGGTCTCCTCGTCCCCACCCTTCTTGAAGATCGTGAGCTGCCAGCATCCAGTGAGCTTGATCCCGTACGGCAGGTAGCTGAGGTACTTGCCGGGGATGTCGATGGACTCCCCAATACCCTCCTCCTCCATGCTGTCGTTCAGCGTGATCGTGAAGGACGATTCGTAACCTGCCATGCCAACGACCTTTCAGATGTGATGGTGAGAACCTGTCACACTCCGGGTGCCTGCTGTCGCGTGTCACGCCCACATCGAGCTGTGACCTGGGCGAACCCCCCGCGTGAAAACTGGACGTGACAGCGTGACAGCTATGCATCCTCGGCCGCCATCACCTTCAGCTTCTCGCCAATCCGGAAGGCCAGGGCGTCGTTGTCCACCAGCTCTTCGCCAAGGAGCCGCAGGACACGAGCGAGCGGGACCTGGGAAAGGTCGTGATCCGCGGCTGCCTGGTTGCACCAGCGCTTGAGCGCACGGTGCTGAGTGGGCGACAGATCAAGGGTGACCCGGATCGGCTCGGTGCGGACCTTCTGCGCGGCCTCGGTCGCCCTCGGCGCGGTCGGCTGCTGACTCGCGGCGGCGGCGTAGCGGCTACGGCGCTTGGTGCTCATGCTCGGTCTCCAGCGTGCGGGGTGAGGGCCTTCAGTTCCTTGGCGACGCGCTCGTACGGCGTGCCCAGGGCACGGACCCTGGAGCCACCGGTCTGGCGGTACATGTCGTCGTGGAAGGGGATCTGGGCGTCCAGCGTGCGGTACTCGTGGTTGGTGAGTTCGTCGCGGACGTCACGGTCCGGGCCTCCCTTGGTCATCCGGGAGGTGTTCGTCCGCGTCAGCAGGAAGACAACCTCGGCCTTCTCCTTGCCCAGTTCCTCGCGGAGCTCCTGGAGCTCCTGGATGAAGTCGCCGAAGGCGTCGTCGCGGAAGAGCCGGCGGACCTCTACCGGGCTCGGGGCGATCGGAATCACCCAGGTGTCCGCGAACAGCATGGCGCCCTTGGCGATCTGCTCGTGGTCTTCGACCTGCGGGACGTCGATGACGACCGAGCCGCGGCCCCGGACGATGTCCGGGAGGGTGCGGTGCAGCTGCTTCACGGGCTTGCTGACTACCGGGTACGGCATCCCGCCCGCCATCTCATCCCAGTCCAGGCACGTCTTGCCCTTGTCCGCGTCGACCAGCATCGGGTCGTCACCCTGCTCGTAGAGCGCCTGGGCGAGGAAAATGCCGGACGTCGACTTCCCCACCCCGGGCTTCTGGCTCACGAGAGCCCATCTGTAGACCATGGCCCGTACCCTACTGCCCCCAGTGCTTTCCGTGCCTCCTGACCTGCACTTTGACCGATCAGCCATCGGATCGGTCACGGGATCGGTCACCTGCCGGCCTGTCGTGACCGATCAGCCATCGGATCGGTCACGGGATCGGTCACCTGCCGGCCTGTCGTGACCGATCCGATGACCGATGACCGATGACCGGCCCGGGGAACGTGATTCAGTTCCTCGCACCGCTGGTTCAGTTCGCTGGGCTGGTTCAGTTTCCTCGGCAAAACTGAACCAGGCTCCTTCCCCCTCCACTCACCACAGCACCCTGAGAGACTCTCAAGCCGTTTTCCCAGGTAAACGCGCTCATGTGGGGCTGAGAGGTTGCCCGGCCTCATGGTGAGCGTCGGCCCCATGGTTCAGTTCCAGGCTCCTGGTTCAGTTCTCCATGAGGAACTGAACCAGGAGCAGCCGACGCATTCGTGCAGGTCAGAACCTCTCTGGTTCAGTTCACGGTCCGTGGTTCAGTTCCGCACGAAGAACTGAACCACGGGCCTCCTTGGCGTTTCCGCAGGTCAGAGCCCTCCTGGTTCAGTTTCCTCCCAGCCCTGGTTCAGTTCTCCGGTTCCTGGTTCAGTTGCCGATCCGAACTGAACCAGCCCCACCAAGCCTGTTTGCGCAGGTCAGCGCTTTACCAAAGATCGACTGGTTCAGTTGGTTCAGTTCTGCCGCCCGGAACAGCTATATCCGCAGCTTTCCGGGGCTCTGGTTCACTCCCGGGTGTGAGCCCTGGTTCCGAGAGGGCGGCGCCCTCTCAGGCTCTCCCGCCCCTGCGGCCGTGTGGGGGCGGGGACGGGGTCCGTGGGCGGTTTACGTGGCCAGCCGTCCGCCGGGCACAGCTCTCGTCGTTGCGTGCGCCGAAGGCTGGCGGGGAGGGGTGGACCGTCTCGTGATCTTGGTTCGCCGTCTAGCAGGCCGTCCCTGGCCGGGCGCCGTGCCCCCGCCGTCACGGATGCGGGAGCGTGAGGCGACCCTCCGCCCGGTCTCGGCCGGCGGGGAGCTGGCCGCTGCCGCGATGTGGCTGAGCCCGGCACTCTCGCTCCGCTCGCCCACGCATCGACGTGGCCGACCGTCCAGCCGACCCAAATTGGTCTAGTTTACTCTCCGTAGTAGATCGCCATCGTGGGCCCGACGGCGCCGGCCCCACCGAGCACCGCAAAAACGGCACGTGCTCCACTGACCACACTGGCGAGACTGGGTGCACTGACCCCCAGTACACCACTGACAGTCAGTGTATTCCGTGCGCTTTCACCTGCGAGTATTCCTCCCGAGAGGCGACCTCCCTCGGTCTCCCCCGCCAGCGCGGCCCGGCCGGGCGACGTCTCGGCAGCGCGGGGCGCCACCGAGACCCGAGAGGGCAAGCCCCCTCGGGCTCCCCCGCGACCGCAAGCGGTCACGATCCGTACATGCCGCCTTCGGCGGCACCGGCAGGCCGAAGGCCGGTACCCC
>NZ_JBHWAQ010000075.1:0-15399 GCF_042743475.1 Streptomyces sp. NPDC059534
CACGATCCACGGCCGCGACTGACGTTTCCCCACGACCAGATCAACGACCATCCGAACCGAAGGTCACATGATCAACAGCTTCTGTTAGGACCCCTAAGAGCGGAGATCAAGATGGTCGCATCATGCCAGTCGTGCCAGATCAAAGTGCCCCTAATTGGCACTCCGACAGGCGCCGCGAATGAGCCCATGGGTGTCTGCGGCAACTGCTTCACGATGACATGCGGTCACCACGGTCACCGAGATCCGTCACCGAGATATGTCTGCATCCAATGCGACGTCGTTCTACAGGCATCGAGCGCCGGTTGGTATCGCTGGCAACTGGGCGGCGCGCCCGGCACCAGCGGAGGCGGTCAGCCGAATCCTCCGGGCGGCGCGCCCGGCAGCAGCGGAGGCGGTGGCAGTGGCGGAAATTCCGCTCCCGCAAGTGCCGCGGCACGGGAAATCGCCGTTGATCTCGTCCGCCCCTATCCTCCAGAAAGCCCTAATGCAACGCTAGTGGTGAGGAGCTTTGATGAGTGGCTGGAGCGGCGCCCATTCTATCGCGGCTTGACCGATGCCATCCGGCCGGAGATTCAAGGAGTTATCGATGGTGTCAATCGCAAGAGGGGCCCCAGGAGGGATTCTGTCGAATATCGCGCTGCGCTTGACCTGTGGAAGTCGCTAGATGATCCCGGAATGCGCCTTTTGGCGGCGTCGTTTACCCTGGCTCAGATGTTGCATCTACCGGCTTCTTTCCTGCCTTCCCCGCTACACCGCCTGTCCGTTGCCTTGAATATCGAACTCTCCGAATCGCTGCCAGATCATTCCTGGGTCATCGGGGAATGGCAGTCCCAGGCGCGGGCCGAAGCACCGCTAGAAATGGAAGCGAGAGCAGAAGCGGATGAATGGCAATGATCAGGCGCAACATGTGCAATCTGCTGCACCAGTGATCGTCATGCCGGGTAGCTGGCCGGTAGAATTTGACAGCAACTGGGATCGATGGCAAATCGGCATCCCTGAGGCTACTCTGCGCAAAAGGCAGGCCCAAGATTACAAGGATACTACGGGAGAGTACCCGCCGGTCGGGTGGGATGGAGAGAAGCCTCACACCTACGCAAAAGTAGGATTCAAAAGCAGGCGCAGAGTCAAGCGCGTGGTACTGCAGGTGAAAATTGTCAAAGGAGGAGAATTTGACGGGGTTAGAATATCTCCGATCATTACAAATGGGAGGGTGTTATCCAGCGTTGAGCTGGAACACGGCACTCGGAGAGGCTTTCAATTCTCAAGATTTCGTGCGCGTTCGACCATGATTCGTCTGGTCGCTGTGGCGATGACCGTGATGGCCGCCTTCATCGCTGCTGCTTTCGATGCTGGGAAGTTTTTCGTGCTCTACCATGTTTCGGGCGTGGAGGCGGCAGTTTGGCTCCTCGTTGCCTTCGCCCTTGGGGCCGTAGGCTCTATTCTGAACCTGATCGCTGGCGATTTCTTCAAGGACGACCCCCCTTGACAACGATCGCTGCGGATCGTAGCCATCGTCAATGGGGTCGTGGATTTGCCAATCCATTGCCAATGGAGCACCTTCATTGTCAGTGAAAGTTGCGGATCCTAGTCATTGCGCAATGACTCCCAGAATTGCGCATACATTGCGCATCAGGTGACGCCATTGCGCATCGATTCTCGGATCCTAGAGTGTCAACGGCGGACTACCGGCTTTGGGAGGAGCGTGCTCAGCAGCTGAGCTGTCTCCGCCTCCATGTCCACTCCCCCGCCGAGGCTCTCGTTGATCCGGGCCAGACCCGCGGCGGCTTCGCGGAGGGCGTCCATATCTCCGGCCGCGTGGTGGGCCAGGAAAATCTGCCGGTGCAGGAGTTCGTTCTCCTCAGCAGCGAGGAGGCCCTGGCGCGCGGCCCAGAGGGCGCCGGCGTAGTCGGCGGCTTCCCGGCGGCGGGTGGACAGCTCGTAGGCGACGTCGGCGATGGCCGAGACCATTTCCTGGACGGCCGGCTCGGCCCAGGCATAGCGCTGGGGGTCGCTGGCGGCAAAGGGTCGGCCGCGGATGAGCGCGAGGGCCCGGCGCAGGGCGAGGTCGCCGTCCTCGTCGTAGCGGGCAAGGCCGATGCGAGCGAAGTTTTGGAAGGCTCGCCAGTCGCAGGTGACAGCCTGAGCGAGTCGGTAGCGGCTGTCACCGGTGTCCATGACCCTCGGGAAGTACGCCTCGCCGTCGGCGTCCTTACCGAGCCAGGAGCGGGTGCGGCTGATGACGGCGTTGCGCATCTGTTTGTTGACCAGGCGGCCCGGCCAGAGGGCATCGTCGATGGCGTGGTGGTCGGCTCCGGGGTTGAGCGCGAGGTAGGAGACGAGCTCGACGGCGGCGCTCTGTCTGTTGGAGTCGATCCGGCCTGCGGCGCCCTCGATGACCACTCGTCCGAGAAGGAGTACCGCTGGCATGGTGTCCAGCGTGGCAACGTCGGTTTCGTCAACGGCGCGGGCCGGAGCAGGCACCGAAGGCGAAGGCGGGACCGGGACCGGGTTCTCGGCCTCAGCGATCGCCTCGGTGGAGACGACCTCTTGCTTCGTCATCACCGGTACGGCGGGCTCGACCGGCGCCTCTTCTGCCACATCGGTGGGTGTGTCGGCGTCGTTCTGCTGCTCAGCCTCCAGCTCCTCCCGCTCGATGTCGGCGTACTCGTCTGGCATACCGTCCTCGTCAGCATCAGCCTCCGGCTGTGGTGCTTCGCCGTCGCTGGTCTCCTCAGCGTCGTCCGACAGGTCCTCCTGATCCCCGCCCGCCAGGTCTCGCTCAGCCTGGTCCGCTTCCGCCTGCTCGTCGGTGTCGAGGAGGTCCTCTAGCCAGTCGTCGCGAGCGGGTACATCACCGGTGCTGGCAGACAGGGTGAGGAGCTCGATCGCGTCGGCGAAGTGCGGGTCTGAGAGCCCTTGGAGCTTGATGGGCAGTCCGGATCCGGGCAGGACGATGGTTTCGTCCGGGCCGGCGCAGTGCAGGGTCCAGCCCTCTTCCGGGGCTAGGTCGGCGTTCTCGCTGGCCGTGACGACCGCACCGGCGACCTGGGGCTGGGCCGTGATCAGGTCGAGCAGTGCCTTGGTCTGGGTTCCTTCGGGGAGCTCGGCGGCGAGGAGGATGTGGGGCGTCCAGGAGCCGCCGGCGTCTTCCTGCAGGCGTGCCGTGCGGAGGGTGGGCGCGCCGAGTGCGGTGAGGGCGCGGCGCTGGTCGGTGGTGTGGCTGGTCAGTTCGGTGATCGCGTCGGTGAGGGTGGCGGTGCGGGCGACGCGTTCGGGTGATGCGTCGTCGAGGCCGGGGGCGGTTTCTGCGAGCGCGGTGATCTCCAGGTGGCCGGGCAGGGGGGTGCTGGCGAGCTCGACCGCGATGGCTTGAAGGACGTGGCGGGCGTGGTCGGCGTCGCCGTCCAGGTGCAGGACGCCGACGTGTTCCAGGTCGACGAGGACCAGGCGGCCGGCGCCGTCCCAGCCCAGGGAGACCAGGGCCGGGTAGGGGGCGTCGGCGCCTTGGAGGGTGTCGTGGTCGGCGAGGTCGGGGCTGGAGGCTGGGCATGTCCACAGGTCTGTGCCGCTTGCGGCGCCCGAGAAGGGCTTCATCGGGGGGAGTTTGCCCTCGAGGTGGAGTTCGACCTTCTGCTCGTGCAGGACGACGGCGGTGAGGACCGGCAGGTCGCGCCCGGCCGCGGCGAGGTTGAGGGCCAGCGTGCGCAGGGCTGTGTCGAGGAGGTCAAAGCCGGTGGGGTGCTGGGCGGCGCGCAGGCCCTGTTCGGTGGCGGCAGCGCTGCCGGTGGGCATGGGGATGCGGCGGCCGGGTCGGCGGCGGCGCTGCTGAAGGATGCGTCGGGTGGCGAGCGTGCCGATGAGGGCTGCGGCCAGTGCTCCGGCGCCGGTCCAGATGGCAGCGGGCGCCAGGGTCTGGTCCGTGTCCTGCAGTTGCTGGGCGGTTTCGACCTTCTGGCTGTCCTGCGCGGGGGTGGGAGCGGCGGTGGTGGGCGTAGTGCTGGGGGTGGATGCGGCGGGCGCAGGGGTGGCGGGCTTCGAAGGCGCTGGGGCGGGTGTCGCTGGTGTGGGGGTGTCCTTGGCGGTGTCCGGCTTCGGAGGCGTCTTGGCGTCTGGGGCGGGTGGGCTGTCCGGGGCGGGGGCAGTTGCGGTGGTGAGGGTGAGTTTCTGGCCGGGGACGATGAGGTTGGGGTTGTCGAAGGTCCCGGCGTCGCCGGGCAGCGGATTGCCCTTGTTGGCTTCGAAGAGCTGCGGCCAGTCTTCGGGGTCTCCGTGCTCGTCTGCGATGCCCCACAGGGTCTCGCCGGGCTCGACGACATGCTCGGCCTGGGCCGCAGTGGGTTGTGCGTCTGTGGCGGCGGCTGCGGGCTGCTGCGTGGGCGCGGTCGTCTCGGGCGTGGTCTGTGCGGGTGCCGGAGTGGGGGCGGCCGGCTTGGCGATGTTGGCATCGGCGGGGAGCCGGATCACGGCGCCCTTGGGGAGGAACTGGTCGCCCGCTGCGAGTTGCGGGATGGAGGGGTTGAGGGCGGCGATGTCCTTCCAGCGGGGTCCGCTGCCCAGGTATTGCTCGGCGAGGTCCCACGGGAGCTCGGAGTCCCCGGTGATCGTGTGAGTGGGCCAGGTGTCCTGGTCCGCTGCGGCAGTGGTGGCGGCCGACGTGGTGCTGGCACCGGCGGTCTGTACGGCGGTGGCCGCGATGGCCGGGCTGGTGGTGGCGGCCGAGGCGGCGGTGGGGGCGAGCAGCACGATGCTGCCGATCAGGAGAGCGGCGAAGGACTGCATCCCGCCGAGGCCCTTGATGCGCTTTGCCTTGCGGCCGCGGAACAGCGCGGTGATCTCGACGAGGGCGGAGAGAGTGAACAGGGTCCAGGCGATCCAGCCGATGGTGGTGAGCACCGTGAAGAACAGCGAGCCGTCGTCCTGCTGGGTCAGCAGGTCCCAGCCGACGGCCAGGTCGGTGGGCTGGTGGCCGACGGCCAGCAGCACAAGGGGGATGCCGGCGATGAGTGCGGCCAGGATGGCGAGGCCGAGCAGGGCGCGGAGCAGGCGTAGGGAGGTGCTCATGGGGTGGTCAGCCTCCGGCTTGGGTGTGCAGTCGGGCGTGTGCCGTGCCGGACACGCTGATCGTCGACCGGCCTACGAACTGTGCGAACAGCGTGTTGTAGGTGTCGTGGACGGTGACTTCGAGTCGCTGGCCACCGTCGGTGATGGTTACGGAGCCGGAGACGTTCTGGGTGGCGAGATATTCCTGGGCGGCGGCGACGGCGGCGTCCGGGTCGACCGTGATCTCGGTGCCCTGGACGGCGGCGGGGATGTTGAGCTGCTGGCCGGCCGCGCGGGCAGCTTCCTGTGCCAGGCCGGTGGCTTTGTTCGTAGCGTTGAGGGCGCCGCCGCCGTCGACGAGCAGTCCCATGATCATGATGATGCCGATGGCGCTCAGGGCGTAGAACGGGGAGAGCGACCCGCGGTCGCCGCCGTGGCGGATCCGGTCCCGCAGAGCGGTGATTCGGCGGGTGAGTGCGGTGATCACGAGCGGCCCTTGTAGGAGTCAATCGGGCTGGTCCACGAGGCCCGGAGCGTGCGGGATCCCGGCAGTCCCGGCAGCCCGATCTCGCCAAGTGGAGCGGTGCAGGCAACGGTGACGCGGACGGTAGCCTCCTGGCCGATGTCGAGGCCGTACCCGGAGGTGTCGACCGAGACACTGGAAGAGGCGCAGCGGATCCCCTCACCGTTGAGGCTGCGGGTTGCAGCGGCCGCCCCGGCGGCCTGCGCGGCACCGGCTTCCCGTTCGAGGGAGGCGGCGCGGGAGGCCGCGCGGGCGGCGCCGTCCACGGCGCCGGAGGCATCGGTGATCCGCCCGAAGGCGATCATGAGCAGCATGAGGGCGATGATGGCCGGGGCGAGGATGACGGTCTCGACGCTGTAGCTTCCGCGGTCCTCGCGCCAGTTGTAGCGCCGGGCCCGCCTCACTGGGCCGCCACCCAACGCTCGACTGGAGCCTCAGCGCTCTGGACGACGTCCAGCTCGAAGCCGGGGACCAGAGTTGCGACGGTGCCGCGTACGGTGATGCGGATCTGCTCCAGGCCGCTGCCCTCGGCGGAGACGCTCGCCCCGCGGACGCTGGCGTACTTCGCGAGGAGTTCCTGGGCCTGGGCGACGCCGTCGCCGGGGCTGGCGCCGAGCTGGCGGCCGGCCTCCACCCCCTGGGTGGCTGCGGAGCGGGCGACGGAGCGGGCGTGGAAGTACATGCCGGTCTGGATCGCGGCGAAGACCAGGAACAGCACCACGACGGCGAGCACGGCCAGCTCCACGCTCCCCGAGCCCCGATCACCCTCGTTCCGCAGGCGTGCACGTAGGCGCCGCCACCGGTTGCTGACCTGGTCTTTCACGCCGCTCCCCTCCTCGTCGTGGTTGGTTCAGCCGCTGATGAGCGGGATCTTGGCGTCGGTGAACGTCTTGATCGCGGCGACGACGCCGATCGCGATGGCGATGACGACGCCGGCGATGACGGCCAGCTCGGCCGAGGTCTGGCCGGCGTCGCCACCCTTCTTCAGGCGCTCCCAGCTAGCGGCGAGGACGGTGGTCAGCGCGCGGATGTGCATGGTTTTCTCCCTTGGAGTTCAGCCGTTGAACATCGAGACAACGGGCGGCAGGACGACGAAGACCAACATGAGCAGCACGGAGAAGGTCACCGGCAGCACCATGCTGGTGCTGGCTTCGTTGGCTTGGGCTTTGGCGTCGGAGAGGATCGCGACGCGCAGTTGGCGGGCCTGGGCTTGGAGGGTGGTGTAGACGGCGGCGCCGTCGCCCGCGAGGGCGAGGGTGTCGGCGGGCCGGGTGAGTTCGGGGATGTCGAGCTCTTCGCCGAGCTGCTTGAGGGCGTCCCAGACGGTGACGCCGGCGAGGTCGGCCTCGTAGAAGGCTTGCCGCATCCGCTCGAAGATCCAGCCGTCGCCCACGTCCGCGGTGTCGGTCAGGGCCTGGGCGGCACCACTGTTGGCGATGCGGGCCAGGGCTACGCGGTCAAGGTAGGAGGCGGCGGCGTGCCGGACGACGAGTCGGGACGCCGCGGCTTCCTTCCTTACCTCCTGACCGGGCCACAGCCAGAACAGGGCGCCCAGGCCGATGCCGGCGGCGGTCGGCATTACGAAGGGCAGGCTCACGCCCAGCATCGACAGGAAGGCTCCAGCCAGCTGGGGCAGGACGAGCCCGTACAAGGCGAAGAGGAACCGCTTGCCCAGGTGCTCGGCCGGGCTGATCCGCAGCAGGTTCAGGTCACGGACGGGCAGGGTGATCCGCTCGCCGAAAGCTGCCAGGAGGCGGTTGCCGACCTTCTCCGGCAGGGACCCGGTGCTGGTGGCCGTGACCTTGGGCTGTCGGGCGATGTGGTCGGCGTCGAGCCGGTCCATGACGGAGACGACGTCGGGCCGCGCCGGCCACAGGGCTCGGATGGCCACGCCGACGAGGGCTCCGGCGGCCGCGGCGGGCAGGACCGCTTCCATGGGGATCATCGGGCTACTCCCGTCGCGGCGGCCGGCTCGGCCGGGGTCAGCGGGTTGAGGAGGCGAGGGTCCGGCTTGGTGACCGCGGCCCGGCGCAGCCAGGACAGCGTCCAGGCGAAGAGGCCGCCGAGGATGGCGAGGGCGAGCTGCCCGGCCGGGGACTGGTACCAGGCGGACCAGGCTTCGTTGAGCATGCAGCCGACGAAGACGATGCAGATCACGATCGAGACGATGCGCGAGGACTTGCGGATCTTGGCGCGGTCGGACTCGATGTCGCGGGCGTCGGCGGCCTGCTGGTGGATCGTCACCGCGAGCGCCTCCAGCGCGGTCGACAGGCCCGGGCCCATGTTCGCTGCGTGTGACTGGAACAGCAGCGCCACGTGGTCCACGACGCCGTCGCCGAGCTCGTCCGCGAACAGCGCGAATGCCTGCTTGGAGTCCATGCCGGATCGCAGCCGCTCGTCGAGCGCGCGCACGTTGGCCGCGATGGGCGCGGGGGCGTTGCGGGCGCTGGCGCGGATGGTCTGCACGAGGCTGATGCCCGCGGTGTGGATGCCCGCCAGTCCGTTGAGCCAATGCCCGATCGCCTCCAGGCGCTCGATGCGGTGCTCGGCAGCGGTGCCCGGGTTGAGGAGGAAGGGGAAGCCCAGGACCGCAGCACCCGCCAGGACACCGTGGACGGGCCACCCTGTCCACGCCCATACCGTGAGCACAGTGATGCTGGCGGTGGTGACCAGGGGGCGCCAGCGGCGCTGCCATGCCTCGGGCAGGCCGGCCTTCGCTGCGCGGATGCGGCTGGTACGACGTGAGGCGGGTTTCGCCGGGTCCAGGGCACGGCCGCGCCACTCCCGTACGGCGATCAGGCCGGCGAGGACCATGCCGAGGGCGCACAGCGCGGCGACGAGGGCGAGCTGCGAGGAGTTCACCGCGCCTCCTGGATCTTCTGTTCGTTCATCAGCTGTGAAGCCACCATCCGAGGAGGAGAAACAAGGTCGCTCTCGTGAGGGTGGCGGCGATGGGGGCGATTCCTCGGCTCCCCGGGGCTTGTGATCAGGTCGTTCATCGCCGCTTCACCACCTTCAGGGGTGGGCCCCAGGCGCCCTCGGAGTTCTGGGCAAGCCAGCGGCGGTCGAAGGTGCCGGTGCGCTCGAGGACGTCTACGAAGCTGGGCATGTTGCGGTAGATGGCGCGTGGTTCGTCGCCGTGGGGGGCGAAGAGTTCGCTGGTGGTGGGGCGGCCGCCTTCGCCGACGACGTCGTGGACCTCGTAGATGTGCGAGACGAAGCGGTGCTTGCGGCCGCCGATGGCGGTCTCGTCGAGGTAGGTGAGGTAGACGACCACGTCGATCGCGCTGGCGATCAGGTGGTTGGCGGCCTCGGTCTGCATGCCGGCTTCGGTGCACAGCTGCACGAGGCGGGAGATGATCGCGTGCGGGCGGCGGACGTGCAGGGTGCACATCGAGCCGGAGCCGCCTGCGGACATGGCCTGGAGCATGGGGAGGACTTCGGTGGAGCGGACTTCGCCGACGATGACCCTGTTGACGTTGTAGCGCAGGGCGGTGGGGAACATGTCGCCGATGGTGACCTCGCCCGACGCGCTGCCGCCTCGGACTTCGCCGTTGGACTGGCGGGCCTCGAACGCGAATGTGAGAGGGCCTGGTTTGTCGGCCGGACCGGGCTCGTCGAGGTAGAGCTCGCGGTCGGATTCCAGGGTCGCGATCCGCTCCCCTGGCGGGATCTCCCGTCCCAGCGCGCGCAACAGGGAGGTCTTGCCCGCGCCCATGTCGCCCACGACCAAGATGTTCAGCTTGGCCTGGACGCAGGCCAGGAGGAAGGCCCGCAGCAGCGGGTTGATCGAGCCCCACTGGACGAGCTCGTCGATGCCGTGCTGGCGGATGCGGTGTTTTCGGATGACCACCGACGGGCGGGTAGTGAGCAGGCTCGCGGTGACGCGGGACCCGTCGGGCATGCGGAAGCCGACCATGGGGGTGGCCTGGGTCAGGGCTCGTTCGCCGTGCCCGGACAGGCCGGCCATCCGGTTGACCCAGGTGGTCAGTTCCTCGTGGGAGTCGGCGACGCGATCGATGGTGCGGCGGGGCCGGTCGTAGTACTCGATGTGCGCGCGGAGCCCGTCGACCATGACGTCCTCGACGCCCTGCTCGTCCAGGAGGCCCTGAAGGCGGCCACCGCGGAACATGGCGTCGAACACTGCGGCGCCGATGGCGTGTTCTTCGTCTGCCGTGAGTTCGGGGTTGCCGTGGGCGTACTTCGTGGCCCACCTGGCGACAGCCTTCGTCACCATGGAGCGGGCCTGGGCCCGGCGGTCGTCCTCCTCCAGGAGGCGGCTGGGGTCGTGCGCGGACAGCTCGGCGGACACCTCAGCCTGGAGCGCCTCGATCACCTCCCATCCGACCGGCAGCTGGCCGGGCAGCCCGGCCAGCTTCGGAACGACACCCGGGTTGGCTGGTCCCGTCGGGTGGACGGGAGCAGGAAGAGCGGGCGCCGGGAGGGGTGCGGCGGAGGGCTGGGGGATTCGGGTGATGCCGAGGCGGCCGGTGAGGAGTCCGGCGATGTCGGCGGGGCCGTGCGCGGCCTGTCCGTCGGGGCGCTGCTGGGTGTCAGACACGGGGGTCCACCCGCCCCTGGCCCAGGCGCTGGAGCACCCCGGCGACCTGCGGAGCGGCCGGGACGGGCAGTGCCGCCGGTGACGGCTGAACGGCTGGTGCCGGCTGAGCCGTGGGGTACTGCTGGTGCAGCGCACGGCGGGAGGCGGCCGCGTGCAGGTGCCCGAGCGCGTTGCGGGCGGAGCTCAGGAGCCCGGACTTCTTCAGACCGCGCGGAGTGCGGCTGGCGCCGGCCAGGTAGGCGGCTGTGTCCGGCTCCCAGGGCAGTGCGGCCATTACCGGCAGGCGCAGCGCTTCGGCAACTTCGTGGGCGCGGCGGGGGCCGTCCTCGATGAGCAGGACGCCCAGGGCGTCGGCGCCTGAACCGCGGTCGGTCAGCTCGTTGCGCAGCGGGTCGGTCATGTGCCGGGCCAGGGCGAGGGAGGTGTCGGTGGCTCGTACGACGAGCAGGACCAGGTCGGCGCCGCTGAGGAGCGGTGCGGGCGTAAGGGTGGAGTGGAGGTGCCCGGACTCCAGGGCCAGGCGGCCGGCGTCGATGATGACGTCGTAGCCGCCCTCATCGGACAGGACCCGCATCACCTGGGCCAGAGCGGGCCATGTCCGTGCGAGGGCGGGGGCTTGGGCAGGGTCGGTCAGGCCGGGCAGGACTTGGCGGTTACCGGAGGCGTCGAGGCGGACCAGGTGGCCGGCGAATGCCTGCGCGAGGGCGTCCTCGCCGGCGCGTTCAGCGACGGCAAGGTGGTACAGGCCGGTCCCGGCCGTGATCTGGGCCTGGAAGAACCCCGCGCGCAGGGTGCCGCCGGCCGGGTCGCACTCGGCCAGCAGCGAGGGTCGCGTGGAGGACAGCGTCATGGCGAGGGCGCTGGTGGTGACACCGCAGGACTTCGCGCTGACCAGCGCCGTGACGGTCACGACCCGCTCCGCACGTCGCGGACCAGGGCTACACGGCCGGACGAGGCGCGGGTGGCCAGCAGCGGTCCGTCCGAGGGCGCGACCGCGAGGTTGACGACGACGGCGCCGGAGGCGTCGGGACGACTGACGGAGACGACGACTGCCTTGACGAAGCTGGGCGGGGCCTCGGCCCCGTCCTTGCCGGTGGGCTGCTCGCCCTGGCCGGGGACCGTGACCGCGAGGACCTTGTCACCGGGCACCAGGGAGCCAGCCGGGGCCTGGCCGCGCTTGACCTGGACGCCGACCTGCTGCTTGTCGTCGCCGAGACCGGTTCCGGGCTGGAGCTGGGTGGCGACCAGCAAGCTGCCTTTTCGCAGGTCGACGGCAGGGCGCTTACCCACGACGAAGGAGCGGTCGGCCGCCGGCATCGGGGTCAGGGCCGAGTCGGCGGAGACCTCCGCGACGACGATGTCCGCATCTGTGAGGGGCTGGCCGGCCGGGACGTCGTTGGCGATGGCCAGGACCTTCGTTCGGTCACCGACAGCGGCCACCGCGGCCGCCGCGCCGAGGGCAGCGGCGACGGCCAGCACAGTGCTCAGGGCGGCTGCGGCGTACCTACGCTGCTTCTTCACGGGAGCCGCAGTGGTGATGGGCAGTTCGGCGCGCGGACCAGTGGGACGCGGCACCGGCGGGGCGGCGGGGGATTCCAATGGGGTACTGCCTCTCGGGGAAGTGCAAGCAGTGCGTGCGCTAGTTGAGGACCTGGACTTCAGCGACGGTGATGTCCACGGCGCTCTGCCGGGTCTCGAAGAGTTGCCCGGACTGCCCGGTCGTCGCCTGCCAGCCGATCGTCCAGGTCGACGTCGCGGACACGTGGTAGGTGCCTGTCCCGGTGGTGGAGGACGGCGCGGTGTAGCGGTGGCCGCAATCCGGAGACGGCTGCTTGCCGTACTCGGCCCTGTATGGGATGCCAGGGGTGGTGCAGGTGACGCTCTTACCGTCGCCCATGTTCCACACGATCCGGCTCACCTTCGCGGTCGCGGTCACAGTGACACCACCGGCTGAAGCGGTGGCAGTGTTCGGGCCGTACGTTTCAGGGCCGCGTTCGGTCCACAGATACACGGGCATGCCCACCACACCCTTCCCACCCGGCTTCGGAGTGATCCCGATTGCCGGGGGGCGCAACAGCATCTTGTCGAGCGCCTGCTGAGCAAGGACCGCCGGGTCGATCGCGACCGGCCCCGGGGGGCCGGGCGACCAGACCGCTCCGACTGTCATCCCGCCAGGACCACCGATGCAGATGCGTTCGTAGACTGCGCCACCCTCTGCCGGGTCGTAACCTTCCCAAAGCAGGCTGTCGGCTTCCGGCTGTGGGACGAGCTTGTTGTAGGAGCAGCTCTGCTGATTGGCATTGTTGGAGGCTGGCCGGCTCCCCGAACCTCCGCCGGTGCCGTTGTTCGAGGACGAGCTGCCGTCGTCGCCGTCGGTGCCGGCGCCGACGCAAATGAAGCCGGTGTCACACCCCTCGACAGGAGGCTTTGGGACGGGCTCCGCCGTCGCCGTACCGCAGCAGCCCAGGAGCGCGACGGCGATGGCCGACGCGAGGAGGGCTAAGCGGGGCGAGGTCAGCACGCCTGCTCCTTGGGTTCGTCGGTGATGACCTTCCACCCGTCCTTCCACCGCTCAACGGTGGTCACGATCACGTACTTGGTGAGTCGCTTGGTGGGTGTGGCGACGGGCTTCTTGGTCTTTGTGTCGATGACCTTCCAGGCCGAGATGTCAAGGCAGCTGGAGAGTCGGACGCTCGGGAGCTTGGCGTCGAGGTTCGTCTGCGTCGCGGTGGGGTTGGTGACCGACACCTTCCCTGTGAGGACACGGCCGACCTTCCTCAGATGGGCCGCCTCTACGCGCGGCCGGGTCAGCGCGGGGCCGGCCGCATACTTCGTGATGTCTGTGCCATTGAGGGCAGCACCGGCGTACACCCGCTCCATCTCATGCCAGTAGGCAAGGTAAGCCGAGACGGCTTCCTTCTTAGCCGTCTCTTCTGGTGACTCCTTCGTCGGAGACGGCGCCGCCTGGCTGGAAGTCGAAGCAGTGGGACCCGCCGCAGGACCCTCGGGTGAGTCGCCCTTCGTACATGCACTGGTTGCCGTCAGGGCGGCGAGGATGAGCGCAAGGGCTCCTCCCTGTCGGAACTGAGCCGTACCGAGGCGCACGCGTCGCATGTGCGTATGGGTCGTCACGATGTCTCCCGATGCATATGCGGTCACCCGGCGCCACCTGCGCTTGCCACTCCTGAGGAGCTCACCGTGCACCGCGGGACCACTTCAATTACGCGAAGGCCAAGACTACGCAAGATCACATCAACCACACTGGGTGTAACAGCTGTTGGAGCTCCGGGATGCGGCGCAATCAGCAACAATCGGCCTGCGGTGGATATGAATGTGTCAAGTCCTCGCGGCTGGAGCCGGGGCTGGCTTTGCACACCAAGAACGGGTTCGGGAGTCACTCGGAGGTTGCTACGGCGCAGGGACAGGCCAGCGGGCCATAGGAGGGCCGGGAGAGTACTGCCGAGCGGCGTAGTGCGGGGAGGGTGACCGCAACACCGGACCGCCTGGACCTGCCTGCCCGCCGACGCCGCCGCTCGTGGCTCATCGCCGCCCTGACCCACGCGGATCGGCGCCTGCGCCGAAGCGGCGGGCGCGGTGTACCAGCCGATCGCCGCCGCCCTCCGGCGAAGCCGTCGTGCCACAGAGCCTCGGAGCGCACCTGGGTGCCGGGGCGGGGGCGTTGATCATCTGCCCATTTCCGAGGTAGATGGCGACGTGGTGGATGGTGGAGTCCCGCGTGGGGTCGAAGGCGAAGAAGACGAGGTCGACAGGGCGTAGCGCCGCGATCCTGGCGGAGGCCGGGACGCGACGGCCTACGCCGGCCTGATCGGCGGCGGTGCGGGGCCAGGGTGATGCCGGTCTGGGCGAGGGCGGCGGTGACGGTGCGGGCGTTACCGGTGGGTCGCTGGCCGATGGGGATGGTGCCGGTGGAGAGCTGGCTGTAGCGGTCGATACAGCCGAGGACGTCGTCGACGTAGGCGGTGGAGTGACGCGCACACTGAGCTCTTTCAGAGTGGCCACCGATCGGGTGACGGCTACGTCCGCAGGAGGGAATCCCAGCCGCAGGTCGGAAGCCGGTCAACCTCAGAAGAGCGTTCACTCTGCGGAGTGGCTGCTGAAAAAGCTCACTGTTGTCGCCGAGAACGCCAGCCCAACTGTCGCGGAGCTCGCGGTATTCGCCAAAGCATCGGACCGGCTCCGCGCAGGCCGGTGCAACGAGGTCGAGGTCCTCGGCACCGTCTCCCGGATCGGCCGTGTCCGCCGCCTGCTGCGCTGGGGCCCCGACAGTCCGGAACCCCGCCCCCGAAACCCTCCACCCGCTCCTTGACGAGAACGACACCCTCCACTTCGACGGGCCTGCGGAGGACAAAGCCGCCTCGTGACTGTCTTGTCCGTCAGCGCACGAACCTCACGATGCGGCAGCTCGCGCCGTTGTTCGGTGTCTCGTCGGCGACGGTGTGCCGGGTCATCCAGCGGCTGCGGCCGCTGCTGGCCATCGAGCTGGCCACCCGCCCGACGACGCCCTGGAACGGTTGTGGATCGTAACGCCACCCTGATCTCGGTCCGTGACCCCAAGACCGGCGCGTCCTCACGCAACTACAGGTTCTCGGCAAACGTGCAGGTCATCATCGACGCCGACACAGGGAGCGTCGATATTCAGCTCCATCAGGCCGCGCGGACAGGTGAACGGCTGCGTTCAGTCACGGAAGCATTCGAAGGAGAAGGTGACGTCAGTAGTGCTGTCTACGAGGACAGCAATGTTCCATGCCTCTCCGTTGTCGCCCGCCTTCGACACATCGATACCCAGGGCCTCAACCTGTCGGGCCGACAGGTTTGTCTTGCGGTGCCGGCCAGAACTCGTCTCGTACACGAGGGTATACCGGGACAGCCGAGACATCGATCCTCCTACGAATACCAGAAGCCATTGCAGAATGCCTGTGCCAGGTCAGCTCCCAGAGCGGCCCGACACCCTTCAGCAGGTCGCGACGGTCAGCCCCTGAGCCCGACAGGCCGAGCCGATGCCGACGCTCGTGCTGTGCCGTCCTGGCGGGTGGACGCACGGAGCTTCGCTCGCTGGGACACGGAGGTCAAGCTGGAGAGCCTCCACTGGCATTCCATGTCCTGCCCCAGGCACAAGGAGCCCCCCAGCCAGCCGATGCCTCATGCCGCTGTGAACCGCTCCGGTGTGTTCGGAGACTTCATTTCGTGAGGAGATGGAGTCCATGTCACGTCCTTTGAGGAACTATCCGGCCGAGTTACGCGAGCGTGCGGTGCG
>NZ_JBHWAQ010000076.1:0-15138 GCF_042743475.1 Streptomyces sp. NPDC059534
TTCCCACTCCGCGTTCGTCAGATCCCCACGGCTCATACAGCCAGCCTGACCTCAACACCCCGCCCCTGTCAGGAGATCCAAGAAACAGTGCCTAGGAGCAGGGACTGGAAGAGTTCTCCCTGGAGGGCACCCTGGGGTACCCACATGCTGAGCCGGTACTCGGTGGTGTAGAGGTCACTGCCGAGTCGGCCGGCCTCGTAGGCGGCCCAGAACAATACGAACAGGGTGGTCGGGCGTAGCGGTCTGGCGCGGAACGCGGGGTGCGCGCGCAGCATGAAGAACGTGATAGCGAAGGCACAGGTGAACCACAGGTGCCCCATCGGCTCGACGTGAACGGCGTTCACAAGCTCCTGGACCGTGGTCGGCGTTGTACTGGTATCCGGCCTCGGCAGCACGGTGGATGCCACGGCATCCCCACAGTTCACCTGGCAGAGAGAGTCGAGGACACGGGCCGAGGATTCGTGGAAAGCCGGCACTGTGAGAAGACGTTCGCATGCGGTGGCTGTTGCGGTTGCCAGGACTGTTTCGCCGATCCGTGGCCAGAGGGTGCGCAGGGGGCCGCGCAGCACCGACAGCAGGAGTAGCACCCGCCGTTTGGCGGACCGGGGGAATCCTGCTGACCGCATCCGGGCGGGCACAGCACACAACAGGCCGGTTGCGGCGGCAGCGGTACCGAGGAGGAGGGCATGCGGGGCGGTGTCGTAGGCGTCTTCCAGGAGACGTGGAAGCTCCGGTCCCTGGTCAACCAATATGCGCTGCCAGTGCCCCTCTGGCTCTTGGACGCGCAGGAAGTCCGGAAGCCTACTGATCAGAAGAGCCAGCATCGCGGCGACCGGAGCAACCAACGGCAGAACCACGGCCCTTCGCGCCCCGGAGTGTGAGGTCGGCCCCATCCGGGCGATGAATGTGTGTGTGACAGACAACAGGATCGTCAGAAAGAGAGCCAGCCAGACTCCTTCAAGGAGCCAACCCTCAATGCCAGTGCGCTCGTTGAACCGCCACACCGGCGACACCGTCGGCGTCCTCAGGGCTTCCCAGGACGAGAAGGACTCCGCCGTCTCCGCCCAGTGGATCTGCGCGGGAAGCACACCGACAAGGTGAACGACTGCGACGACCGCAGCCACAGCCGTCATCCTGAGCCGGCCGCTCACGGCGCCTCATCGGGGTCGGCTATCACGTGGAAGGGCCGGCCGGCGTTGTCCACGTCGACCGACTTCGTCTTCTTGCCGTCCCACCAGGTCAATGTCGCCTTCCACCTGACGTCGTAGCTCTCGGTCCGGCCCAAGAGGAACAGGGAATAGATCTCCCCGTTGTTCAGGGAGTACGGCAGGGACACAGGCTTGCCCCAGTCCAGTGCTTCCTTGGCCGCGATACGCTGCCCGGGTTTCCCGCGCAGCGTGCTGAGTGACACGGGCCGGCCGACCGCGAGCAGATCGAGATTGACGCCCGCCGCTTGGGGAAGTTCGTCACCGTTCCCGCATCCCACCGTCCTGCCGTCGGGGCGTAGCCCCTGCGGCAATGGATCACGGCGAACGACGGTAATCGTGACGTCACGCAACTGCGCTGCCTGGTCGGTGTTGCCGCGCAGACTGATGAGTACCCGCAATGTTTGCCGCTGTACGATCCGCTGCTCGCGCTCCCAGCGCACAACCTCCCGGTCGTCGGCCTCGATCAGCCGGGGCAACAGATCGTCGTTGCCGGGGAGAGCGGACCAGGAGCTCACGCAGTACCCGTTCAGCTGTTCGGCGTCGACCAGCACCGCCTCTTGAGCGAAGACGCGGTCGTAAACGGAGCTGAGCCAAGGCGCCGCAAGGGCCAAGCCGGCCAGAACCAGCCCTCCCAGAGCGATCTTGTTGGCCGGGTCCAGGGCTCGGACGCGGGTGATCTGAGTGCGGAAACGGCTCGGCCGGGCTGGGAGAGACGGCGCGTCCGGGGGCGGTACAGCTGGAGGTTCGGGGGCGGCCGGTGTAGGTGAGGGTTCCGGCGGCGAGGCCGGTACCGGTTGTGCGGGCTGGTTCGGTGTGGCGCTGTCCGGTACAGGCGGGCGAGTCGACGTGGTGTCGGGTAGCGGAGGCCCCGGTGTGCCGGGCGAGCGTCTGGAAGGAGGGATCCCGTTGGTCATACACTTCCCCCGATTTCGTTGGAACTGAGCAACGCTAGGTCGTAACAAGTTAGTTGTCGAGCAGGCGCCGCAGCTCTCGCTCCTTATGAATCCCAGCTTCTCGAAGTACGAGGAGAGCCCGCAGCAACGTTGTGGTGTGCCGGCCTTTCATTCGGACCCTGGTGAGGGTCCGCCAGTTCTTCAGGCCAACGAATCCAAGATCGCCCAGCGCCTCCGGGCCGGTCTCCCGTAGGAGGGCGGCGGGCGGTGCTCTTGGTCGAGACCGCCCGCAAAGCCGGGCTGGACCAGGCTGTATCGGCGGCGCTGACACCTTGGCGGCGTCCTCGGGCGGTGCACGATCCAGGCAAGGTCCTGCTGGACGTTGCCCTCGCGGTCGCGCTGGGCGGGGACTGCCTCGCGGATGTCGGGATGCTTCGGGCCGAGCCGGCCGTGTTCGGTCCGGTGGCCTCCGACCCGACGGTCTCCCGTCTCATCGACACCCTCGCCGCGGCCGGGCCGAAGGCCCTGCAAGCAATCAGGGCCGCGCGGGCCGAAGCGCGCGAGAACGTCTGGGATCTGGCCAAGGACGCGGCCCCGGACGCCACAGGTCAGGTGATCGTGGACCTGGACGGGGTGCTGGTGCTGGCCCATTTCCGAGAAGCAGGACGCCACCGCGACATGGAAGAAGACCTTCGGACACCATCCGCTGATGGCCTTCGTCGATCACGGAAGCGGTGGCAGCGGGGAGCCGGTGGCCGGCCTGCTCAGGCCGGGCAACGCAGGCAGCAACACCGCCGCCGACCACATCATCACGGCCCGACTCGCCTTGGCCCAGTTGCCGAAGAAGTACCGGCGCGGACGCCGGACGCTGATCCGTACCGATTCCGGCGGCGGCACCCACGAGTTCGTCGCCTGGCTCGCTCAACGAGGCAGGTGGCTGTCGTACTCGGTCGGCATGACAATCACCGAGCAGATTCACCAGGCCGTCCTCAAGGTTCCGCCCGCCGCCTGGACGGCGGCCGTCGAACCGGAAGGTGAGATCCGGGACGGCGCTTGTGTCGCCGAACTCGACGGCGATGTCCTCAAAGGCCGGCCGAAGGGCATGCGACTGATCGTCCGCAGAGAACACCCTCACCCCGGAGCACAGTTGCGGTTCACCGATGCCGACGGGCTGCGGCTCACCGTGTTCGCCACCAACACCATCAATGTCCCGATCGCTGCCCTCGAACTGCGACACCGTCAACGCGCACGGGCCGAGGACCGCATCCGAAACGCCCGCGCCACCGGCCTGCGCAACCTGCCCCTGCACAAGGCGGCGCAGAACCAGATCTGGCTGGAGATCGTGCAGATCGCCCTGGACCTGCTGGCCTGGATGCCCATGCTCGCCCTTTCCGCGAAGCCCGCAGGTGGGAGCCCCGCCGCATGAGGCTCCGCCTCTTCTCCGCCGCCGCCCAGCTCGTCACGACCGCCCGCCGCCGATGCCTGAGATTCGCACGCCACTGGCCCTGGACCGACGGGTTCCCCGGCCAGGACCGGTGGTCGTCTCCAAAATGCCCGAACAGATCAGTCGCCGGGCCGATCGGGCGCCACGCCGAGTCGAGAGGTTCGTCATCAGCCGGCGGCCGAACGAAGTGCCGACTGCGCTGATCGCATGCGTCGGCTTCACCGAACGCGAGGAACGGCACGCGATCGCGATGGCGTCGGAAAGGCCGTTCACCGAGTGGGACCAGATCTTCACTGACAAGCGGCTTTGCCAGGCCACCGTCGACCGCCTCACCTTCGGGGCCCACACCATCGAGACCAGCACCCAGCCTTTCCGCCTCGGCGGCACCACCGCCAAGCGCAAAGCAGCCGCGGCATAGGAGGCGAGTTCGGCTGGGGCCTCGCTGACGAAGGACGTGGGATGTCGGCAGCGTTATGCCTGGTCAGCGGTGGAGGCACGTGGGAGACGATCTGCGGGCCGTCCAGGCCGATGCCGGCGGACCTATGCCTTCCTAGACCCAGTTCGCCCAGCCAAAGGTGAAGAGATAGGTGCGGCGAGCTGCTTCCAGCCCCCGGATGCCCCGAAGGAGCATGAACACCAGAGCAACAAGGAACAGAGCGGCAAAGGATCCAGCAACGACGGCTCCGGCGATGGGTCCCGCGAACAGGCCCACGACCGCACTCGCCACGATGACGATTCCCAGGCCGAAGTGCGCGGCAGGCAAGTCGGCCCTGATCACTTCTCGCAGAGCTTTGCGCTCCGCCCGCATATCAGAGGCATAGCGCTCCCGAGCCTCCTCCGGGTCAGCGGCGGGCCCCTCAGGCCACTGTTCCATCATCGTCCCCCGATTCCGTTCGAACAGAGCCTAACTGCTGGGTTACTCCTCTCACGGCGAGCAGCTGAGAAAGCCCTGGCGCGATCGAACTCAACCCGAGCGGACCAGCATCGGACGGGACAGCAAGGCGCCCGCCTGTCCGCATTCCTGTCAGGGGAAGCAGCCGGGCAGGCTCCGTGGACCACACGCCACCGGCCGCCGCGGACCGTCATCCGCACGTGACCGCCTCCGTCCCAGGACACCCGCGAAACATCACCGATCGAGGGGTGGGGCCAGGCGAAACCGGGCGGATTCCAGTGGGGCCAGAACACACCGTCGAAACAACCACGCGTTCTCCGTGGCCGCGAGGTACGAGCGTGGCCACGGGTTCGATGAAGTTCTGCCGTCCGAGGATGGCCGGGCGCTTCTCGGCAAGCCGGTAGAAATCGACCACCACGGGCGGGACGAAAGCCGGGTGCGAGGAAGGGCCCTCCACAACCGGGGAAGGGGACGACGCCGAATCGGACGTACGGGGGCCGGACCACGGCCAGCGTCTCGCGGCTCAGCGGCGGCTCGATCCACAGGTCGCAACGGTCCAGCTCGTTGCGTTCGCCGTCGCCGTTCCCTACCCCGCTCACGGCGGGACCGTCGCCGGCATCCGCGATGATCACGGTGTTCGACGCCCCGAGTACCACCACAGCCCCTGGCACCGGGAAGACGCGGCGCGCGTCCACGCCGGCGAGGTCCGGCATCGCGGCCTCGTCAACCACGCCATGCGGGTCAGCGGCATCCGGGGAGTGAATCCGGGGGACGATTCCCATCGGCGGCGACGCGATCTCACTCCGCCGAGGCGCCGCCGCAGGCACGAGAAAGTTCACGGCCCGACCGTGCATCCTTTGAGCCCCGTCGTGCGTCTTGTATGCGCCGGGTCCATGTCCGGCATCGTCGCGGGATCCGGCAGAATCTGGGCCGGTCGCCCCGCGCAACGCGCGCCGGGCTCCATGTGGACTCGGAAGACATCGATTCCTACCAAGGGCAGAAGACTTTGCTGACTTCGACACTCGGCCTGCGCAGTGCCGTGACTGTCTCCCTCACGGCCTCGGCCGTACTGGCCGGTGGCCTCTTCGCCGGCCAGGCTCACGCCGCGCCGCCCATCCCGTCGATCACCGCCGCGGGCGGTTTCGTCATGAACAACGCGACGGGTACCACGCTGTACGGCAAGGCCGGCGACACCCGCCGGTCGACCGGTTCCACCACGAAGATCATGACCGCGAAGGTGGTGCTGGCCCAGCCGAACCTCAACCTCGACGCCAAGGTCACGGTCCAGAAGGCATACAGCGACTACATCGTCGCCAAGAACGCCTCCTCGGCCCGGCTCATCGTCGGCGACAAGGTGACCGTCCGCCAGCTCCTGTACGGCCTCATGCTGCCGTCGGGATGTGACGCCGCCTACGCGCTCGCCGACAAGTTCGGCACCGGCTCCACGCGGGCGGCCCGCATCAAGTCCTTCATCGGCAAGATGAACGACGAGGCGCGGAAGCTCGGCCTGCGGAACACCCACTTCGACTCGTTCGACGGCATAAGCAGTGGGCAGAACTACTCGACTCCGCGCGATCTGACGAAGATCGCCAGCGGTGCGATGAAGAACTCCACGTTCCGCGCCATCGTCAAGACGAAGTCCACGACGCAGAAGGTGACCACGAAGACCGGCGGTTACCGGTACATGTCCTGGACCAACACGAACAAGCTCCTCAGCACCTACAGCGGCGCCATCGGCGTCAAGACCGGTTCGGGCCCCCAGGCCAAGTACTGCCTCGTCTTCGCCGCCACCCGCGGCACCAAGACGGTGATCGGTACCGTCCTCGCCTCGCCGTCCGAGACGAACCGCGCCGCCGACGTCAAGAAGCTCCTGGACTACGGCTTCGCCAAGTAGCCCACCCGCAACGGCACCCCGGCCCACCCCGGCTACCTCCCGTCCGACGGGAAGCAGCCGGGCAGCGGCGAAGACCTTCCCGGCGAAAACGTCCAGGAAGCAACCCGCCGCTCCGGGCCGGGGTGCCCACGTGACGCCCTCGGGGCCCCGCCCTCGGCCCCACGGCTCTGACCGGCCCCGATCGACGCCCTGCCCCTGACGGTCGCGCGGCACATGGCACGATTCGACGGCCAGCAGAATGCCACGAGCGGGGGCGAAGGCCGATGGAGTACGTCAATCTCGATGCGCAGGTCGGCGACCTGACCGGGGTCCTGGACCCGGGTCCCTACTTGGACCACCTGCCCTCGATCTCCGGTGATCTGCCACCCGGCGCCCGCTCCTTCGCCACTGACAGCGACCACTACGACTTCCGCAGCAAGCGATGCGTCAAGGACCTGACTCTTCGGGCCGTCCGGGACGCCGGCGGCGAGGAGATGGAGGTCCGGTTCCAGCACAACTGCTGGAAGCACGACCAAGACCTGGTCATCCGCTACACGGGCGTGTCCAGCTACGCCACCGACCTCGATGCCAACGCCCGAGCAACAGACCTCGCAACCGTGATCCTCGACGAGATCCTTCCCCACCAAAACGGCTGCAGCCACGAAATCGCCTGCTGGGAGGGCACAGTCACCCTCGTCTGCCGCGACCTCCAGGCGATCTGGACCGAGACCGACTGCTCAAGCAAGCAGTAGGCGCCGAGACGCGCCACCTCTCAGCATTCGTTCAGCGGCTCGTACCGGATGAGCTGTCACCAGACGCGCCGTCAGCTGTCAGGCGACACCTCCACCGCGCGCCTGGAGGCGCGACCACGCAACCGGTCGCGGCGGTCTGGCTCCGGGAGGCCGGGGACCCCGGTCGCCGGGCGACGTAGTCACCCGCCCGGCCGACCTGGACCCGCTGCCCGCCGGCTCAGGGTTCAGGACACCATGGCGTAGACCGCCAAACCCACAGCGAGAAGGAGCGGGGCCAGGAAGATCGCACAGGTGAGCCGGAGCCGGAACCTGCTCCAGTACTCCGCCCGCCGACCGTCGGGAGTGTCGGTGCGCCAGACCGAGGGGATGTCGACGCGACCCTCGGCAATAGCCGTCGCGGCCCGCCGCACATCCCCGGGGTGATAGTGGTAATAGGTCGGCGCCGCCCCGTACGTGCCCCGACTCTCCCCGCCGAACCGGCGGACGCGGACATCCGCACGACCAGCGGCGCCGGGCAGCCAGTCCTCACGTACCGGCCACAGTTCGGCGACCTCGCGACTGTCCAGCCAGGGCTCCTCCTCGTGCGCTGACTCGGGCACTCCCGGATCCGGCGTTCGCGGCATACTTCCCCCTCGATGCGGCAAGCCCCCCAGTACACACCCGCCGCCCCGCATGCCGACAGAGCGCGCCTGCGGCGCCGCCACGCGCGATCGATGCAGCCCTCCGGGCCATCAGGCGACGCGCAACGGCGGCGCCCCGCCGGAAGGAAGCCGTTCGAATCTTCAAGGCCGCCGAATATTGTCGGAACTGGTGAAAATCTGCTGGTACTCGGAGCTTCGTCAACAAACACGGGGCGGTACAGCAGGGCTGACCAGTTCGGTTCAGCACGGTCCACAGCCATGTGTTCGGACAGCGGCAAGGTCAGAAGTCGAAGAGCTTGCCCGTCGCGAGGGTGAGCGCGCAGTCGTTGGTGAACGTACGCTCCCAGTCGACCTCACGCAGTCCGTGGGTGCCGTGCGCGGTCACGGTGGTCGTCCGGGAGTCGTTCGAACAGATGGCGGTCGTCCGGCCCGGAAGGCGATCGAAGTCGCCGTCGGCGGCGGACACGTCGGCACAGGCCGATTCCCGGTGGGGGTGGCCCGTCCCCCGGCGGCTCGGGCAGTCGAGCCAGACGGAGCTGGTGCTCTCCACGCCGTCCGTTGCACGGGTGACGGTGAGTTGGATGTGGGTGCCGGTCGACGGCGTCGGAACCGGCGCCGTTGCGGCGACGGCCGGGGAAGCGACGAGGAGTACCGCCCCGAGGGCGAGCACGAGCTTCTTCATGGGCAGTCCAACGCAGCCATCCCAGCCGAAGTCACTGCTCAGGAGGAGCCGAGTGGCCTATGTCGCTCCTCATGGATCATCGTGCAGACCAGATGAGGATGGCCGCGACATGAAGTCCGGCCAGATGGGCGATGGCGGTCTTCTCGTAGTGGGTGGCGATGCCGCGCCACTGCCTGAGGCGGTTGATGCACCGCTCGACGGCGTTGCGCTGCTTGTGTTTCTCGCGGCCGAAGTCGGGTGTCCTGCCACCGCAGCTGCCTCGACGGAGAGTGTGGCGCCTGACTGGGCTGAGTGTTGGACATGCTCTCTGTCGGGTCAGGCATCCCAGGCACGAGGACGGTTCAGCTTTTCCCACTCGGGGCGGAGCAGGGAGAGCACGGCGAGGTCGTGGCGGCGGCCGCGGTGGAGGCAGGCGGCGCGGCTGATCCCTTCCTGGGTGAAGCCGGACCTGGCCAGGACGGCGAGCGCGGGGGCGTTGTCGGTGTGGGTCTCCGCCGTAAGCCGATACATCGGGAGTTCACCGAAGGCGAGGTCCACCACAGCGTCGAGGGCGGCGGTGGCGTGACCGTGCCCGCGATGCTGAGCAGCGAGCATCAGCTCGACCTGGGCTGTGCCGTTGACAATGTTCTGGCTGGTCAGTGCGACGTAGCCGACAGGCGTGCTGCCGGGAGGGAGGATGAGGAAGTCGTCGCGGTCGTCGTCCTCGATGTCGCGCTCGATGCGCTCGCGCACGGCGGTGAGTGAGCGTGGCCAGATGCCCATCTGGTGGGCGGCTACCGGGTCGGATCGCCAGCTGTGCATGAGTTCTGCGTCGCCTATGTCGAGTGCTGCGAGGCCGACGGACTTGGACCGCCAGGAAAGCTCCCTTTCAGCCTCCGCGGTGTGCTCGTCGCGTGCAATCCTGATGTCTTCGGTCATAGGCGGATGCTATGGGTGCCTTCAGGCCGGGACCACCGTGTTTCTCCGCTCAACGGCGCGTCGTGATGCCTGGTCATCGACGATCCCAGACAAGGACGGCAGCCAGGTGGAGTGCAGCCAGATACGCGATGGCGAGCATGTCGGTTCGCACGGCTAGGCCGCGCCACTGCGGCATGCCGGGAGGCGGCCGAGTGGCTGGATGCCTATGCCAACTCCCTGTACCGCTCGCTCAAGAACGCCCGCGACGGACATGCCCTCGCAGCCCGGCTCGACGCCGCCGAGAGCGTCAGGTTCTTACTGGAATTGCTCTTTGTCATGGACCACCGCCCCCGCCCCTACAACAAGTACCTGGAGTGGGAGCTTGCCCGGTTCCCGCTTCCCGGCTGGGATACGCGACATCTGCTCGACAGCGTGGACCTCATCTCGGCCACAGGCGACGTCTCCACACAGCGCCGTCTCTTCGCTCACGTTGAGATGGTGGCCCGGCAGGCCGGACACGGCGCGGTGCTGGATGCGTGGGGCGAAGATCTATGCCTGATGCGACCGGAGTAGAAGAGGGACGGCCCTCTCTCGCTGGACCGAAGCTTTCACAACAGGCCCTAGCTGTCTTTCGCGCGTGTGAAGCCGCCGCCCACCCGCCAGACCGGGGGGGACCAGCCGACCGGCTCCAGAGGCACGGGCGCCGGTGACCCAGCCGGGCGAGGAGACGCGCCTGCTGGCTGACCGGCGGCGGGAGCGGTGGTGGACCTGTTTTGCGGACGGGGGCCTGGCAGCCGTGAGTCCCCGCGTATAGCGTCACTCCATGACCGACGAGATCACGGCCAGGGCAGGCAGAGAGTTCTACACGTTCGACGGCCGGATCCTGGAGATCTTCGGCAGCTGTCCGAATCGGTTCCACATCCGGAACATGGACCTGCGGGTCACGGGCCCCGACCGGAAGGGGAGGCGGACTGTCGAGATTTCCGCCGGTCCGCCCGAAGCACGGGCGACGCAGCACACATGGCACCACTCGGCCGAGGAATGGCAGCGGGCGCAGGGCCTGGAAGCCCTGCTGGAAGTGGTACGGGCGACTATCGCGTCGGCCCGGGAGAACGGAGCCTAAGGGTTTCCCGCGCATCTGGTTGAGGACGGCCACAGCCCGGTCAGGGGCTCGGGTTGCTCCACAGATGCCGCTCGTCCAGGGTCCGGACCGTATGTCTCCGTACTCCAGATCGACAAGGATGAGCCAAGCCGTTTCTCGGGGCTGAGTCCGCGTGGATGCGGGAAGCCGGCGACGGTTCTGCGGCGCGAGGGTGCGGATGCCGTTCGCAAAGGCCGGCCATGGAGCCGTCCGCTGGAAGATCGGGTAATGCTGGTCGCCGCGTACTGGCGCACGAATCCCACCAGCAGGTCCGCGCCCGTGTCGAGCACGTCTTCGCCCGGATGAAGTCCTGGGAGATCCTCCGCGACTGCCAGCACAAAGGCAACGGCGTCCATCACGCCGTGCTCGGCATCACCTGCATGCACCACCTGATCACTGACGCCACCGGCATCCCGCTCGCCGCCACCCTGACCGGCGGCAACCGCAACGACTTCACCCAACTGATCCCGCTGCTCCCGGCCGTGCCGCCCGTGTAGGGCAAGCGCGGCCGGCCCCGCCGCCGACCAGATGTGGTGTTGGCCGACCGCGGCCACGACCACGACCGCGATCACGACAAGTACCGCCGGCTGGTCTGGGATCTCGGCGTGAAACCGCCGATAGCCCGACGGGGCGCCGAGCACGGCTCCGGTTTCGGTGCCCAACGCTGGTTCGTGGAGAACGCTTTCGCCCACCTGCACTGGTTCCGCCGCCTGCGGATCCGCTGGGAGATCCGCGACGGCATCCACGAAGCCTTCCTCAGGCTCGGATGCCCACTCATCAGCTGGCGACGCCCGGCTTCAGTTCAACGGCGCCACTCATAGACACCTGGTGAGGACTGCAGGACTTCGCTCGGCCACTCCTTCAGCACCCGCCCAAGCAGCCTCCGCTGCTCGTCGAGCCAACCTTCTTCGAGGTTGACGGGAAGGAGCACGGAGACGCACGAACTGCCCGGATCCTCTACGTGGACAGCGGGAGTCCCATGCTCTTCGTTGTGCGGCTGGATCCTGATCTCAGGGCTGTGGTCGTCGTCCCTCCAGCAGATGTCCTGACCTGCGGCGAGGAGATCCAGAGCACGGGACCAGTCCTCCAGGTCGGAAGGGAACAGGGACATGGCCAGGCGACCGCTGACGAAGCTGCTCGTGATCACGACCTCTGCGTCGAGCCGGTCGTGAAGATGCAGCACACCCGGCGACCGACGTCCCAGCACACGCACCCGGAAGCCGTTGTCGCCATCCGAGAGGTTGATCAGTTCCACCGTGCACCCTTTGTTCTGCCTAGCTTCACCCGCCAGGGCTCATGGTCCTGAACCAGAACTTCGGCCACAACCAGATTGTCCCGGCCTCATTCCGTTAGGAGTTCTTAGGGAGCGGCGACCCGAATGGGCGCGTAGGGGATCTCCAGCCAGGCCCATAGCGGGTCGATGCGGGCACGCCCCGCCCCTGCCCGCACCCGCCGGGCCTCGCTGCGCACGTCCGGGCCCCAGCAGCGCCTCGATCCTGGCCCTGTCAGGCCCCCTCGCCCCAGCCCCGCCTGGACCTCGCCCAGCGCCGCACCCAGCGCTTCGGCGTGCGCGCACCAGACCCGCCAGGCCCGGGATGCAGCCGTAGCGCGGCCCCCGGCGAACCCGTAATCACACCGGACAGGGGTTAGCGGCGTTTGCATCTATAGCGCGTGTGCAACTATTGTCGAAGCACCTAAGGAGCTCACTCAAGTAATCGTAGAAGGTCGAGCCCATGCCTCTCGCACTCCTCGCCCTGGCCATCGGGGCCTTCGGGATCGGAACCACTGAATTCGTGATCATGGGGCTGTTGCCCGAGATCGCGGCCGACTACGGCGTGTCGATCCCGACGGCCGGTCTGCTCGTCACGGGATACGCACTCGGCGTGGTCGTCGGCGCGCCTCTGCTCACGGTGCTCGGCACCAAGGTGAGCCGGAAGCGGATGCTCATGCTGCTCATGGGCTTGTTCGTGCTCGGGAACGTGCTGTCCGCCGTCGCTCCGAGTTTCGGGCTGATGTTGGCCGGACGGGTGGTCGCGTCGCTGGCGCACGGCGCGTTCTTCGGGATCGGGTCCGTCGTCGCCGCTGAGCTGGTCGCGCCGGACAAGAAGGCCGGGGCCATCGCCACGATGTTCACCGGGCTCACCGTCGCCAACATCGTGGGCGTGCCGCTGGGCACGTTCATCGGGCAGGCGGTCGGCTGGCGCACCACGTTCGCGATCGTCGCCGGGCTCGGCGTCGTCGGCCTGTTCGGCATCGCCAAGCTGGTGCCGGCCACGCCGCGCCCCGAGGGCGCACGGCTGCGTCGCGAGCTGACTGCCTTCCGTAACCCGCAGGTGCTGCTCGCGATGGCGATGACCGTGCTCGGGTTCGGCGGAGTCTTCGCCGCGATCACCTATATCGCTCCGATGATGACGCACGTCGCCGGTTACTCCGAGGGCTCTGTCACCTGGCTGCTCGTCCTCTTCGGCGTCGGCATGTTCCTCGGCAACCTGATCGGCGGCCGGTACGCCGACCGCGCGCTGATGCCCATGCTGTACGTCACTCTCGGCGGGCTCGCGGTCGTCCTCGCGCTGTTCACCGTCTTCGCGCACCAGAAGGCCCTCGCGGCGATCGCCATCCTCCTCGTCGGGGCGCTCGGCTTCGCCACCGTGCCGCCGCTGCAGAAGCGGGTGCTCGACCAGGCGCACGGGGCACCGACGCTGGCCTCCGCCGTCAACATCGGCGCCTTCAACCTCGGCAACGCGCTCGCCGCCTGGCTCGGTGGCCTCGTCATCTCCGCCGGTCTCGGCTACACGTCCCCGAACTGGGTCGGCGCCGCCCTCGCCGCCGCGGCCCTGGGCCTCGCGTTCTGGTCGGCTGCTCTGGAGCGCCGCACCCCCGCGTCGGCAACCGCAGCCACAGCCACAGCCACAGCCACAGCTGCCGATAGCGCCGCCGCCCCCACCCGTACCCCCGTGCACCACTGACTCCCGCGCCCGTACCCCCTTGCGCCGCTGCCCCCTCCCCTCCCCCAGTACCTCCCAAGGAGAAGCACCATGAGCACCACCGCCGCCACCGCAGTCACCCCGCTGACGACCGCCGACGCCGAGGTCCTGATCAGCGCCGCCCGCCGTGCCGCCGACGCGGCCGGGGTCACCGTCAGCGTCACCGTCCTGGATGCCGGCGGGCACCTGCTGGCCTTCCGCCGCGACGACCGGGCGGTCCTGATCTCGGGCGAGACCAGCACCCGCAAGGCGTACACCGCGCTCCAGCTCAATGCCCCGACCGCGGACCTGGTCGACCTCGTCAAGCCCGAGGGGCCCTTCCACTCGCTGCCCACGGCGCTCGACCGGCCGCTGTTGTTCATCGCCGGCGGCATCCCCGTACACCGCGACGGCCGCCTGATCGGGGCGATCGGCGTCGGGGGCGGCGCCCCCGAGCAGGACCACGGCTTCGCCGCCGCCGCGCTCGCGGAGCTCGTCCGATGACCCGTACCCCGCAGGAGGTCTTCGCCGACCACGGCGACCGCCTCGGTACCGGCGACCTCGACCTGATCAGCGCGAACTACGCCGAGGACGCCGTGTTCCTCACCCCCGAGGGCGTCCTCGCCGGGCGCCGGGGCGTACGGGAGGGGATCGGCCGGCTGCTGGCCGACCTGCCCGATGCCGAGTGGCAGCTGAGACCGCAGTTCGCCGGGGACGTCCTGTTCCTCCAGTGGACCGCCACCGGCGCCACCCACGAAGTCCTGGACGGCGTCGACACCTTCGTCTTCAGGGACGGGCTCATCACTACCCAGACCGTCCGCTACACGCTCACCCCGCGTACCACGTGAAGGAAGACCCGCACACCATGGCCCCCTCGACCGACCGCAGCGTCCCCATCACCGCCCCCACCGCTCCCACCGCTCCCTCCGTCCCCACCGTCACGCTGAACAACGGCGTCGAGATCCCCCAGCTCGGCTTCGGTGTCTTCCAGGTCCCCGACGACGAGACCTCCGCCGCCGTCACCACCGCGCTGGAGGCCGGTTACCGCAGCATCGACACCGCCGCGATCTACGGCAACGAGACCGGCGTCGGCCGCGCGCTGGCCGCCTCCGGGCTGCCCCGCGAGGAGCTGTTCGTCACCACGAAGCTCTGGAACGCCGACCAGGGGTACGACTCCACCCTGCGCGCCTTCGACGCCGGCCTCGCCAAGCTCGGACTCGACTACGTCGACCTGTACCTGATCCACTGGCCGACCCCCGCCCGCGACCTGTACCGCGACTCCTGGCGGGCGTTGGAGCGCCTCGCCGAGGAGGGTCGTATCCGCGCGGCCGGTGTCTCCAACTTCCAGCCCGACCACCTGGCGCGACTTTCGGACGGCTCGAAGCTGATCCCCGCCGTCAACCAGATCGAGCTCCACCCCGGGCTCCAGCAGGCGGAACTGCGCGCGTTCCACGCCGAGCACGGGATCGCCACCGAGGCATGGAGCCCGCTCGCCCAGGGCGCGGTCCTCGACGAGCGCGTCATCGGCGAGATGGCCGCCCGCCACGGCAAGTCCCCCGCCCAGGTCGTCCTGCGCTGGCACCTCCAGCTGGGCAACATCGTCATCCCCAAGTCGGTGACGCCGGCCCGGATCCGCGAGAACTTCGACGTCTTCGACTGAACCGCCCCGGCGTGTCCGGGGACTCAGTTTGTTGGATGAGCGACCCGGACGGGGGCGCGGTGGTGATCGTAGTGGGTTTGTTCGGCCTCGGC
>NZ_JBHWAQ010000077.1:0-8243 GCF_042743475.1 Streptomyces sp. NPDC059534
CGCCAGCCTCGTTTCCGACCGCAACACCACCGGCTGACACAAACCCCCAGCTCAGACCCCCACGTCTCCAACGCAATCACGCACCAGCTCGTTAGGACCTCTTAGCGTGGTGGGCAGCCGTTGTCGGTGGCTGTCAGGGCCGTGTGGGAAAGGGTGGGAGCCTGCGTGTCTGCAGAGCCGGGCAGGAAAACAGCTCAGGAGCGGCGTGCGCATGCGGCGGCCGTGCGTGAGTGGGCCAGACGGGACGAGCGTCTGCGCCGGGTCAGCATGCTGATCGGTTTGATCGCACTTGCTGCGGCGGTCGGTCTTGCGCTTGCCGTACTGCTGTGACGCACCTTTCAAAGTAACGCCTTCACCGGGCCATCGACACCGCGCTTCAAAGGCGTACAGAGCAGGGAAGGCGCCTGCACGCCCTTGTGGCCGCTTTTCGCGGCGTCGGCGCAATTCTGGGGTTTCCTCCGTGTCGTTCGGGGCGCAGGGTGCCGTACACGGCTCTACAGTGCCGGTGTGGACTCCTATGCGGGTCGGCGGCGTGGCTGCCGGAACCTGACCGATCTTCAGCGTGAGCTGGCTGACCGGCTGGTCGTGCGTGCTGAATTCCTGCGTGCCGAGGCGGGCCGGGACGGCGAGCATCTGAGTGTCCGTGACGCGGTGGCCCTGGCCGCCGTCCAGCTCGGACTGGTCGCTCCCGCCGACATCTGATCGGGCCCCGCCAGCGGCCAGCCTTCCCAGCCGGCCCGAGGCGTGTCCAGGGCGGTTCAACGCCCGCACGCACTCCCACTCACTGTGCCGTCGGGCTCGACGCGGATGAACCCCCGGCCGGGGGTGAGCACCGCCCGCCCGATGGGGGACAGCGATATGAGCTGCCTTCTGTCCCCAGACAGAAGGCAGCCCACCGGCGAGTTTCTGGCGGGGGAGCCAGGCTGTGTCAACATCGCTTGCAGTATTGGATCATGAGCAGACTACTGCCGGATGAGTATGACCTACTCCATGATCGCCCTGGATGTGCCAAAGGGTGGCCTGCCGCGACGCACGAATGCCACAGGCTGATGGGCGTCACGGTTTTTTCACGGCGGAGAGTCATCTGTCTTCACGCTTCACCGGTGCGGCGCCGTCTGTGATGGGCGGTTCCTGTCGCAGGTGCCGCCCGGCTGGTGGAGGGTAGTGTCGTTTCCCGGGTAAGACGGATGGCGCCCGTGTGGTACTGGGCCGGTCACCGGCACGTCCTGGCGGGTCATCGTGCTCCTGGCCCTCGCTCTCGCCCTGGCGGTGCCCACACGTGGGCCCGGCGCCCCGCGCCGGGCCGTCCTGCTCCCCGCTCCGCCCGGTCTCGGTCTCCTCGCTCGCGGGTCCGGCTCGGGGCCAGTGGTCGGGTCGCCCGGGGGTGAGATTCCCCCGGGCGACCCGACCACTCAACGCCTGCCGGTGGCGCCAGGTCACTCGCGAGGAGCGGCCGGGCACCGTTGGACAGTGCGAACGGGAACGCATGTGCGGGATGCAACGCCGTGCCGGGCGTACGGGTGGGGTCGGCGGTGTGGCGTGCCGTCCGGTGTACGGGTGGGTGGGGGAGGCTGTAGCGCAGGCTGTGCCAGGAGAGGGTGGATCAGTGGCGGTCATGTCAGCCGGTGCGGGTGTAGGGGTGCGCCGGTTCAGTGAGCCTCTTCAGCGGTCACTCGAGTGAGTGATGCGCAGGCTGCTGTTGACTGCCTCCGCGACCAGCGCAGACACGCCCCGATGCCAGCGGCCGGTCCTCCTCCTCGTCACTCGATCGTGGCCGAGTTGAAGAAGCTCAGTGAGGCGTCCCCGGTGGTGTGGACACTCTGACAATGGATCTTTCGATCCGAGGAAGGGTGTCCCGGTGGGACGTAAGTCTCCGTATCCGGCGGAGTTCAGGAACGACGCGGTCGCGCTCTATCACGCGGCGGGCGGGAAGCGCACGTACGCGGCGGTCGCGGCAGATGTCGGGGTGACCGGCGAGACGCTGCGGAGCTGGGTGCGCCAGGCCGACGAACACGCGGGCCGTGCTCATAGCCATGGCGGGCAGAGTACGGAGAGCCGGGATGAGGAACTGGCCCGGCTGCGCGCGGAGAACGGCCGGCTGCGCAAGGCGGAGAAGGAATGGGAGCTCGAGCGCGAGATCCTGCGCCGGGCAGCGGCGTATTTCGCCAAGGAGATGAAGTGAAGACCCGCCGCTGGGACTTCGTCTCCGCCCACGCCGAGACCTTTGGTGTCCAGCGGATATGCCGGGTCCTTCGGGTCTCGCGCTCGGGCTACTACCGGTGGATCGCCGGCGCGAAGACCCGCCAGGAGCGGCAGGCCGCCGACGACGCCCTGCTCGCGGAGATCCGCGAGATCCACACCGAGCACAAGGGCACCTACGGAGTCCGGCGCGTCCATGCCGAGCTGCGCGGCGTCGGGCACACGGTCAACCGCAAGCGCGTCGAGCGCCTGATGCGCGTCAACCGGCTCGAAGGCCGCCATCTGCGGCGCCGCAAGCGCACCACGGTCCCCGACCGGCTCGCCCCGCCCGCCCCGGACCTGGTCCAACGCGACTTCACCGCCGCACGGCTGGACGAGAAGTGGTGCGGCGACATCACATACGTGCAGGTCGGTGGCTCGTGGCTGTATCTCGCCTGCGTCATCGACATCTGCTCACGCCGAGTGCTCGGCTACTCGATGGCCTCCCACATGCGCGCCGAGCTGGTCATCGACGCACTGAAGATGGCGGTGGCGGCCCGCGGCGGCAACGTCGACGGGGTGATCTTCCACGCGGACAGGGGTTCGCAGTACACCTCGGCCGCGTTCGCGCGGGTCTGTGATGGTTTCGGGATCCGCAGGAGCATGGGACGCGTCGGCTCGAGCTACGACAATGCCCTCGCTGAGAGCTTCTGGTAGGGGCTGAAGAGGGAGACGATGCACCAACGGCTGTTCTCGACGATGCGCCAGGCACGGCTGGAGATCTTCCAGTGGCTCACCTACTACAACGCCCGCAGACGCCACAGCGCCCTCAACTACCTCTCACCGGTCGAATTCGAACAGCGACAGCAGAGAGCACGTACACTCACACTCGCAGCATGAACCCCTGTGTCCACACCCCGGGGGACGCCTCGGTGGCGGCTGTCGCCTTCACTGCGGACGAGCTGACCGCCGCGTCGCATCTGCTCCAGATGCTTCCGCAGCCGTGGTCGCAGGGACGGCCGAAGGCGAAGCGGCTTGCGCCGCTTCTGCTGGCGGTGATGGCCGACCAGAGCTGGCCGAAGATCCTGGAGCTGGCCGAGGCCGACCGGGTCCTGCTCGTACGGCAGCTGGCGAAGAACCCGGAGAAGGTCAACAACTACGGCTCGGTCCTGAAGGTCGACCGGATTCCGAACCTGCCGCTGTACGTCACCTGCCGCCGTCCGGCCGTGATCCGTCCGCGTTCCGAGTCCCCGGCCACGGGTGCGGCGGGCCACTGAGGCGACATCGACTGCGACCCGATCACCCGGACGCGGGAGAGCCGCGACGAGGCGGGCCTGCTGCGCCTGCGGAACTGCCCGCAGTGCCACCCGTCGGTAGCCCGCCCGGCCGCCGGCTGACGTCGGGGTACGAGAACGGCGGCTGGACCGGGCATGGTCCAGCCGCCTGCGGAACCGCCCACTCACTCACTGACCAGGAGTTCCACCATGAGCATCGCCCCCCCCGCCGACTACGACGGCGACTACGAGCCGGAGCCCGAGGACGACGGCGCCCGGCCCGTCCCCGCGGCCCGCCAGGCTCTGGAGCGCCAGCAGCCCAACGACCTGACGGCCGAGCAGGCCGTACTGGGCGCCATGATGCTCTCGCCCACCGCGATCGACGACGTGAGCCGCATGCTGCGCGGAGGCGGCGACTTCTACCGCAAGCCGCACGAGACGATCTACAACGCGATTCGGGATCTGTACGACCGCACCGGCGGTACGAAGGACATCGACCCGATCCTGGTGGCTGGGGAGCTCACCGCCCGCGGCGAGCTGCACATGGTCGGCGGCGCCGGCTACCTGCACACCTGCGTCAACGCGGTGCCCACCGCCGCGAACGCCGAGCACTACGCCGAGAAGGTCCGCGACCTGGCGGCGTTCCGCGCCCTCATCGAGATCGGCACCCGGATGGCTGCTCAGGGCTACGCCGCGATCGGGGAGGCCCCGACGGTCGTCCAGGCGGCCATGGCGCTGGTGGCCGGCACGGCCGTGGTCGAGGAGAAGCTGTCGGTGGCCGACCGGTGGCAGGAGTTCATCGACGCGCAGGAGGCGGGCGTCGACCCGCGTGCGCTGGACATGCCGTGGCCGGACATCAATGAGATCGTCCAGCTGCTGCCCGGCCAGCTGGTGATGGTCGGCGCGGCGACGGCCGGCGGCAAGAGCCTGTTCGGGATGAACCTGGCCTCGCACGTGGCCCTGCACCGGGAGCGTCCGGTGTTGGTGGCCAGCATGGAGATGAACGGCAACGAGCTGATGGCGCGTCTGACCTCCGCCGAGTCCGGCGTCTACCTGGACCGCCTGATCCGTCACAAGCTGGAGGACGATGACTGGGAGCGCATCGCGCGGGTGTCGGACCGGATGCGCCAGGCCCACAACTTCCTCCTGGACGACTCCCCCGAGCAGAGCCTGTCGAAGCTGCGGGCGAAGCTGCGCTGGATGGCCTCGCAGGGCCGGCCCGCGGGCATGCTGGTGGCCGACTACCTCCAGCTGATGGGCTCGGAGAACACCAAGGCCAACGCCACCCGTGCCCAGGAGATCGGCGAGATCAGCCGGGGCCTGAAGAAGATCGCCGGCGAGTTCCAGATCCCGGTCGTGGCGCTGGCGCAGTTCAACCGTGGCGCGGTCGGCCGCCGGCCGCTCGTCTCGGACTTCAAGGAGTCCAGCTCGATCGAGCAGGACAGCAACGTCATCATCCTGCTGCACCGCGAACTTGCCGAGGACGGCACCGACACCGGCCCCACCGCCGGCACCGTCGAGGCGATCATTGCCAAGAACCGCAACGGGGCCAACGGCCGAATCGTCCAACTCGGCTTCCAAGGACACCGAGCCAGGCTCGTCTCCATGGCCCGGGACTAGCGCACAGCACACGGTCCTTCCCGCCCCAGGGCGTGGATCGGCCCAGACGGGCCCTGACGGCCCCTGTGGCGGCCGCAGGGCCCGTCTGGGCCCCCCAGTCCGCCCCGGGTTCAAGATCGGCCAGCACGCGACGATCTACGGATCCCGCCCGCAACGCTCCCAGGAAAGTCATATTTCGCATTCCCCATCGGAAATATGCATGAGACGGGTGGACTGAAGCCATGTCACTGAGCACGCTGCAACTGCTGCGGATCACCGTCGCCGCGCTGCGCCAGGTCACCGAGGAGACCCAGGGCCAGCTGGCGGCCGGGATCGGCCTGACCCAGGAGAAGGTCTCGCGTCGTCAGTCCGGCGCCACGGTGTGGACGCTGGACGACGTCGACGCGCTGGCCGCGCACTGGGGCCTGGCCGTCCTGGACCTGCTCGCCGGTCCCACCCGCGCCACCGAGGCCTACAGCACCCGCCGCCGGCGGCTGGTGCACCCCCACCCCGGCCGCCGCCCCGGTGGAGCCCGCAGGCATCGCCGACGCCGCCCAGCAGGCCGTGCAAGCCGCCGTGGCACCGGACACCACGCCCGCACCGGACGCCGGGCCCACCGCCCCCGCATGCCTCGTCGACGCCGCCCAGCAGGCCGCCCATGCCGTCCTCGGCCAACCGCCCGCCCCTACCGCCACCACGCTCGCCCCGACCGAGGACGAGCCGGCCACGGCCGAGCAGGCACCCACCGCTGCGCCCACCCCGGCCGGCCCGGCTGCGCCGGCGGCCGGTGCGCCGGTCCGCAAGGAGCCGGCCACCCTCGCGGAGCTGCTGGAGATGATCCGGCGTCCGGTGGAGCGGGAGCTGGCCCGGCACGGCGGCGACGTGGACGCCGCGACCGCCGCGCTGGTGAAGAAGGCGATCCCGGACGCGATGGCGCTGCTGGCTGTTTCCCGGGTCGGTGCGCGCTATGAGCACACGGACCACCCGCCGCTGCCCGACATTCTCAAAAAGGCGTCGAAGGCGAGCGCGGACCAGGTGTGGGAAGCGCGCCCGACCTCGAGTATTCAGCGGCTGGGGTGATCTGATCCCGGGTCAGCAGAAGGTGCCCGTGACCTGTGAGGATGCGAGTGTTGAGATCGTATCCGGCACAGAGACGGGCACCTTCTGGGTGAAGGCTATCGGGTGGGACGAGCGGCTGTCGGTGGAGGCCGACGGCAGGGGCATGGTCGGGCACGCCGGGGCGGCGCTGCTGCGCCGGTGCGCGGATCGGACCGGGCTGACGGGTGCGCTGGGGAAGGTGCTTCCTCGCGGGTCGGGGCCGGGTTGGCGCGAGCGGGGCCAGGTGGTGGTGATGCTTGCCGTCGCGATCGTGCTGGGCGCGACGAGCGTGCTGGATGCCGAGGCCCTGCTTGCCCACCAGGCCGGGCTGTTCGGGGTACCGGCCTCGGACTCTACGATGGGCCGGACCCTGGCGGCGATCGACGAGAAGGTCCTGAGCAGGGTCGCCGATGCCCGCGCGAGGGTGCGTCGGCAGGTGTGGGAACAGATCGCGGCGCGGCCGGGTGGCTTCCCCTGGCTGACGGTGGCGGGGAAGGTCCTGACGGGCTGGATCGTGATCGACATCGACGCCACGGTCATCACCTCCGCCTCGAAGAAGCAGGGCGCCGCGGCCACGTTCAAGAAGACGTTCGGGTTCCACCCGCTGGCGGCCTGGTGTGCCAACACCCAGGAATCCCTGGCCATGCTGCTGCGCGAGGGCAACGCCGGCTCGAACACCGTGGCCGACCACCTGACCGTACTCGCCGAAGCCCTGCGCCAGATCCCGGACTCCAGCCGGGCGAAGATCCTGATCCGGATCGACGGCGCCGGAGCCACCCACGACCTCCTGAAGCGCCTCGAAGCCCTGAACACCAAACGCCGTACCGTGCGCTACCTGGTCGGCTGGACCATCACCGACGCGGACGAGCGGGCGATCGCACTGCTGCCCGAGCAGGTGTGGGACGACACCCTCGCCCAGGACGGCACCCCGGTGGCCACCGCGCACGTCGCCGAGCTCACCGGTCTGAACACCCGGTCCGGCCGGCCGGACGGGATGAGGCTGCTCGCACGTCGTACCCGCCCCTCGGCCCGCCAGGCCGGCAAGCTCACCGACCTCGAGAAGCGCACCGGCTGGCGCTACGCGATCACCGCCACCAACATCCGGCACATGTGGGGCATCGCTGGCTCCCACCAGCAGCAGTGGCTGGACGCCCTCGGCCGGGCCCGCGCGCAGGTGGAGAACCGGGTGCGCTGCAACAAGGCCCTGGGCCTGCACAACCTGCCCTCCAAGGACTGGAGCGCGAACCGGGCCTGGATGCTCACCTGCAACATCGCAGCCGACCTGGACGCCTGGACACGGCTCCTCGGCCTCCACGACCATCCCGACCTCGCCGGAGCCGAGCCGGCCACGATGCGCTACCGGCTCCACCACCTGCCCGCGAAGCTCACCCGGCACGCCCGCCGCCGCTGGCTCACCCTGTCGCGGACCTGGCCCTGGCGCGATGCCTTCACCACCTGCTGGCACCGCCTCGGCGCCCTGCCCGCCCCGACCTGACCGAACGCCACCAACCCGACAAGGACCAGGAAGGAGGACAACCACCCAACCCTCGGCGCCGTGGAACCCGAGCGCAGCCGCAGCGACACGCGACGGCCCCACCCCCGACCATTATGGACAAAAGGGGCGAACTGACCGGTCGGTCAGCGACTCACGACCCCTGACGAATCGAGGCCAGCACCGACACTATCCAGATCACGAACTACAGCTGCCGTGTCATTTCTGCTCCAAAGCGAGGAACCTCGTAACTCTCTGTAGATCGTCAAGAGCGGACGGCGAGGCTGGGAATACGTCATCGAAAAAATGGTGGTTCGTCCCGGCCATGACTGGCGACCTGCTGAGTATCGAATCCTCAGGACTTGGGTCTCGATTCTTCATCAAGCTGGTTCAGTCCGGGCTCTGCTCGGACATTACGCAGCGTATTCCTATTGACTCGAGTTCGGGAGACACAGATGAGCTACATCACCGAGGACGGCCTGAGCGTCAACCACGCCGAGGCTGCGCTCACCGAGGACGGCCTGAGCGTCAACCACGCCGAGGCTGCGCTCACCGAGGACGGCCTGAGCGTCAACCACGCCGAGGCTGCGCTCACCGAGGAC
>NZ_JBHWAQ010000077.1:8343-11351 GCF_042743475.1 Streptomyces sp. NPDC059534
GCGCTCACCGAGGACGGCCTGAGCGTCAACCACGCCGAGGCTGCGCTCACCGAGGACGGCCTGAGCGTCAACCACGCCGAGGCTGCGCTCACCGACGACGGCCTGAGCGTCAACCACGCCGAGGCTGCGCTCACCGACGACGGCTCGCACTCACAGCATGCCGAGGTCGCGCTTCTGTACTGACCGTGAGGGTCGGTGCCGCTGCTCGGACGAGTATGCGGTTCGGCATGAAGCGGGGCGGAGTTGGTGCTCGGGTTCTCGCCGGAGACCGGTTTCCGTTTTTTCGCAGGGTGGGGTCCGTGCCGTGGCACGGCCCTGCTCTGTTTCCGACGGAGAGGGTGAGCGATGGTGGCGGTGTCCGAGGGGCTGCTGGATGCGGTGGCCGGTTTTTTGGTAGAGCGGGATGGGGCTGACGCCGATTCGGCCGGGCTGGTCGCGGCGGTTTCGGATGCTGGGGTGGATGCCGGTGCGGGAGCGGAGGGGGTCGCACAGGCGTTGATCACTTTGGGGATCCGGGCGAGGGACGGACGCGACCTCCCGCGGGCGGAGCGGCTGTTCGCTCTGGCCGGGGAGGTGGCGGCGGATGCGGAGGACGCTCCCTTGTGGGTGCGGGCGCGGACACTGCTGGGCGGCCTGCACCGGATCCAGGGCCGCTACGGGGAGGGGGAGGAGGTGCTCCGCGGGGCGCTGGCCGTCGCCGACGGCGAGCCCGGCATGCCGCTGGGCCCGCTGGTGGGGGTGTGCAACCAGCTGGGGATCCTGTTCAAGTATTCGGGGAAGTTCGTCGAGGCCGAGGTGTTCTACCGGCGGGCCCTGCTGCTCCTGGAGGAGGGGGATCTCGGGGAGGATCCGGCGGCCGCCTCGTTGTTCCACAATCTGAGCGGTCTGGCGCACTCGCGCGGTGATTTCGCGGCGGCGGTGGAGCCGGGCCGGCGGGCGATCGCGGTCCGGGAGCGGGCGTTGGGGCCGGATCATCTGGAGGTGGCGCTGGACAAGGCGGCGCTGGCCCCGGTACTGATCGAGCTCGATGAGCTGGAGGAGGCCGAGGCGCTGCTGACGTCGGCGCTGGCGGTGGTCGAGGAGACCTACGGCCCGGAGCACTACGAGACCGGCATCGCCGTGGGCAACCTGGCCGCGCTCGCCTACCGGCGCGGACAGTACGCCCGGGCGCAGGAGTTGTTTCGCCGCTGCCTGCGGCTGAAGGAACGGGCGCTCGGGCCCGCGCACCCGGAGCTCGCCGTGACGTTGAACAACCTGGCGATCCTCGCCCGTCGCAACGGCGATCCGGATGGTGCCGGGTCGTTGTGGGGGCGGGCGCTGGCCGTCCTTCATGCCTCGGTCCAGCCGGGGCATCCGCTGCTGGCCGCGGTCCGCCGTGGCCTGGACTCCCTCGCACCGGATGTGCCCGCGTGACGCGCCGCCGCGGAGCGCACACCGCCCCGGGGGGGCCGCGGGTGCCGGGCCTGTCCGTGCTGGCGGCGAAGCTGCCCCGGCTGGCTCCGGGGGCCTGGTGGGTGCTGGGCTCGGAGCTTGTCTCCGCCCTCGGCTCGGGGATGACTGCCCCGCTGCTGGTGGTGTACCTGCATGCGGTGCGTGGTATCCCGCTCGGCCTGGCGACGCTGGCCGCGGCGGTCGGGCCGCTGGTGAGCGTGTTCGGCAACCCGCTGGGCGGCCTGCTCGCCGACCGTCTCGGCGCCCGCCGCATCACCGTCATCGGACTGTCCGTTGCCGCCGTCAGCACCGCGGCTCTCGGCGCGGTGCACTCGCTCGCGGCCGTGGTGGCGGCGATCGCTTTGATGGGCGGCGGCCTGTCCATCGCTCTGCCGGCCCAGGACAGCCTGCTCGGCCACCTCATCCCGCCCGAGCAGCGCCCTACCGCCTTCGCCCTGCGCTACCTCTCCCTCAACCTCGGCCTCGGCGCCGGCGGCCTGGTCGCGGCCCTCGCCGTCGACACCCACCACTCCTCCTCCTTCACCCTCGCCTACACCGCCGACGGCGCCACCTTCCTCCTTGCCGTCCTCGCCATCGCCGTTCCCGCCCTGCGCGGGGCGACCCCCGCCCGTAAGACGCGGATCCCGCTGCGGCAGGCGCTGCCGCGCAGCCGCCCGCTGTGGGCGCTGTGCGGCCTGGGCATGCTGTTCACCCTGGTCGGCTTCGGCCAGTTCAAGACCGCCACCTACGGCATCACCGGTGCCGGCATCCGCCTGCTCGGCCTGGCCTACCTCGCCAACACCCTCACCGTCGTCGCCGCCCAGATGCCCGTCCTGCGCTGGACCCGCACCTGGCCCCGCCACCGCACACTCACCGCCGTCGGTGCACTGTGGGGCGCGGCGTGGCTGCTGGTCTGGTCGGCCGACCGGCTGTGGGCCGGCTGCCTGGTCGCCGCCGCCGCCGTCATCGCGCTCGGCGAATGCCTCATGTCGACCAGCCTGCCACCCATCGTCAACGACCTCGCCCCCGACCACGAGCGCGGCCGCTACAACGCCTCGTTCCTCATGGCCCGCACCCTCGGCAACCTCGTCGCCCCTGCCCTCGCCGCAGCCCTCCTGTCCACCGGCCTGGGCACCCAACTCGCCCTCACCCTCGCAGCCCTCGCCTGCGCCACCGCCCTGCTCTGCCTGCGACTACCCCGCCTCATGCCCGCCCCCGCCCGCTGACACCAGGCACGCTGCACAGCAGCACCGGCCCAACCGAACACGACGCGAAGGAGTCGCCCATGCGCATAGCAGTCGGCGTCCTGTCCGGATGTTCCGACCCGCCCTCGGACGACTGCGGACCCAACCGGACCGCACCGGCCGCGCAGCTCGCTCTGAAGGCCACGAAGACGACATCGCCGGGGAAGACCACCAGAAAGCCCGCTCCGGCGACCGGCACCAAGAAAACGTCCTCGCCAAGAAGACCGCGAAGCCGTCGAAGACCAGGCACCACGACCACGATGTCGACGACTGTGACGACGACTGATCGGTACCCCAAGGCATCTAAGTGACGGTGCCCTGCATACTGGGACC
>NZ_JBHWAQ010000077.1:11446-14694 GCF_042743475.1 Streptomyces sp. NPDC059534
GGACCAGGTGACCAGGTGACCAGGTGACCAGGTGACCAGGTGACCAGGTGACCAGGTGACCAGGTGACCAGGTGACCAGGTGACCAGGTGACCAGGTGACCAGGTTTTCTTGCCGAAGCCTGAACCGCTGAAGTCGGTAGACCCAGTGCAGTTCGCGGAACTGTTCAGCGATGCGGCGGCGAGTTGCTCTGCAGAGATCCTCGCCTCCTGGACGCTCTCGCCCCACTTTCGAGCCGACCATGATCCCGCTATCCACGTATCGACATGTGCCCAGGTAAGGCACCGTGAGGCCGCCGCCCGCTGCTGCAGAAAACGTAGCTCAAGAACTGAGTGCGACCTACTCGAATCACAAATATGCGTTAACCGTATCATCATACTTGACTTCTGGCGAGTAGGTGGATCGTGGCGTCTCGCCAGTATTGATTGACTGCCTTTGGCGCAATACTTCGGAAGGATCTAGGCCGAGATGAGATTTACCAGCATAGAGGATTTCGTAGGCAAAAAAGACCTGTTCTATTCTCGCTATTTCGATCGGGAGCCCCATATTTTCAAGGCTGCGATACCCGGTCCGCTTGATGACATTTTCTCGATCGCAGATCTTGACGAGGCACTCAACTTCGAAGCGCTGCGCAGCGATTACATGATACTTGCCAAGCAGGGTGAACTCATCCCCAGTCATCGTTACTCCAGGACGATACAAGTGAGGGACACCCCTCAGGTGACCTATCATAATTGCGTTGACCCGGAGAAGGTGCGTCGTCTTTTCCATGATGGTGCAACCATTTTCTGGACCGGGGTCAATCATTTCAACTCGACCGTTCGGAGAATTAGCGAAATATTCGCAGAAGAACTAGGGGTGCGCGTCGAGGGCGACATTTTCTTGACGCCCGCGCGCACTCAGGGTTTCGTTATTCATCACGATCCGTTCGATACCTATATAGTGCAGCTTTCGGGGACTAAGAACTGGAAGGTGTGGCCCACTCCGGAGGAGCGCCCGAAGCAATGGGTATCCTATGACCAAAAAGATATGCCGGAGCCTGTCATCGAAGAGTCACTGCAGCCCGGCGATGTCCTTTATATTCCTTATGGCACTCCCCATGGGCCCGTAGCCGAGGAGGATACCTCGCTCCATATGACTTTCTCTGCACCTCCGGTAATGTGGTCCGATAAGCTGGAGTCATTGGTTAATGCCATCCTGCAAGGGGATGCGGAATTCCGTGATCGCCGATACATTTTCGGGCGGGGAGAGGCGACCGATCAATCGGTCGAGCAGGCCGCTGAAGCTCTAATTCGGAAGATTCGGGAGGCCGAAGGGAAGAAGGAAATCCTTGATCGCAGCTCCTCCGATGCGAGTATTGGGTCGAAAATGACATCACTCTTCCAGTGAGGTTTTCTCAACGAAAATGATCTCGCTGCCGCTGGGGGTGTGAGGCAGGGCCCCGGAGTTCCCTGGATGTCCGGTTTGTTCAGGTGATGCCGTGGAGGGTGAGGATGGCGGCGGGGGTGGTGTGGGCGCGTCGTGCGCCGGCGGTGTTGGCCCAGCCGGCTGCGCGGAGGGTGCCGCGGACGATGTCGCTCAGGGTGGCCATCACGGCAGGGGTGTTGCGGGCGCGGGTCTTGCGGGCGTCCTCGCCGAAGACGACGTCCCTGATCCAGTGCACCGAGTTCTCGATCGTCCAGTGGTCCCGGGCCCAGGAGGCGATCTCCTCCGGGCCGGCCTGGTCGGCGGGCAGGTCGGTGATCGCGTGGACCGTTTCCGAAGTCCACTTCTTCGCGCCGAACAGGCGGCGCCTGCGGCGGATCCGTACGACCTGGCGGGCGTGCGGGAGCAGCGGGCCCTCGACGCTGACGACCTGCAGTTCGCGGGTCTCGTCGCGGCCGTGACCGCGGGCGGTGGAGCGGTGCAGCACAGGGACGTCCTTCCGGGGCAGGGCCTTGAGCTGCTTGGCGAGGTTCTTCTGGTTGCCCTTGACGGTGATCAGGTAGTGCGCGTCGCGTTCCTCCACCAGGTAGTGGGCGTGGGCGCGTTGAGCGTGCAGCGCGTCCACGGTCACCACGGCGCCCTGCAGGTCCTCGTCGTCGATCTGTTCCAGCAGGGGCCGGAACTCGGGGATCTCGTTGGTCTTGGCGCCGACCTCCCGCACGGCCACCGTCAGCGCATCCTCGTGGCACACCGCGGACAGCAGGTGGACCTGGCTGCCGTCGGGACGCTCGGCTCCGCGCAGGCACTTGCCGTCCACCGCCAGGCAGCGGCGTCTCCGCGGCAGGGATGGGAGCGAGAGCGGCGCCGCGGTGGGCGCGGCGCTGCTCTCGTTCGGGCAGGCCCTCGGGGGTGAGCGGACTCGGTTCCGGGCCGGACAGGTCGGCCAGCCGCTGGTAGCCGGCCCGGGTGAGCTCGCCGGGGTCGGTCCTGGCGTAGGCGTCGCGCAGGGTCTTCTCGTCCGGACACCGCAAACGTCCGGCCGGCGGGTCGAACGGGCAGCCGAGATCGGCCAGGGTCTGCTGGTCGCAGCGGCCGGCCCACTCGGCGATCGCGGCAAGGGAGTCATGGCCGGGTGCCGTCATCGCGCAGACCCCGATCGCCAGCAACGTCGCCAGTCGGTAGCGCATCCCGCGGGGGTCACGCGGGTCCGGCACGGAGGCCAGGGCCTGCAGGAGCCCCACGGGCACGACCGGATCCGGGCGCGGTGGCACCGCGGCCAGGAAAGGCGCCGCCGATGGCGCCATGGGCATGCGGGAAGATGAAGAGACGAGCACGGCACCCTCGCGGATCTTGAAGCGTGAAGAACTCCATGATCCGCAGGTGCCGTGCTCGTTTCATGTCTCGAGCGCCCCACCCACAACGATCAGGTCATACCGGACATCCAGGGAACACTCCGGGGCCCTGGGGTGTGAGGGCGGGTGCGGACAGGCGTGAAGCCCCTGGCCTCGATCTTTCATGGCGGGGGCCTGTTGATCTTGTGCCCGTGATGTCGTGTTGATCCCTGCCGGCGGGTGCGTCCGGATGCGGGTGCGCGTCGGCTGTCGCGCCGGTGGCGGCGGGTTCCACGGGCCCGCGTTCGGCGGGATCCTCCTTTCGGTACTCGGCGGGGCGTGACGCCTGGGTCAGGTCGGGTGCGGCAGGGCCCACAGGCGGCGGAACGCGGTGACGATCCCGATGTACCCCTTTCGCTCGCTACAGTCCTGGCACGAGGTAGCACAGTAGAGCCCGGGCCTCGACACCCAAGGGTTTCACTGCTGCGGTGCCG
>NZ_JBHWAQ010000078.1:0-13802 GCF_042743475.1 Streptomyces sp. NPDC059534
AGACCGGGCGGGCCCCGGGGCGCGATCGCGCCCCGGGGCCCTCCCGTGTACGCGTACGGCTAGCCCAGGCGCTTGACGGCGGCCTCGACGCGCTCGTCCGTCGCCGTGAAGGCGACCCGCACGAACCGCTCGCCGGCCTCGCCATAGAAGTCGCCGGGCGCCACCAGGACGCCCTTCTCCGCCAGGTACGCCACGGTCTCCCAGCAGGGCTCGTCCCGGGTCGCCCACAGGTACAGGCTCGCCTCGCTGTGCTCGATCCGGAAGCCGTGCGCCTCCAGGGCCGCCCGCAGGGCCGCCCGGCGCGCCGCGTACCGCTCGCGCTGCTCGGCCACGTGCGCGTCGTCGCCGAGCGCCGCGACGGTCGCCGCCTGCACCGGCGCCGCGGTCATCATGCCGCCGTGCTTGCGGATCAGCAGCAGCTCCCCGAGCACGGCCGCGTCACCGGCGACGAACGCGGCCCGGTAGCCGGCCAGGTTGGAGCGCTTGGAGAGCGAGTGGACGGCGACGATGCCCTCGTACGACCCGCCACAGACGTCCGGGTGCAGGACGGAGACCGGGTCGGCCTCCCAGCCCAGCTCCAGGTAGCACTCGTCGGAGAAGACCAGGATCCCGTGCTCGCGCGCCCAGGCCACGATCCGGATCAGCTCGTCCTTGCCGAGGACCTTGCCGGTCGGGTTGGACGGGGAGTTGAGCCACAGCAGCTTCAGACCGGCCGGGTCGAGCTCGGTCGGGTCGTCGTAGACGACGGGCGTCGCGCCGCAGAGCCGCGCCCCGACCTCGTACGTCGGGTACGCGAGGCGCGGGTACGCCACCTTGTCCCCCGCACCGAGCCCCAGCTGCGTCGGCAGCCAGGCCACCAGCTCCTTGGAGCCGACCACCGGCAGCACGTTCTCGTGGGCGAAGCCCACCGCGCCCAGCCGCCGCCCGCACCAGCCGGTGAGCGCGTCCCGCAGCTCCTTCGTCCCCCACACCGTGGGATAGCCCGGCGAGTCCGCCGCCACGACCAGGGCCTCCTGGATCAGCGCGGGGACCGGGTCGACGGGCGTGCCGACGGAGAGGTCCACGATTCCGTCCGGGTGCGCCAGGGCCGTCTTCTTGTACGGCTCCAGCTTGTCCCAGGGGAAGACGGGCAGGCGCGAAGAGACTGCGCTCACGGGTTGGCTCACTTCCTCTTACGTACGGGAAAACGCCTCGGTCCCGTACGGCGGCCTAGGCCGTACGGGACCGGATGCGGTCGATCAGCCGTTCTGCGGCGGCAGAGCGGCGATGAAGGGGTGGTCACGCTCGATCTCGCCGAGCTTGGAAGCACCACCGGGCGAGCCGAGCTCGTCGAAGAACTCGACGTTCGCCTTGTAGTAGTCCTTCCACTCTTCCGGAGTGTCGTCCTCGTAGAAGATCGCCTCGACCGGGCAGACCGGCTCACAGGCCCCGCAGTCGACGCATTCGTCCGGGTGGATGTACAAGGACCGCTTGCCCTCGTAGATGCAGTCGACGGGGCACTCCTCGATGCACGCCTTGTCCTTCACGTCGACACAAGGCTGCGCGATGACGTAGGTCACGCTGTCGTTCCTCCTCGATAGGGCTGGTCTGCGCGGGAGCGCGGCGTCGTCGATGCCCGCACCTAGTATCTCCGTTCTTGGGGGCGATCCGAACAGGAGGGGCGGAGAAGCTGTGGAATTCACCGGCGGAGGGCGCCTTGAGATCCGAATCACCAGCGCTGACGTGGGAAAACGTGTCTCCGTTCGGTGCGTGACGGGGTCGCCGGCGGCGGGCGGGAAGTACACCGACGCGGTAGGGGTTCTCACATCATGGGACGCCGGTGTGCTGCTGATCACACGAAAGGGCGGCGAGAGCGTCCGTATCCCGGAATCCTCACTGGTCGCGGGCAAGGTCGTGCCGGCCGCTCCGGCCCGCCGCCGCGGCCCCGCCGCCACCTTCCCCGAGCTGGCCAGGGCCACCGCGCGCGCGTGGCAGCCGGTCGAGAGCGAACCCCTCGGCGAGTGGACGCTGCGCGCCGCCTTCCAGGACGTGCCGGGCGGAGCGCGGCCGGGCGGGCCCGCGGCCGGGCGCCGGGTGGGATTCACCCGGCGCGCCAACTCCGCGCTGCCGCTCGGCGATCCCGGACTCCCGGTCGCCGAGGCGCTGCTCCGCGTACGCGACTGGTACGCGGCCCGGGAGCTTCCCGCGTACGTCCAGGCCGCGACCGGCGCCGAGGGCACCCAGGAACTGCTGTGCGCCGCACTCGACCGGCACGGCTGGCGGCGCGAGGTCTCCGCCGAGGTGCGGATCGCCGCCCTCGCCCCGCTCGGCGACCTCGACGCCGACGTCTCCGCCGTCCGCCTCTCCCGGACGGTCGACGACGCCTGGCTGAGCCGGTACCAGCGCTCCGAGGAGGCGAGCCCGACCGTGCGGTCCGTCCTCGCCTCCGGTCCGAGTGTGTGGTTCGCGTCCGTGGCGGGCACGGGAGGGGTACCGGCGGCGATCGGCCGCTGTGTCGTCGACGGGCGCTGGGCCGGCTTCATGGCCGTCGAGGTCGACCCGGCCCACCGGCGCCGCGGCCTGGCGACGTCCGTCATGACGGCGCTCGCCCGGCAGGCGCTCGACGAGGGCGCGTCGGCGGCCTGGCTCCAGGTGGAGACGGACAACGACGGCGCCCGGGCTCTGTACGACGGGATGGGCTTCGCGGCCCATCACCACTACCACCACTATCGATGGGCGGAGGCGTGACGGAGGAAGGACCACCGGCCGCGGAGGACGGGGCGCCGCACGACGGCGCCGACGACGGATCGCGGGACGCGCCGCCGCACGACGGCCGCGGCGGCCGGCCGGCGGACGCGGGCGGGGAAGCGCCCGACTGGCGGCGGGAGTTCGCCGAGGAGGCACGGGCCGAGCGGCCCGACCTCGCGCGGCTGTGCCTGCTCGTCGGGGCGGTGGCCGACCCCACCGTCACCCGGCACGTCCTCGACGCGGCGGAGATCGAACTCGACCGCCTCGCCGGCCTCCTCCCGTACGCGACCCGGATCACCGGCGACTGGGCCGCGGAGCTCGCCGCACTGCTCGGCCGCCACGAGGGCTTCGAGGGCGTGCCCGCCGACTACCAGCGGCTGGAGTCCTCGCTCCTGCACGAGGTGCTCCGGCGCCGCCGGGGCCTGCCGATCCTGCTCTCCGTCGTCTGGATGGAGGTCGCCCGCCGGGCCGGCGCCCCCGTGTACGGCCTCGGCCTGCCCGGTCACTTCGTGGTGGGCTTCGGCGACCCGGCCGACCTGAACCTCGCCGACCCCTTCGCCGGCGGCCGCGCGATGACCGGCACGGACGCCGAGCTCCTGGTGGCGAGCGCGACGGGCGAGGCGCTCGACCGCTCGATGCTGCGGCCGGCCGAGCCCGGCGCGATCGTGCTGCGCATCCTGAACAACATCCGCGCCTGGGCCGCCTCCCGACCCGAACGCTCCGACGTGGCCCTGTGGGCGGTGGAACTCTCCCTGCTGCTCCCCTCCCACCCGGCACGGCTCCGCTACGAGCGCGCCGAACTCCTCGTACGGCGCGGCGAGTTCCTGACGGGCGCGGTGGAGATGGAGGCGTACGCGGAGGTGATGGACGCGGTGGACCCCGAGTCGGCGACCACGATCCGCCGCCGCGCGCAGGCGGCGCGGGCGATGCTCAACTAGCGCGGCCCCGCCCGGGCCGCCGCCTGGCCCGGCGGCGGGCCCGGCCCGCTGGGCGTACCCACTAGTATCCCTTCCGCGTTCATCGGGGGAGGGTGACGAGATGCAGCCGTGCGGGCCGAACGACCCGTCGCAGGTGGGACCGTTCCGGGTGCTCGGCGCGCTCGGGCAGGGCGGAATGGGCCGGGTCCTGCTCGGCATGGCGGCGAACGGCCAGGTCGTGGCGATCAAGCGGATCCACGCCGACCTGGCCGACGACGAGGGCTTCCGGGCCCGGTTCCGGCGCGAGGTCGACGCCTCCCGCAAGGTCTCCGGTGCCTGCACGGCGGCCGTGATGGCCGCCGACCCGGACGCCCCGCAGCCCTGGCTCGCCTCCGTGTTCGTCGCCGGCCCCTCGCTCGCCGCGGCGGTGGAACGGTCCGGGACCCTGCCCGTCGAGACCGTGCGGCGCCTCGCCGTCCAGCTCGCGACGGCGCTCGACGAGATCCACCGGGCGGGACTGATCCACCGCGACCTCAAGCCCGAGAACGTCCTGCTGTCGCGGGACGGCGCCCGCGTCATCGACTTCGGCATCGCCCGCGCGGCCGAGGGCGGGCACCTCACCGAACTCACCGCGACCGGACTCGTCGTCGGCTCACCCCCGTTCATGTCCCCCGAGCAGGCCGAGGGCAGGGAACTCACCCCGGCGAGCGACGTCTTCTCACTCGGCTCCGTGCTGACCCTCGCCGCCACCGGCCGCAGCCCCTTCGCCGGTCCCTCGACCCTCCAGGCGCTCTACAACGTCGTCCACACCGAACCCGTCCTCGACGCCGTACCGGCCGAGCTGCGCGGCCTCGTCGCCGGGTGCCTGGCCAAGGACCCGTCGGCCCGCCCCACCCCCGCGCAGCTCCTCGCCGCGCTCGGCCCGGCCGCCCCCGCCGCGCGGCAGTGGCCGCCCGCCGTCCACGCCCTCATCGCCGACCATCGGCGGGCCGTCGAGCGGCTCCTCGGCCCGGCCGAGGACCCCGACCGCACCCTGGCCGTCCCCCCGCGGGCCCCCGCCGCCGAATCCGCCGCCCCGACAGCCGTGGTCACCCACGTCGACGCCCCCGGCCGCCCCGGCCGCCGGCGCGGACCTCTCGTCGCCACGACCGCGGCCGTCGCCCTCTGCGTCCTGGGCGCCGGCGCCTGGTGGTCGCTGCGGGACGGGGCCGCCGGAGCGCCGGACCTGTACGTGACCATGCCCGTCTGCGCGGACGTGGCCGCCGAACTGCCCCTGCCGGAGCGCCGCCCCGACCAGGACGCCTACACCGAGTACTCGGACCACGCCGAGACCAGCTGCGCCTGGTCCGACCGGGACGAGGCCCAGGCGGACGGCTGGAACGCCTACTCCCACGCCGTCGTGCGCTGGGACCTCCGCCGCAGCGCGGGCACCACCGAGAACGCCACGGAGCGCCAGAAGTCGGAGTTCGCCGACGACGCCGAAGGCGAACGCCCGGCGACCGGCATCTCCTTCGCCGACGAGGCGTTCTGGAGCGCCCCGTCCGACGAACACACCACGTGCACCCTCTACGTACGCAAGGGAAATCTGGTGGTGTACGTGTCCCTGGGCAGCGACCGGCACCCGGCCGACACCTGCGAGCAGGAAGCGACGAAGATCTCCGCGGCGGCCGTCACGGCCATGCCGCACGCCTGACGGCTGAGCCGAGGCGGGAGACCGGAAGGGGGCGGGGCGACCGGATTCGAACCGGCGTCCTCCGAGATGTCATCGCGGCGCATTACCTCTGTGCTACGACCCCGCCCTTGCGAGGGACTCTAGAAGAAAGCCCACCGGGCGCGCGAGCCCATATCCGCGCGGAAGCAGGAGTGCATCAGGGTGCGGTCCGCCGTGAGGGCGGCGCGGTCCCCGGCTTCCACGCGTCACGCACCGGCCCGGGCACGTGCGGCGGCAGAATGCGGCCATGCCGCTGACCGCAGACATCCTCGTCGCCCTCGTCGCCCTGCTGCACGCCTACATCCTCGTGATGGAGATGTTCCTCTGGGAGAAGGAGACCGGGCGCGGCTTCTCCGGCTTCGACGCCGAGATGGCGCGTGCCACCGCCCCCATGGCCGCCAACCAGGGCCTCTACAACGGCTTCCTCGCCGCCGGTCTGGTCTGGGGGCTCGTCGCCGACGACCCGACCGGCTTCGGCGCGAAGGTCTTCTTCCTCTCGTGCGTCGTCATCGCCGGCGTCTACGGCGCCGCCACCGCCAACCGCCGCATCCTCTTCGCCCAGGCCCTGCCCGGCGCGCTCGCCCTCTCGGCGGTCCTCGTCTCCCACTGACGCCGCCGCCCGCGGGCAGCGGCCCGCGTGTCCCGCGCGTCCCCCGGCCGGGGTCGGCGGAAGACGCGGCACTGTGTGACCGGGACAACACACGGAGCGAAAGGTCTGCGATGGCAACGCCTCACGGCACGGGCAGTTTCGTCGCCCACACCGGTACCGACGTCTACGGGCCCGGGAAGGTCATCGGCGTGGACGGGGCGCAGCGGAGGGTGCGGTTCACGCGCTTCGTGGCGACGATCCGGGCGGACGACCTGCGGGCGGCCTCGCCCACGGAGACGCGGGAGATCGAGGCATGGCTGCGGGCGAGGAAGGAGCGGTACGGGGGCGCCTGGTGATCGTCGCGTCTCCCGGGCCGGCGTCGCGGTACCGGCCGCGCGCGTGCCCGGGACGCGGACGAGCCCCCGTCCCGGGAGAGGGCGGGGGCTCGGGCGCCGGGGCGGGGTGCGTCAGCCGCTGCCGGTGAGGTCGATGGTCTTGGTCCGCTCCGCGAGGTTCTTGCCGCGCAGGGCGTCGCGCATGACGAACGCGACGTCGTCGGCGGAGACCTCGTGCCGGGTGCCGTCGCCCTTGGTGATCATGATGCCGTCGAAGGCGCCGTCGAGGAGCCGCTCGATCGCCTTCTTGTCGTAGTACTCGACCAGGTGGCCGTCGACGGCCCTCACGGAGAGGATCTGCGGCAGGGACCGCGCCGGGCCGAAGTCGATGTGCTTGCCGCCCGCGTTGATCCGGATCAGGCCGGACATGGCGGGGGTGGCGAAGTCCTTCATCGCCCGGTCGAGCTCCGCCTGGGTGATCGTCGGCCGGCGGGTGGTGACCGGGAGTTCGACGAGCCTGCCCTGGCCGGTCTCGACCTGGGCGCGGAAGGCGTCCCGGACGGAGATCATCGACCGCTGGACGTCCACGCCCTTGCCGGGCTTGCCCGGGACGGCGGTCACCTTGTTCGGGGCGAAGAGGATCGTGCCCTCGGTCGCCGCGGCGGACCTCCCGGCGAGGTCGGTCAGGGCGACGGCGAGCTTCTCCTCGTCGACGGGGAAGACCGGCTTGGCGATCCGCTCGCCGCCGAAGAGGGAGCCGATGACGGAGACCGGGTTGTAGTCGCTGCCGGCCGCCGCGCGGACGGTCTCCTGGCTGTCGAGTGCCAGGCCCGCCTTGTCGGGCGCCAGCTGGACCTTCTCGCCGCCGACGCTGAGCTGGAGCGGGGCGTGGGCGCGCTTGCCGAGGGCCGTCTCCAGTTTGTTGACGGCCTCCTCCTTCGTACCGCCGCCGATGTCCACGCCGAGGACGGTGGTGCCCTTGGGGACGTCGGAGTGGTTGAGGAGCAGTCCGGCGCCGTAGGCGACGCCGGCCAGGCCGACGACTCCGGCGGCGACCAGGACCAGCTTGGAGCGGCCCTTCTTCGCCGGGGCGCGGCTCGCCGCGGGCGCCGGGCGCGGCGCCGGGGCGGGGGCCGGGGACGGCCGCTCGTCGAGACGCGGGGTGAGGTCGGGGCGGCGGGCCGCGCTCGGCGGGACCACCGGGATGCCGCTGGTGACCGTGTCGCCGGAGACGTGGCCGCCACCGCCGTCGGCCGGTGCACCCTGGCCGGGCGCCGGGGCGGGCGCCTGCGGGGTCAGGATCGCGGTGTCGTCGGACATGCGGGGTGCCCCGCCGGGGAACGGGGAGCCCTGGCCCTGGGGCTGACCCGGGGCCCGGCCCTGTCCCTGTCCCGGGCCCGCGAAGGGGCCGGTGCCGGGGCGGCCGGGGGCGCCGAGGGAGGCGGTGCCGGTGACCGGTCCGGTGGTGAGGCCGGTCGGCGCGGCCGGACCCCGGTAGGCGGGGGTGCCGCCGGCGGGGGTGCCGTCGGCGGGGGTGCCGTCGTACCTCGGGGTACCGCCCGCGGGGGTCCCGTCGTACCTCGGGGTGCCACCCGCCGGGGTGCCGGTGTACATCGGGGTGCCGCCGGCCGGGGTGCCGCTCTCGTAGAGGGGGTTGCCGGGCCCGGCGACCGGGCGGCTCGACGGGGTGTTGCCGACCGTCGGGACGCCGGAGGTGGCCGAGCCGGCGAAGCCGGTGCCCTGGGTGTCGGGGCCGCCGGGTTGCGGGCCCGGCTTGAGGGTGGGCGCCGGGGCGGCGGGGAGGGCCGGAGCCGCGGAGGGAGCGGGGGCCGCCGCCTTGCGCGGGGCGAACCAGTCGCTGGTCTCCTTGGCCTTCGGGGCCTCCTCGGCCTGCGGCGGCTCGGGGGCCGCCACCGGCGCGGGCTCCGGCTCGGCGACGGGGGCCGGCTCGGGGTCGGGGGCGGGGGCGGGCGCCTCGCTGACCGTCTGGCGGACCACGACCGGCGGGATCGGCCGCGAACCCGGAATGTTGATCCGGATCCGGGTCGTCAGCGTGGTCTCGGTCTTGGGCTCCTCCGGCGGCGCGGGCGCGACGGGGGTCTCCTCCGGCGCGTCCTGCGTGGGGTGGAGCGACGGATACTGGCGGGATCCGTACGGCGGGGTACCCGAGGGGTACGCGGCTCCACCGCGCCCCTGGGCGCCGGAGGACGAACTGTCAGTCTCTCGACCAGTTTCACGACTCAAAGCAGGATCTCCCGGTTGGCTCCACCGCCCGCTCTTGCAGATGCTCGTGTTACCCGGGCGGTTCGGCGGCGCGCACCACCATACTGGCCGCCGCCGCTTCTTACCCGACCCCCGGGGGATGTACGACGGTCATTCCGGCTGAAGTCGGGACGTCCCCGGACTCAAGTCGTCCTGTTCACGGGGCCGGTCGGGCCAGCCGGGAGAGCGTGGTGCACATCACAGCGGCCGCCATGCCTCCGAAGAGGAAGAGCAGCTCGCCGATGCCTCCGGCGAACACCCCGTCGCCCTCGGGACGTCCGAAGCTGAGCAGGATGACGGCGAGGAGCCAGCCTCCGCCGGCGGCGACGACGGCGACCTGGGTGCCGGTGGCGCGCAGCGCTCCGTAGAAGAGGGCGGCGGTGGCGAGGAGGCCGAGGAGCAAGCCGACGGGGAACCAGGCGGCTTGGACGAGCGCGCCGGCGGTGCCGACGAGGACGCCGAGGACGAGCAGGCCGGCGTACCAGGCGTACCGGGCGGCCGGGGACGGGACCGGGCCACCGGGGGCCGGGGAGGGCTTGCGGGCCGAGGCGGGGGTGGTCACGCGGTCACCCCCGCGAAGAGGTCGGTCTCGCGGGCGCCGGCGGGGGCGCCTGGCGTGCCCTGGACCAACTCGTAGTACTCGGTGGTGAAGATCGGCTGGCCGAGGTCGTTGGAGAGGGCGAAGAACGGACCGTCGACGGCGACTTGGGTGACGTGTGCGGCCATCGCGGCGCTCTTGCGGGCCGCGTGCCCGGGGGCCGCCCCGATCTCCGCGGTGATCCGGTCCTCGTCGACGACGCCGGGGACGTCGTCGATCGCGGCGACGGCGGGGAAGGCGGAGCCCTCGGCGCGCAGCCGGGCGAACCCGGCCTCGGCGACGGGGCGGGGGACGCGGTTCCAGTAGATCTTGGCGATCCGGTGGGCGGGTCCGAGGCCGGGCCGGTAGGCCGGGTCCGCGGCGAGCTCGGCGGCGCGCGTGGCGACCCGGTGGGCCTGGATGTGGTCGGGGTGCCCGTAGCCGCCGTCGGGGTCGTAGGTGATCAGGACCTGCGGGCGGGTCTCGCGGATCACCTCGACGAGGTACGGGGCCGCGGTGTCGACGTCGGTGTTCCAGAAGGCGTTGTCGCGCTTGTTCTGTTCGGCGCCCATCATTCCGGAGTCGCGGAAGCGCCCGGGGCCGCCGAGGAACCGGTGGTCGGTGACGCCCAGCTCGCGCATCGCGGCGGCGAGTTCGCCGACGCGGTGGGGACCGAGGCGGTCCTCCCGGTCGGGGGCCAGGTGGGCGAGGGCGGGCGGGATGACCTCGCCCTCCTCGCCGAGCGTGCAGGTGACCAGGGTGACAAGGGCGCCCTCGGCCGCGTACCTGGCCATGGTGGCGCCGTTGTTGATCGACTCGTCGTCCGGGTGCGCGTGCACGAGGAGCAGACGACGGGCGGGGAGATCGGTCATGTCCCCACCCTACGAGACCCCTCCCCCGCGAGCCCCGAACCCTACGGGGAACCCTGCGGGGTCAGAACTTGAGGCCGCCGATCATGCCCGCCACGTTCGTCGTGAGGGTGCTGATCGACGAGGCCATGGACGAGCTCGCCAGGTAGAAGCCCAGGAGCGCGCAGACCGCCGCATGTCCAGCCTTCAGCCCGGATTTCCGGATCAGCAGGAAGACGACGATCGCCAGCAGCACCACCGCCGAAATCGAGAGTGCCACGGCGGTTCACCTCCACACTTCTTCGGTCGGATATTCGAGCGGATCGGGCAGCGAGCATGTGCCAGTCGAGTACATACCCACCTAGCGCTACGGATCATAACTATCCGTGCCATCGCATCGATCGGCGGACGGAGGCACGAGGGGGGCGCACGACGCTACTTTCAGCCGCATGACCTCGATTCGACAGCAGCCGGCCACACCCCAGGCCCCGCTCTCCTTCCCCCGCCAGCTCGCCCGGACCCAGCGCTTCACCCTCGGCGCCCCGCGCGGCTTCTCGGTCTCCCCGGACGGGGAGCGCGTGGTCTTCGTCAGATCGGGTGCGGGGACGGACCGTTCGCACCGGCTGTGGGTGCTCGACCTGCCGCCCGGCGGTACGCCGGCGGAGCGGACGGCGGCCGACCCCGCGGTGCTGCTCGCGGGCGCGGAGGAGGAGCTGTCCCCGCAGGAGCGGGCGCGCCGGGAGCGGAGCCGGGAGGGCTCCGGCGGCATCGTGGGGTACGCGGTGGACGGGGCGGTGGAGCTGGCGGCGTTCGCCCTGTCGGGGCGGCTGTTCACGGCGGAGCTGCGGGCGGGGACGGCCCGGGAGCTGCCGGTGCCGGGGCCGGTGATCGACCCGCGTCCCTCGCCCGACGGGCGGCTCGTCGCGTACGTGGCGGAGGGCGCGCTGCGGGTGGTGGGCGCGGACGGTTCGGGCGACCGGGAGCTGGCCGTTCCCGAGGACGGGCACGTCTCCTATGGATTGGCCGAATTCATCGCATCCGAGGAGATGGGCCGCGACCGCGGCTACTGGTGGTCCCCGAGTTCGGATCGACTGCTCGTGGCGCGGGCGGACGACCGGGAGGTGCGGCGCTGGTGGATCGCGGACCCGGCGCGTCCGGAGCGGGAACCGCAGCGGGTGGGGTACCCGGCGGCGGGGACGGCCAACGCGGAGGTGCGGCTGTTCCTGGTGGACCTCGACGGGGCGCGGACGGAGGTGGTGTGGGACCGCGAGCGGTACCCGTACCTGGCGCGGGCGCACTGGTCGGGGGCCGGGGCGCCGCTGCTGCTGGTGCAGGCGCGGGACCAGCGGGAGCAGGTGTTCCTCGCGGTGGACCCGGAGTCGGGGCGGACCTCCGGCGTACGGACGGAGGCGGACCCGGCGTGGCTGGAGCTGCACCGGGGGGTGCCGGCGTGGGGGCCCGGCGGGGGGCTCGTGCGGGTCACGGACGAGGGCGGGGCGCGTGTCCTGGCCGTCGGCGACGAGGTGTGGACGGGCGCGGACCTGCACGTGCGGGCGGTGCTCGACGTCGGAGCGGACGACGTGCTGGTGTCCGCGTCGGCGGGTGAGACGGCGGCGGAGCCGGAGACCGGCGAGATCCATGTGTACCGGGTGTCGCCCGGGAAGGGGGCCGAGCGGCTCTCCGCGGGCGTCGGGACGCACGGAGCCGTGCGCTCCGGGGCGGTGACGGTCCTGGTGTCGGCGCACCCGGACGGGCCGGGGAGCGTGGCGCGGGTGCTGCGCGACGGCGAGCGGGTCGCGGAGGTGGCGTCGTACGCGCAGCGGCCGGTGGTCGCGCCCCGGGTGCGGCTGACGGAGGCGGGCGCCCGGCGCATTCCGTGCGCGGTGCTGCTGCCCTCGGGGTACGAGGAAGGGGACGGGCCGCTGCCGGTCCTGATGGATCCGTACGGCGGTCCGCACGGGCAGCGGGTGGTCGCCGCGCACAACGCGTATCTGACGTCCCAGTGGTTCGCCGACCAGGGTTTCGCGGTGATCGTGGCGGACGGGCGGGGCATGCCGGGCCGCTCCCCCGCCTGGGAGAAGGCGATCCTGCGCGATCTGACGCCGACGCTCGACGACCAGGTGGAGGCGCTGCTCGCGCTGGCCGGGCGGTTCCCGCTGGACCTGGGGCGGGTGGCGGTGCGCGGCTGGTCGTACGGCGGCTATCTGGCGGCCCGGGCGGTGCTCCAGCGGCCCGACGTCTTCCACGCGGCGGTCGTGGGGGCGCCGGTGACGGACTGGCGGCTGTACGACACCCACTACACGGAGCGGTACCTCGGGACCCCAGAGGCCGATCCGGAGGTGTACGCGACGCAGTCGCTGCTGACCGACGACGGGCTCACGGCGCCGGAGGGCCCGGCCCGGCCGATGATGATCGTGCACGGTCTCGCCGACGACAACGTGGTGGTCGCGCACGCGCTGCGGCTCTCCTCCGCCCTGCTCGCGGCGGGCCGGCCGCACGAGGTGCTGCCGCTGTCCGGGGTCACGCACATGACGCCGCAGGAGCAGGTGGCGGAGAACCTGCTGCTGCTCCAGGTGGACTTCCTGAAGCGGTCGCTCCCCGCGGCGGGGTGAGTCACCAGCCGGGGGGCGGCGGGGAGGGCGGGGCCGGGGGCAGCGCCCCGGCCGGCCCGTACTGCCCGTACTGCCCGGAGGGGCCGTACTGCCCGTAGGGGCCGGGCGGGGCCGGGGCCCCGTACTGCCCGTAGGGCCCGTAGGGGGTGGGCCCGGGAGCCGGGGCGCCGCGCCCGGCGAGGAGGACGAGCACCGCGACACCGGCGAGCAGCCCGAAGACGGCGGTGAGGAGGCTCAGCTGCTGGGCGGTGGGAAGGTCGCCGAAGTGGGCGGCCAGTTCGTACCGGATCGACCGCACGGCCTCGGCGAGCCCGCCGGCCGCCAGGAACCCGCCCGCGAGCAGGCCGAAGGACCGGCTGTGGCGGGCCCGGGCGAAGGCGGAGCCGGCGGCCGTGGCGTACAGGCCGACGAGCATGGCCGACAGCCAGCCGGGCGGGGGCGCGAGGGCCGGCTTCACGACGGACCGGCCGCCGGTGAGCCGGTCGACGGTGACCTCCAGCGGCAGTTCGCCGGCCCAGTACAGCTCCCACCCGGCCATCACGACGGCGGCGACCCCGAGGAGGACCCCGGCGGTGACGGCGCGGCCGGTGCGGGGCCGGGTCGGGAGCTGTTCGTGCGGGGCGGCCGCCGGCCGCCGGCCCGCCGCGGCGGTGACGACGAGTCCGGCGGCGAGGGCCAGTTCGGCGAGCGCGGTGACGAGCGCCCCGCTCCCGGCCGCCCACAGCCCGGGCAGTCGCAGGGCGAGCGTGACGGTGCCGGTCGCGGCGAGCGCGGAGGCCGCGTGCCGGGAGCGCAGGGCGGCGACGGCGCCGGTCACGGAGACGAGGAGCAGCACCGGGTCGGTCAGCGAGGTGGCGGCCCGCCCCCGGATCAGGAAGAGGTGGTCCCCGGCCCAGTACCACGCGAGGTCGGCGGGCGAGCCGAGCACGGCGAGGTCCTTGAGGATCCACACGGCGGCGATGAGCGCGAGCGCGGCGCAGAGCGCGGCGCCCGTGAGACGTGCCGGTCGTGTCACAGTCACGACCCCGATACTCACGGTCGCGACCGACCGAAACAAGCGGTTCCGCATGTACGGGGGACGGCGGGTCGGCGCGGCCGGCCCCGCGAGCCCCGCCTGGGCGCCCCGGAGGCGGGCCAGGCCCGGAGATGAGTCGGGCGGGGCGGGGAGGGGGGGGGGGGGGGGCGGGCGGGGTGCCGCGCGCGGGCGGGGGGGGCGGGGGGAGC
>NZ_JBHWAQ010000079.1:0-12519 GCF_042743475.1 Streptomyces sp. NPDC059534
GACCCGAACCTCATCGCGGAGCTGGTCGAACAGCACCAGGTGACCACGCTCCAGATGTCCGCCAGCCTCTTCAACCACATGCTCGACGAATACCCGCAGACGTTCACCCACCTCAAGGAGGCGATGACGGCGGGGGAGGCGGCCTCCCCGGCCCACACGGCGAGGGCCCTGGCCCGGCATCCGCGGCTGCACCTGCTCAACGGGTACGGGCCGGCCGAGAGCATGGGCTTCACCACGGCGTTCGTCATCGAGCCCGGCACCGCCGCCGCGGCCAGTATTCCGGTCGGCGGGCCGCTCGTCGGCAAGCACGCCTACGTGCTCGACGCGAACCTGGAGCCGGTACCCCAGGGTGTGCCCGGGGAGCTGTACGTGGCCGGTCACGGTCTCGCCCACGGCTACATCGGCCAGCAGGCCCTGACGGCCGACCGGTTCGTCGCCGATCCGCACGGCCCCGCCGGATCGCGGATGTACCGCACCGGAGACCTGGCCCGCTGGAACAAGCAGGGCGCCCTGGAGTACCTCGGCCGCGGCGACGAACAGATCAAGCTGCGCGGCTTCCGCATCGAACCCGGCGAGATCGAGGCCGCGCTCCTCGCCCACCCCGCCGTGGCGCAGGCCGCCGCGGTCGTACGGGAGGACCGGCCCGGCGACAAGCGACTTGTCGCCTACGCCGTACCGGCGCCCGGGGAGGCCCCGACCGTCGAGGAGCTGCGGCGTCGCGTCACGGCGCGGCTGCCCGAGTACATGGTGCCTTCGGCCTTCGTGGTCCTGGACGAGCTCCCGCGCACGGTCAACGGCAAGCTCGACCGCCGGGCCCTGCCCGCACCCGACGACAGCACCTCGTCCGAAGGCGGCCGCGCCCCGCGCAACCCGGCCGAGGAGATCCTCTGCGGCCTGTTCGCGGACAACCTCGGGCTGGACTCCGTCAGCATCGACGACAACTTCTTCCACCGCGGCGGGCACTCCCTGCGCGCCACGCTGCTGATCAGCCGCATCCGCGCCGTCTGGGACACCCGCATCAGCATCAGCGACCTGTTCCAGAGCCCCACCCCCGCCCTCCTCGCCGAGCACATCGCGGCGGGCAGCGGGGCGGACCCCCTCGGCACCGTGCTGCCCATCCGGGCCGTCACGGAGGCGAACTCCGGCGAGGCGCCGCTGTTCTGCGTGCACGCCGTGTCCGGCATGAGCTGGGGATACGCCGGTCTCCTGCCGCACCTCGACCAGGACAGGCCGGTCATCGCGCTCCAGGCCCGCCGGCTCGGCGGCCCGCACGGTGCGCCGGCGTCCATCGAGGAGATGGCCGACGACTACCTCGCCGAGATCCGGCGCATCCAGCCTCACGGGCCCTACCACCTGCTCGGCTGGTCCTTCGGCGGCCTGGTCGCGCACGCCGTCGCCGCCCGGCTCGAAGCGGCCGGGGAAGAGGTGGCCCTGCTGGCCCTCCTCGACTCCTATCCGCTGCCCGACGGGTTCCGGGCCCCCGAGATCGACGGCCGGCACGTGCTGACCGCCCTCCTCGGCACCCTCGGCGAGACGGTCCCCGTGCGCTGCGCGGACACGACGCCGGACATCGCCGAACTCGCCGAGGCGCTCCGCGGGGCCGACCCCGTGCTCGGCGCGCTGGAGCACGCGCAGGCGGCGGCCGTGGTGGCGGCCACCCTCGACAACCTGCGGATGCGCTACCGGTACGTGCCGGACGTCGCGTTCGGCGGCGACGCGGTGTTCTTCGACGCCACCGGCACTCCGGCGCCCCTGTCGGGCGAGGCGGCCTGGGCGCCGTACGTCACCGGCCGGATCGAGGAGTTCGCCGTCGACTGCGAGCACGCCCGGATGACCGAGGCGGAGCCGCTGCGGGCGATCGGCCGGGTGCTCGCCCGCAGGCTGCGGCCCGCCCGCATCTGACCCGGGGAGCGGCCGGGAACCAGGGGCCCGTACGGCGTTTCACCGCCGTACGGGCCCCGCCGCGTGCGCGGCCCGACGCGCCGGCGCCGGCCCGGCCCCGTACCGCCGTCCACCCCCCTGCCCGCACCGCGCCGCCGAACTGCCCGCATACTGCCGCCTGACCAGCCGGGTCGGCGCGCGGGCGCTGCTTAGCGTTGGGGATGTCCGCACGATCGGCCAGGCCCCGTGAGTGGTGCGGTCCGGCCCCCAGAGGAAGTCAAGGACATGGTGGATCATTCCGGTTGGCGGGTCGGCGTCGCCTCGGCCCCCATACATCACGGCGAAATTCTCCAGGGCGTCTTTCCGCACCAGGGACAGCTGACCCGGGGGCTGGTCACACTGCCCTGCACGGTCTACACGACCCGCGCCTCGTTCATCCCCGCACGGGGCGAGGAGCTGACCGTGTCCCCGGTCTGGAAGACGAAGGCGATGCGCGCCGCGCAGCTCACCGCCGAGGCATGCGTCCCGCCCGGGGAGGGACCGGTCGGCGGGCATCTCGAACTCACGGGGGACGTCCCGCTCTGCCGCGGCTTCGGCTCCTCCACGAGCGACGTGCTGGCCGCGGTCTGGGCCGTACAGGACGCCCTGGTGAGCCCGCTGCCCGCCGAGGAGATCGCACGGATCGCGGTGCGCGCCGAGACGGCGTCCGACTCCCTGATGTTCAACGAGAGCTCGGTCCTGTTCGCCCAGCGCGAGGGCAAGGTCATCGAGGACTTCGGGTACCGCATGCCCGCGGTGCGGGTGCTCGGCTTCGGCTCGCGGCCCGAGAACGAGGGCAGGGGCATCGACACGCTGGCCTTCCCGCCCGCCGAGTACGGCAGCGCGGAACTGGAACTCTTCGCCGAGCTCCAGGTGATGCTGCGCGAGGCCATCCACACCAAGGACGTCGCCCTCGTCGGGGCCGTCGCCACCGCCAGCACCGACATCAACCAGCGCCACCTGCCCATCCCGCGCCTCGACGGCCTGCGGACCATCGTCCGCGAGACCGGCGCCCTCGGCATCCAGACCGCGCACAGCGGGGACATCGCCGGGCTGCTCTACGACCGCGACGACCCCGAGGTCGACGCCCGCACCGAGCACGCCCAGCGACTGCTGCACAACATCGGCATCCACGAGCAGTGGATCTTCACGACGGGTGACTGACATGACTACGACCACGATCGCGGGCGCCGTCAAGCTGCACGACTCGGTGGTGGACGCCACCGAACTGCCCCGCATCATCCAGGTGACCGACAACCTCTACGCGGCCGCGTTCAGCCTGATGAAGCTGCTGCCCGCGCGCTACATCGTCGACCGCGCCGAGGCCGCCGGACTGCTGCGGCCCGGCACCCGCGTCATCGAGACCTCCTCCGGCACCTTCGCGCTCGGCCTGGCGATGGTCTGCCGGCTGCGCGGCTACGACCTGACCATCGTCGGCGACTCCGCCATCGACCGCGACCTGCGCAACCGCCTCGAAATGCTCGGCGCCACCGTCGAGATCGTCGAGTACGCCGGCCAGAGCGGCGGCATCCAGGGCGCCCGCCTCGCCCGCGTCGCGGAACTCCAGCGGCTCCACCCCGACAGCTTCGTCCCCGGGCAGTACGACAACCCGGACAACCCCGGGGCCTACGCCGTGGTCGCCGACCTCATCGGGGAGACCGTCGGCTCCGTGGACTGCCTGGTCGGCCCGGTCGGCTCCGGCGGCTCCACCGGCGGCCTCGCCGCCGCCCTGCGCCCCGCCGACCCGGCCCTGCACCTCGTCGGCGTGGACACCCACGGGTCCATCATCTTCGGCAGCCCCGACGGTCCGCGCACCCTGCGCGGCCTCGGCAGCAGCATCCACCCCGGCAACGTGAAGCACAGCGCCTACGACGAGGTGCACTGGGTCACCGCCCCCGAGGCGTTCCACGCCACCCACGAACTCTTCCGCAACCACGGCCTGTTCATGGGCCCGACCAGCGGCGCCTCCTTCCAGGTCGCCGCCTGGTGGGCCGCCCGCAACCCGGGCAGCAAGGTCGTCATGGTGCTGCCCGACGAGGGCTACCGCTACCAGTCCACCGTCTACCACGCCGACTGGCTCCGCGAGCAGGGCATCGAACCGGCCCCCACCGTCGGCGGCCCGGTCACCGTCGACCACCCGCTGGACGCCCCGTCCTCCTGGACCCGCCTGGTGTGGGCCCGCCGCGGCCTCGACGACGTGATGACGCCGGAGGTCCAGGCATGAGCACCCACCTGCTGCTCCTCGTCGAGTCCAACACCACCGGCACGGGACGCCAGTTCGCCCAGCGGGCCCGCGCGTTCGGGGCCGAGCCGGTCCTGCTCGCCGCCGACCCCGCCCGCTACCCGTACGCCGCCGAGGACGACCTGCGCACCGTCGTCGTCGACACCGCGGACGCCGACGCCCTGTGGGCCGCCGTGACCGCCCTCGCCGCCGGTGCGCCGATCGCCGGAGTGCTCTCCAGCTCCGAGTACTACGTGGCCACCGCCGCCGGACTCGCCCGGCGGCTCGGACTGCACGGCCCGTCCGCCGACGCCGTCCGGGCCTGCCGCGACAAGTCCCTCCAGCGCCGCACCCTGGCCGCCGCCGGGGTGCCCGTCCCCCGCTTCTCGGCGGTCGGCGACGTCGCCGAGGCGCTCGCCGCCGCCCAGTGGCTCGGCGGCCCGGTCGTCGTCAAGCCGGTGCAGGGCTCCGGAAGCCTGGGCGTACGCCTCTGCCGCGACCGGGACGAGGTCGCCGAACACGCCGCCGGCCTGCTGGCCGCCACGGTCAACGAACGCGGCCTGAGCACCCCCGGCGTCGTACTCGTCGAGCAGTACCTGACGGGCCGCGAGTTCTCCGTCGAGGTCTTCGGCGAGGACGCCGTCGTCACCGTCGCCAAGCACGTCGGCGCGCCGCCCGTGTTCGTCGAGACCGGGCACGACGTGCCCGCGCTCCTGCCGGCCGCCCAGGCCGCCGCGCTCGTCGACAGCGCCGTGCACGCCGTCAAGGCCCTCGGCCTCGGCTGGGGCGCCGCCCACGTCGAGCTCCGGCTCGACGGCGACGTCGCCCGCGTCATCGAGGTCAACCCGCGGCTGGCCGGCGGCATGATCCCGGAACTCGTGCGCCGGGCCCGCGGCATCGACCTGGTCGGCGCCCAGGTACGGGCCGCGCTGGGCGAGGACGTCGACCTCACCCGCCCCGCCGCGGACGCCGCCGGAGCGGCCTCGATCCGGTTCCTCACGGCCGTCACCGACAGCGTCCTCGCCGACGTCACCGTCGCCGAGTCGGCCGCCCGGGCCGTCCCCGGCGTCGTCGACGCCGCCCTCTACCGGCCGTCCGGCACCCGCGTCGAACCCGCCGAGGACTTCCGCGGCCGGGTGGGCCACGTCATCACCGCCGGGGCGACCCCCGAACGGACCGCGGAGGCGGCCGAGACCGCCCTCGCCCACGGACTGGCCACCGCACTCGAGCCCGTGGTGGCCGCGCCGGCCCCCACCGCCGCCAGGGAGGTGCTGTCGGTATGACCGGCGTCAGCGACGACGGAGGCGCGCCCGCCACCGGCGGCGAGCGGATCGCCGGCGTCGACACCGGGCGGCTGCGCACCGGACTCGACCCGCGCGCCCACCGCATCGTCTACGACCAGTACCGGCCGGACGGCGGCGACCCCGTCGGCGGCGAACTACGGCTGATCAGCGAGGTCGACCGGGCCCACCTGGTGATGCTCACCGAGAGCGGCATCGTCGACGCCGCCCGCGCCGGCACGCTCCTCGACACCGTCGACGCCCTGCGCGCCGACGACTTCGCCCCGGTCCGCGACCGCCCCATGCCCCGCGGCCTGTACCTGGCGTACGAGGGCTGGCTCGTCGATCGCCTCGGCCAGCAGACCGGCGGCGTGCTGCACACCGGGCGCTCCCGCAACGACCTCAACGCCACCACCGTACGGCTCAAGGTGCGCGGCCCCTACGCCGAACTGCTCGACGAAGTGGCCGCACTGGCGCAGGTACTCCTCGACAAGGGCGAGGAGTACCAGGACGTCACCATGCCCGCCTACACCCACGGCCAGCCCGCCGTGCCCATCAGCTACGGCCACTACCTCACCGGCACCGCCGGCGCCGTGCTGCGCTCCCTGGCGGGACTCCTCGACGCCGGACGGGAGATCGACGTCAACCCGCTCGGCGCGGGCGCCGTCGGCGGCACCTCCGTACCCGTCGACCCGGCCCGCACCGCCGACCTCCTCGGCTTCACCGCCGCCGCGCCCAACTCCGTCGACGCCGTCGCCTCCCGCGACTTCGTGCTGCGGATGCTCTCGTCCGCCGCCGTCCTCGGAGTGCTCCTGGCCCGGGTGGCCCGCGACCTCACCTGGTGGACCACGGAGGAGTTCGGGCTGCTGCGGATGGCCGACGACCTGGTCGGATCCAGCTCGATGATGCCGCAGAAGCGCAACCCCTTCCTGCTCGAACACATCCAGGGCCGTTCGACGGCCGCCCTCGCCGGATTCACCGGCGCCGCCGCGTCCATGTCCACCGCCGGCTACACCAACGCCATCGCCGTCGGCACCGAGGCCGTACGCCACCTGTGGCCCGGCCTCGCCGACACCACCCAGGCGGTCACCCTGCTCCGGCTCGTCGTCGCCGGAGCGGAACCCGACCGGGAACGGATGCGCGAGCGCGCGCGGGAGGGCCTCACCTCGGCGACCTACCTCGCCGAACGCCTCGTCGTCGACGGCACCCCCTTCCGTACGGCCCACCACCTGGTCGGCGAGACCGTCCTCGCCGCCCTCGACAGCGGCGCACCCCTGTCCGAGGCCGCCCGCTCGCACCCCGCCGTGGCCACCGCCGCCGCCGGATACCCGGCCGACTGGCTCGACCCCGGGACCGTGGCCGCCGCCTGCGCCCACGGCGGCGGCCCCGGCGGCCCCGCGCAGACCGAGGCCCTGGCCCGGGCACGCGCCGAACTGGCCCTCCTCACCACCGAGTCGGCCGCCCGGCGGGCCCGCTGGACCGACGCCGCCGAGCGGCTCGACACCGCCGTCGCCAAGGTGGTGGCCGACCGATGAGCGGGGGCCGCCGGTCCGGGCTGCTGCGGCAGCGCGACTTCCGGCTGCTGTGGGCGGGCGAGACCACCAGCCGCTTCGGCAGCAACATCACCGGCGTCGCCATGCCGCTGGTGGCCGTGGTCACCCTGGACGCGAGCACCTTCTGGGTCAGCGCCCTGGCCGCCGCCGCCTGGCTCCCCTGGCTCCTGGTCGGCCTGCCGGCCGGGGCCTGGGTGGACCGGCTGCCGCGCCGCCCGCTCATGGTGGCCTGCAACGTCGCCTCGCTCGTCCTCCTGCTCAGCGTGCCGGCCGCCGCCTGGCTCGACGTGCTGACCATGACCCAGCTGCTCGTCGTCTCCCTGCTCACCGGCCTCGCCAACGTCTTCTTCTCCATCGCCTACCGGGTCTACCTGCCGTTCGTCGTCAGCCGCGAACACCTCACCGAGGCGAACGCTAAACTCCAGGGCAGCGAATCGGCCGCACAGCTCGCCGGACTCGGCGGCGGCGGCGTCCTGGCCGGGGTGTTCGGCGCGGTCACCGGACTCCTCGCCGACGCGGCGACGTTCCTGGCCTCCACCCTGTGCCTGCTGGGCATCCGCGCCACCGAACCGCCACCCAGGAAGCCCGAGCGGCCCACCGCGCTGCGCCAGGACGTCGCGGAGGGCCTGCGGCACACCGTGCGCGACCCGTACCTGCGCGTCCTCACCACCTACGGCACCGTCACCAACCTGCTGCTCACCGGCTACCAGGCCATCCTCACCGTGTTCCTCGTCCGCGAACTCCACGTCGGCGAGGCCGCCGTCGGCTGGCTCCTCGCCGGCAGCAGCGTCGGCGGCCTGCTCGGCGCCGTCGTCGCCACCCCGATCGCCCGACGCCTCGGCACCGCCCGCGGCATGATCCTCTGCAAGTTCGCCACCGCCCCCTTCGGCCTGCTCATCCCGCTCGCCGAACCGGGATGGCGGGTCGTCCTGCTGCCCCTCGGCGGCGCCGTCCTCGCCCTCGGCGTGGTCTCCGCCAACGTCATCCAGGGCGCGTTCCGCCAGCAGTACTGCCCGCCGCAGCTCCTCGGCCGGATCACGGCGAGCGTGTCCGTCGCCAACTTCGGCGCCATTCCCATCGGTTCGCTCCTCGGCGGCGCGCTCGGCGGCGTGCTCGGACTGCGGCCCGCGCTCTGGCTGCTCACCGGCGGCCTCGCGGTCAGCTCCGTGCTCCTCCTCGCCGGCCCGCTGCGCGCCCGGCGCGACCTGCCCACCGAACCGCCCGGCGACCCCGCCGAGCCCCCCGAGCCCGTGGCGGCCCTCGTGCCCGCCGCGGCCGCCGCGTCCCCGGAGCCGGCCACGCCGGCGGCGTCCGAGGCGCCCGAGAAGTCCGAGGAGCCCGCCGCGACCCGACGGCGGGCATCCCGGTACGCAACCCCCGAACAAGGCTGATCCGTCCCGACGGCCCACCGCGTCCGCGCATCCGTCACCGAACAGGAGGGGTCCCGTGAGTGATCCCAGAAGCGGTTCCAGGAGTTCAGCGAGCGGCACCCTGCTGCCCGCACCCGCGCCACCGCCGCGCGACCTGCCGCGGCCCGGGTCCCTCGACCTGTGGCTGCTCCGGGTCTCCGACGCCCGGGGCACCGGCCTCGACACGGCCGTACTGGACGCCACCGAGCGGCAGCGCGCCGCCGGACTGGCGTACGCGGAGGACCGGGTCCGCTTCACCGCCGCCCATCTGGCACTGCGCCGCCTGCTGGGCACCTACCTCGACATGCTTCCGCAGGACATCCGCTACGGCCGGGAGACCTGCCCGTGCTGCGGCGGCCCGCACGGACGGCCCACCGTCCTCGGCGCCACGCGCGGACTGCACTTCTCGCTCTCCCACCGGGGCGACCTCGTCCTGGTGGGGACGGCGGTCGCGCCCATCGGCGTCGACGTCGACCTGGTCGCCGACCCGGGCGGCGCCGCGGAACTCGCCGCCATGCTCCACCCCGCCGAACAGCGCGAGATCGAGGCGCTGCCACCCCCGCGCCGGCCCAGGGCGCTGGCCCGGCTGTGGACCCGCAAGGAGGCGTACCTCAAGGGCCTGGGCACCGGTCTCGGCCGTGATCCGGCCGCCGACTACGTGGGCTCCGGCAGTCCCGACGGCGCCCTGCCCCCCGCCGGCTGGACCCTGCTCGACATCCCCGTCGACCGCGGTTACGCGGCGGCGGTGGCCGTCCACGGCGAGCTGACCACGCCGTCCCCCCGGGTGAACCGCCTGTCCGAGCGCGACATCCGCGGCGACCCGCCGGACCGCGCGTGAACGCACCCGCGGGCCCCGCACGCGAGGGCCCGCGGGGCCGCGCACACGAGGAAGGTCCCCGGACGACACGTCCGGGGACCTTCCTCGTGTGCGCGACGCGGCGGCGATCAGCCGGCCGCCGCGATCCACTCGTCGAGCTGCTCCTGCGTCGTGGCCGGATCGGCCACCAGCTCGGCCAGGGTGTCGTCGGCGAGATGCCGGGTGGACACCGCGGGGCAGCGCGCGCACGCGGCCACCCCGGTCTGCTGCCACCACTGGCACCGCGCCCGGAGGTGACACCGCGGGACGGGGGCGTCCTCCTGCGCGGCCGGCCGGTACAGCACCCGCTCCACGAGCGTGCAGTCGTCGCCCCTGCGGTTCACGCAGCTGCTGACGCAGTGCGAGGCGAAGCGCAGGATCCGGCGCGGCTCGATGCCCTCCGGCACCTCGGCGAGGGCCTCGGACGCCGGTACGGGATCGGCCAGGTACACCACACGGCCGTCCTGCCCGGACCGCACGCCCAGGACGACGGACTCGGGCGCGTGCGCCTCGCCGCTGGGGCACCAGGTCTGCGGGGACGCGTCCCCGCCCACGGTGGCCACCCCCGGCTCAGCAGCTGCCGGACTGGATGCCCAGCCCCGCGACCCGGCCGCCGACGCTCCGGCTCAGCGGCTCCGCCCCGGACTCCCGGTCGAGGGCGGCGGCGCGCAGGATGCCGTCCTTGAGCTGGGACGTCGACGTGATGCGCTCGGCCTTGCCGTCCGACGCGGCCGCCGCTCCGGCGCCCGTGACGACGAGGCCGGCGGCCAGCAGCGCGGCCGCTCCGGCCGCGGCCACCTTACGGGTCGGGTTCTCCATGGCGTACTCCTGCTCTCTGGGGAGGTGAGCCAGGAGCGTAGGGGCGCGCGGGCCGTCCGCCCGGTAGTCGGCGGCGGCAGCCGACCGGCGGTTACGAGGCGGGCGCCCAGCCGAAGCGGCGGTTCACCAGGGCGGCGAACTCGTCGAAGGTCAGCACGCGGTCGCCGTTCCGGTCCGCCTCGTCGAACAGCGCCGAGGCGTCGTCGTCGCCCCCGACCCCCCAGACGGGGATCACCCCCTGCGCCGCGAGGGTGGGCCCCTTGGCCCGCAGGGCGCTGATGACCTCGGCCCGCGTCAGCGTGCCGTCCTGGTCGAGGTCGAGCGCGTCGAAGAGGGTCCGGGCCTTGTCGCTCATCGCGTGTCCTGTCCGCTGGTCGCGTTCCCCGGTCCGTACCCGGTCCGTGGGCGTCGGATCGGCCGACGCGTGCCGTACGTAAGGACGTAAGGACGGCCCGCGCAGTTGCCTCCGGACCTCCGTTGTCCACAGGTCCCGGCGGACGGCACCGGGGTGTCGGTGCGGGCGGCTAGGCTTCGGGAATGGTCCTTTCCGACGAATCCACCGAGATCTCCGACGCCGCGCGGGTGCTTCACCGCGTCTTCGGCTACAGCTCCTTCCGGGGTGAGCAGCAGGAGATCATCGAGCAGGTCGTCGGCGGCGGCGACGCGCTCGTCCTGATGCCGACCGGCGGCGGCAAGTCGCTGTGCTACCAGATCCCGGCGCTGGTCAGGGACGGCACGGGCGTGGTGATCTCGCCGCTCATCGCGCTGATGCAGGACCAGGTGGACGCGCTCAGGGCGCTCGGGGTGCGGGCCGGATTCCTCAACTCGACGCAGGACCCCTACGAGCGGCAGGCCGTCGAGCAGGCGTTCCTCGCCGACGAGCTGGACCTGCTCTACCTCGCCCCCGAGCGCCTGCGGACCGAGGGCACCCAGCGGCTCCTCGACCGGGGCAAGGTGTCGCTCTTCGCGATCGACGAGGCGCACTGCGTCGCCCAGTGGGGCCACGACTTCCGGCCCGACTACCTCGCCCTGTCGATGCTGCACGAGCGGTGGCCGAAGGTCCCCCGGATCGCGCTGACGGCGACGGCGACGGAGGCCACCCACGCCGAGATCGCGGCACGGCTCGGACTGGAGGACGCCCGGCACTTCGTCGCCGGCTTCGACCGGCCCAACATCCAGTACCGCATCGTCCCCAAGAACAACCCGCTCAAGCAGCTGCTCGACCTGATCCGGACCGAGCACGCCGGGGACGCCGGCGTCGTCTACTGCCTCTCGCGGTCCTCGGTGGAGAAGACCGCCGCCTCCCTCGTGGAGCACGGCATCGACGCCGTGCCGTACCACGCCGGCATGGACGCCCGGACGCGGGCCGCCAACCAGTCCCGCTTCCTGCGGGAGGACGGCGTCGTGGTGGTCGCGACGATCGCCTTCGGCATGGGCATCGACAAGCCGGACGTGCGGTTCGTCGCCCACCTGGACCTGCCGAAGTCCGTCGAGGGCTACTACCAGGAGACCGGCCGCGCCGGCCGCGACGGAGAGCCGGCCACGGCGTGGCTGGCGTACGGCCTCCAGGACGTCGTCCAGCAGCGCAAGCTCATCGACGGCTCCGAGGGAGACGAGGCGCACCGCCGCGGACTCGGCATGCACCTGGACGCCATGCTCGCCCTGTGCGAGACGGTGGACTGCCGCCGGGTACGGCTCCTCGCCTACTTCGGGCAGTCGGGCGAGCCGTGCGGCAACTGCGACACCTGTCTGACGCCGGCCGAGTCCTGGGACGGCACGGTCGCGGCCCAGAAGCTGCTGTCCACGATCTGGCGGCTGTCCAAGGAGCGGCGCCAGAAGTTCGGCGCCGGCCAGATCATCGACATCCTCCAGGGCAAGCGGACCGCCAAGGTCATCCAGTTCGACCACGACACCCTCTCGGTGTTCGGCGTCGGCGCCGACCTGGGCACCGCGGAGTGGCGCGGCGTCGTCCGCCAGCTGCTCGCCCAGGGGCTGCTCGCGGTGGAGGGCGACTACGGGACGCTCGTCCTGACCGAGCGGAGCGGCGAGGTGCTCGGCGGACACCACACCGTCGCCCTGCGCAAGGAGAAGGCCGCCGCCCCGTCCCGGAAGGAGTCCGGAGCGCGCTCGGGCAAGGGCGCCCGAGTGCCGGTCGACCTGCCGGAAGCCGCCGTCCCGGTCTTCGAGGCCCTCCGCGCCTGGCGGGCCGCGACCGCGCGCGAGCAGGGCGTACCGGCGTACGTCGTCTTCCACGACGCGACCCTGCGCGAGATCGCCACCCTCTTCCCCGCCACGGTGCAGGAGCTCGGCACCGTCGGCGGCGTCGGCGAGGCCAAGCTCACCAAGTACGCCGAGGGCGTCCTCGCCGCCCTGGCCGAGTGCGAGGCCCCCGGCGTCGCCCCGGATGCGCCCGCCCCGGCGGCCGCCGCGACCGCTCCGGCTCCGGCCGCCGCGCCGGCGC